>UCOA01000025.1 GCA_900474095.1 Hyphomicrobiales bacterium | reverse complement strand
GGATTTTCAGAAAGTCCGTCATCATGGCGCGGCGGACTTTGCTGCTCTTGACGTATTCAGGAAGCTGTTTGCTCGGAAGAGCGACCGGCATCGATCCGTAAGCTTTATGCGCAGGGTCGAAAACTACGTCCAGCTGCGGCCGCATCCAACCGACAAGCGTGCACGCCTGGTTTTCCTTACGGAACGCGGCAAGCAGATACGTCCGCTCGCGATGGCCGCACACGCGCGCCGGGGGCTCGTTCGCGAGCAGTTCCTCGGCCCGTTCACAGTCTGGCTTCTCGCCGGGATATTCGGGCGGCATGATGCACATCAGCACCTATGATGCCTCTCCCGCCAAGAACCCCTATGCGCTCAACAACGAGATCGGCATCCGCGGGGATTACAAGACATATGTCCGCCAGGGTCTCAAGGGCTTTGCCACCGGTGGCCAGATCATGCCGGGCGAGGACCAGCGCGTCGAGTTCTTCAAGAAGAATTCTGAGCGGGTGATCATCGTCGATGACGCCAAGGTGTCGGATGGACGTGGTCAACAGGCGCCAAGGGCTGAAAGGCCCGTCAGTCTGGTGGTCAATTTCAATGGCGGTGTCGCCACCGACAAGCGGTCACAGCAGGCCCAAGCCGATGAGATCCGTCGCGTCGTGCAACATGCATTGAGAGGCTGACATGTCGGAAGCGATCGTCCGGACCATCTGTGCCGAGTTCGATATCGAAATCGTGCGGATGAACGAATGTCCGAGGCCTGGTCAGACGCGGGCCCTCGCCACAATGGCCAGGATCCTCGGCACCCATGGCGAAGGACATCTCCAGCTTGTCGTCTCGACGCTTGCAGAGACCAAGGGCAACGATGGACTAATGACTGAGGTCAGCCTATGGGCCGTCAGTGACCTGATATTGGCCTGTAGCGCGTGGGTCGAGAACAACGCCAGTGAATGGTTCGAAGCATGGGATGCGATCCCGATGGGCTGGCTTATGTGGCGGTGTCAGGAGCTGGTGCCGGTGGTCAAGCAGCGTCACGCTCTGGTGGGCATGATGTACCTGGCGCTCACCAGCCGACGGGAACGAAACATGGCAGGCGATCCCCTACGCATAAAACCGAAAGATCGAAGCGTCTCACAGAAGCCGGTCAGAAGCTGCTCGAGGTAAAGGCCGCGCTTCCCCGTGCTTCCTTCCTCCAGTGGGTTGAAGCCGAGTCCGGCATGCACTACGAGACAGTGAAGCATTACATGCGCCTGGCGAAAGCCGAGGCAGACCAGCAGGAGCGGTCGGCGGCATGAGAGCTAAAGGCGCTGTGCGAATGCCGTCTCAATGGCTCCCTTGATCTTTAATGCTAGTTCTGCGTCGTGCGTCGCCGGTCCACGCTTACCAAGGCGAAGGGATCTATCTGCTCGATAATGGCGTCGGTGGCGACCTTTACCGCGTCACCGACGTGTTGACCGGCTTGTGCGTGTCCAAAGACAACCCGCTCTACTCGCACAAGGTTGTCGTCGATCGACGGGTTCAACGAGGAGGTTCTCGGGATCGTCGTCGCCGATATCAAACCACGTGACGAGCGATTTCCTCAGGGAGGCGGTCCAATGACCGCGATCAGTCGTCGACGCCTCCTGGGCGGCATCGCCGCTACATCGCTTCCTGTGGTCTTGCCAGAGGCTGCAGCGGGCATGGATGACGTCGCCATAGCCGGATGCTCGTCGACGCTCGCAAGGCAGCTATGGGGAGCTACGACAACCTCCCAGAGGGCGAAGTCTCGGATAACATCATTGCGCAGATGATGGGGACCGGTGAGGCGCTCTGCGCCTATCGCCCGACCTCGCTCGAGGGCGTTCACGCGAAGGCCGAATACATGATGAGCTGCGACGTCTTCGTCGGTGGCGAGAGTAGCGACAGCGACTTTACCCGCGGAACTGATCGGCGGTTTCCTGCCGGTCGATAAAAACACTTGACCGCATTGCCAGTGAACTAGATGACGAAATCGGCCCGGGCGCCATCCTGCGGCCGGTTCGCTTCGTTTGTCGCCTAAATTGGGGAAAATTCGCGGTTACCCCAGATGTTACCCGGGTCAGTCACAAGCTAACGTACTTGTTTAAGAAAATACACCTAAGTGCTTGAAAGATTTGGTGGGTGATCACGGGCTCGAACCGTGGACCCGCTGATTAAGAGTCAGCTGCTCTACCAACTGAGCTAATCACCCGTCCAGAACCGCGTTGCTGCGGTCTGATGGGGCGTATAATGGCCTTCGCCGGGCTTGTCCACCCCCACAGCGATTTTCTTATGGGATTTCTCAAAAAAATCTGTATTGGCCGTTTAGAGCCTGTTTTTCAAAGATAAAGTTCGCCGGCCGCAATCTTCACGGCCTGTCCGCCTATGCGCGCGGTGACGATTTCACCGCCGGATACGTCGAGATGAAGGTGCAGCAGCGATGGCCGGCCCATCTCGACGCCCTGTTCGATCAGGAACGGATGATGCCCATCGATCAACTGGTCGAAATGGTGGATCGCCCCGGAGAAGGCGGCAACCGCCGAGCCTGTCGCCGGATCTTCGACGATGCCCATGGCCGGCGCGAACATGCGGGTGTGGAAGCGAGCGACGTGATTGATCCCGCCGCGGCAGTAGACATAAGCGCTGGCGAGCCGGCCCTCGGCAATCGGCGTGATCTGCTCCCAGAGTGCAGCGTCGAATTCGACGGCAGCTGCCGCCGCCACGTCGTGCACGGGGATCATCACGAACGGAACGCCGGCGCTCCAGAAGGTCGGCACGTGGTTCTCGAAAGTGATCTGCGACGCCTTCAGACTGAAGGCATTGGCAATCTCCTGCCGATCGAACTTCGCGTGGAGTTGCACCGACTTCCGCGGCACGTCGAATTCCGCGAACGTCGCCGACGAGGGTCGCCGCCGTACGGCACAACGCACAGGACCAACATTTTCCTCAAGCACCTGAACGAGATCATAGCCCTCGTCGTCAGCGGCCCGCGCGGCCTCGGCCAAAGCGATTGCCGCGCCAACCGTGGGGTGGCCGGCGAAGGGCAACTCGTAGCCAGGAGTAAAAATTCGCAGCCGGGCGGTATGTGCCGAGTTTTCTGCAGGCTTGACGAACACGGTCTCCGACAGGTTGAACTCGCCGGCGATTGCCTGCATCGCCGCGTCGCTCAGGCCGTCGCCATCGAAAACGACGGCCAGCGGATTTCCTTCCAGCCTGTTGGCAGTGAAGACGTCGTAAATTGCATAACGCCGCGCCAAGGTAATCTCCCTGTGTCTTTTCCCTGTATGTCTTTTAGTGCCAGACCTTGCACGGCAGAGAACCTGCGGCAAGCGTAAAAGCATCACCGCCTATTCTTGAAAACCCATTCCAGGATCGGTGACATGAAAGGCTGATAGCGATGCAGCCCCGGATCGGCGCTGCGGATGGCCAAGGCCTCGTCGATTTCCGGCTCCGGATCCTGAGCGATATGCCGGGCGATGCGTCCGATCAGGTCCGCGGCCGTCCAGGAAAACCGGTAGGAACGGAAAACTGTGATGACGCCCCTGTCGTGCAGCGCATGAAATCCAGACACGCTGTCGGCATCGGACAACGCAAGCCCGGTCTCTTCCAGCACCTCGCGTGCCATGTTGCCGTCCAAGTCGCATATGCCATCGCGGGTGTCCTCGGGATCCAGCGACCCGGCCGCGCAGTAGACGCGCCCTGGATTGGCTGTGTGTTTGCCCATGCGAATTGCGATCACCGCACCATCTGACGAAACAATAACCGGAAGAGCGAACAGGTGGATTGCCGAAGTCACCGGCCGTGTCCTTCTCCACAACAGGAATGTCGAGAACCGCACAATGTGCGCCTGTCCGGAAATCACGCCGTCGCGAATTTGCACCGCGCGGGACAGCATCATGCGGCCGTCATAAAGGGCGGGATGGGCTGAAATCTCCTGCGCCCAGTTTTCCGCGATCTTCTCCTGCTCGGCGAGACAGTAAGGATGCGGTCCCTCCGCTACGCGCAAGTCGACGTGGCTGACGGGAAAAACCAGGCGTTCATCGGGCCACTCGGATATGTTGCTGGTCTGTTGCGACATGTCGGTCACACGTTGAGGGAAATGACGACGGGGCAATGGTCCGAAGCTTTCGGCCGGTCCCATCCGGTTCTCGGATAGCGCTCGATCTCCTGTCCTTTCGGGAAGATCGTACGGTAGGGCTGACCGGCACGGATGATTTCCGGCACGCTCGCCGGGTTGCGCTTGGCAAGAGCCGGAGAGAGCCAGATATAGTCGAGCTGACAGAGGTGTCGCTCCTCCGGTCCACGGCTGTGAAACAGCGTCCATCGATCGAGCTCGGGCCGCCGCCGCATGGTGTTTTCGACAAAGCCGTCATGATTCAGAATATACAGCGCGCTCTGCGTTTCCTGCCTCAGCACGAAACTATAGCCGTTGCGTCGGTCGCCGAGCACGTCGATCCGCTCCTGGTAGTCGTTCATGTCCCCGCAGATGGCGAACATCTTGTCCGCCGTGTTGCCAGCACCGAAGCGATTTTCGATGATGCGCCGGACAGCCGCCGCCTCTGCCCGCCTGACCGGCATCGTCGCCGTGCGCCCATCAAGCCCTTCGCGCGCTGGCCCCATCGATTTGAAGTGCACGACGAACAGGGTCAGCGGCCGCCCGCCGATGCGGAAATCCAGTTCCAGGCAGTCCCGCTTGAAAACGCGATCGCCCGGCACGTTGGTTGCGGCCAGCGCGTCGTTGAAGATATCGAAATCGGCGTAGGTCACGGCCGCGTGGGATTTGACGTCGACACACTCGATCTTCTGGCCGTCGCGGGTTTCCTCGCGCACCAGTACTGCAACATCGATGCCGCGGCTGTCATTGCCCTCGATCAGATATTTCTGCCGGTAGCCGCTGCCGACCATGCGAAACAGGTAGCCATATTCAAAGGCCTGCAGCGCCGCCATGTTGTCGGCCTCCTGCAGGCAGAGGATATCGGCGTCACAATCGGCAATCGCCAGCGCCGACATCTGCCGCGTATCATCGGTATGGGCAATCGTGCGCGCTTCCTCGAGCCGCTGATATTCCGCCTCGCTCTTCACGTCGAAAAGCCTGAGAACACGGTCCTGCTTGAGGTTGTTGCGAAAGCCTGAGAAATCGAACCTGCTCATCAGGTTTTCGATATTGAACGTGGCAAGGCGAAGGGACATCTGACGATTCCGAATGCGATCGCCGCGACTTTAGACAATCACCGGCAAAAGTCGAACGTCTTTCTCCACGACAGTTCCCAGCTCTCCAACGGGCTCAAAGCAGCCATCCCTGACGGATGACGAAAGGCTGCAAAGTCCCGGGCGGAACCGCAGTGCCCGAATAGGCTTTCAGGCCTTGCCCGCCGGCTGTCCGCAATGACAGGGAAAAACGCTCGCCCTCGAAGACACACGAATTCACCTTAAACAGTATCCCGTGCGGATCGGCGACGACGTGTTCCGGGCGTACAAGCAAGGGACGGCTCGGCCCAGCGGCTTGCCGTAAGGATGCCTCGATCGCCTGCCACGGCACCGAACGCGAGCGCTGATCACCCAGAGCCAGATCGAGGATGTCCCCCTGCCCGATCAAGCCGCCGACGATCCGCCCTTGCGGCCGCGCGTAGATTTCCTCCGGCGAAGCGACCTGCATCAACCGACCCTCGGACATGACGGCAATATCGGTTGCCAGTGCCATCGCCTCGCTCTGGTCGTGGGTCACGTAGATCATCGTCGCGCCGGAACGGGCGTGGAACTCGCGAAACGTTTCTTCCATTGCCGCTTTCAGATGCCGATCGAGATTGGCGAGCGGCTCGTCGAGCAGAACCACGTCGGGCGAACTCACCAGGCAGCGGGCGAGTGCCACGCGCTGCCTCTGGCCACCAGAGAGATCGGCAGGCCGTCGAGTAGCGAAATCCGCCAGCCTCACAACGCCGAGCGCGTCGCGAACCCGGCTTTCCCAGGCAGAACCGGTGACGCCGCGGACCTTCAGCGGATAGCCGACATTTTCCGCCACTGTCATATGCGGCCAGAGCGCATAGGACTGGAAGACCATCGCCATATTGCGTTTTTCCGGCGGCAGCGATCCGCTGCCATCCGCAAGCGTCCGCTCGCCGAGAACGATCGATCCATCGGTCGGCTGCTCGAACCCGGCAATCATCCTGAGCACCGTCGTCTTGCCGCAGCCGGACGGCCCGAGCAAGGCAAGGAAACCGCCTTCACGCACCCGCAGCGACACGTCGGAAACCGCAGGCGTGCCGGTGCCGAAATCCTTGCTGAGATGATTGAGGATCAGTTGCGCCACGGCAGCACACCTTTCGGCAGACGTTTCGCCAGCAATTCAAGCACCAGCATCAGAAGGATGACCATCACGACGACGACGACCGACAGCGCCGAGGCGAGATCGGAGCTGCCGCTGTCATCCAGATTGAAGATCGCGACGCCCAGCGTCTGTGTGCCCGCCGTCCAGAGCAAGGCCGAGACCGTCAGTTCACTACAGGCGATCAGGAAGACAAGAACGACGGAAGCACCAGCCGCCGGCGCAACAAGAGGAATGAGAATATCGCGCATTCGTCGCAGGAAGCCCGCGCCGGAAAGCCGGGCCGCCTCCTCGAGAGAGGGATCGACCTGGAGAAATGCGCTTGCCACCGGTTTGAGGCTGACAGCGAAAAAACTGGAAAAATAGGCAATCAGGATGATCCAGATCGTCCCGTAGATCGAGACGTTCAATAATGGCAGCGGCGCTGCCAACAAAAGGATGAAGGCGACCGCGAGCACGATGCCCGGGAGCGCATAGGGAATTTCGATCAGGCCGGCGATGATATTCGCGAGCTTTCCCGGACGGCGTGCGAGAAGATAGGCGGTGAGCACTGTGATCGACAGCAGGCCGCAGGCGGTCGTCCCGGCCAGAAACAGCGAATTTGCAAAGGCCGTTGCCGTCACCGACTGCCGAAACAGAATTTCCCGATAGGCCTCCAGGGACATTGTCTGAAAATTCAGCGGCACTCCGTAGGCTGGCACAAGCGAACTGGCGATGAGCGCCGCAAGCGGCGCGACCAGTACAAGCAACAGGACGAGGCAGAAGGTAACCTCCGTCAGGATGCGGGCAGGACCGAGCGAAAAGGCAGCATTCTTGCCCGAAAGCCCGATGATCCGGTAATCCCTGCCCTTCAATACCCATTGCTGAACGGTCAGACCGAGGCCGGCAATCATGGCGATCACCATGGAAAGTTGCGCCATTTCCGCGAAGGTTCCGGCACCGAAACTGGAAAGCCGGCTGTAGATCAGCGTCGGTAGAACGAAGATCGATGCGGGAATGCCAAGGATGGCCGGGATGCCGAAATTGCCGACGCCGGAGACGAAGGCGATGGCCGCTCCTGCGATCAGGCTGGGCACGGCGAGCGGCAGGATGATGTCACGGAAAACCCGAAGGGGAGAGGCTCCAGCCAGCCGTGCCGCCTCCACGCTATCGCGTGGCAGGGAGGCAAGGCCCCCCTTCAGCGCCAGGAACACCAGCGGCGCATGCTGGACGCCGAGCAGGAGCGCGATGCCACCCAGTGAATAGAGCGGCTGCGGGCTGCCGAGGGGCGGCGCAATCCCGAGCGTCTTCAATAACGGGCTGGCGGGGCCGGACATCTGCACCCAGGCAAGAGCCGTCACTTGCGGCGGGATCATCATCGGCAGCACGAAGGCGAAGCTGAAGAAGCCCTTGCCGCGAAAGTCGGTCAGTGTCACCACAAAGGCGAAGGCCGCGCCCAGCAGGACCGAAATCACCATGCCGCCGACGGACGTCGTCAATGTATTGCGAATGGCGGCCCAGGTCGCCGGTTCGGCAAACAGGCCGGTGGTCTTGCCTTCGAGCGTAAAGCGCATGCCAGCATAAAGAAGACGCGCAAGTGGCAGCCCGCTCAACAGAAAGACGGCGATGACGACAACAGGGAGCAGCCAGCCCGGCTGGCTGCTCCCGCGGGCGAAAAGCTTGGGCATCAAGACGGGTCAGTTGGTGCTGAAGATGCCGGAGAAGATCTTTAGGTCTTCGTCGGAATTCTTGACGGCAGTGGCGGCATCGATCGGCAGAACCTTGATACTGTCGCGTGCCGGGAAACCTGCCGGCAGGGCAACGCCCTTGCGTGCAGGGATGTAGCCGAGCTTGACGGAAACCTGCTGGCCCTCATCGGACAGCAGGAAATCGACGAACTTCTTGGCCGCCTCGACGTTCTTTGCCGTCTTCAGGATGGCAACCGGCTCGGTGACTGCGCTGACGCCCTCGGCCGGGAAGACGAATTCGACCGGCGCGCCCTTGGCCTTCTCGCGGATCGCCATGAAATCGACGACCATGCCATGGGCCTTCTCGCCGGTCGCGACCGCCTTCAGGACACCGCCATTGCCACCTGCTGCCGTAGCACCATTTTCGGCGAGCGCCTTGTAGTAATCCCAGCCGAACCCCTCGATGCCGGTCAGCGTCTGCGCATGGATGAGCGCCGCGCCGGAGGTGAGCGGGCTCGGCATGGTCACCAGGCCCTTGGCCTCCGGCTTGATCAGATCCTTCCAGCCCGCCGGCTTCATCGCCGCCGAGGTATTGTAGATGATGCCGGTGGTGATCATCTTGGTCGAATAATAGGCGCCGTCGGCGTCATAGAGCGCAGCGTCGAAATTCGCCGCTTCCGGCGACTTGTATTCCAGAAGCTGGCCGGCTTCCTTCATGCGCTGCAGCGTCACCGTGTCGGCGATCAGGAGCACGTCGGCGACCGCGTTGCCGGCTTCCGTCTCGGCCATCAGCTTGGCCATGATCTTGGTCGTTCCGTCACGCACCCATTCGACGTCCACGCCCGGATTGGCCGCCTTGAAGGCGTCGACGGTCGCCTGCGCGTCTTCATTCGGCTGGCTGGTGTAGAGAACCAGGTTTTCAGCTTGTGCTGAAACGGCGACAAGGCTGGAGGCGACGAGTGCGGTTAATGCGCAAAGCAGCTTATTCATCTGGCTTGATCCTTCTAGAGCGGAGAGGACCGATGGATAGTGGCGGCAGTTGACAGGCATGTGACACTCGGCGACCGGCACCAACGTCGCACAAGGGTCGGCGAATACCGTAGCCGGCATGACAGGTCACTATATCTGGGTCGATTCGGCTTCAAGCGGCTAAACCTGTTGATAATGTTGGCAATATCTGCGACCTGAAAGTCGGGTGCAGCGTGCGGCGTCAGGGGGACATCGATGAACAAGGGTACGCCATGGGGCGCGCGGCTGCGCTATGAGTTCGACAAGAGCATGGCCGCAGGGCCGATCGCGCTGATCGGCTGGCTGACGGTCATCTCACTGTTCGTCATCGTCGTCGCCGGCGCCTTTCTCGCCATCACCAAGATCGCGCCGGAGGGCGGCGAGCCCGTGAGCTTCATCGAAGGCACATGGGAATCGCTGATGCGGACCTTCGACGCGGGAACGATGGGCGGCGATACGGGCTGGGGGTTCCGCGGCGTCTCGCTGGTCGTCACCGTCGCTGGCATCTTCGTCTTCTCCGCCTTGATCGGCGTGCTCAGTTCCGGCCTGGAAAACAAACTGGACGAGCTTCGCAAGGGGCGCTCCCAGGTGTTGGAGAACGACCACACCATCATCCTCAACTGGTCTCCTTCGATCTTCGACGTCATCTCCGAGCTGATCATCGCCAACACCAGCCGCAAGAAGCCGCGCATCGTCATCATGGCCAGCAAGGACAAGGTGGAGATGGAAGATGAGATCGCCACCAAGGTGGCTGATCTGAAGAACACGAAGATCATCTGCCGCAGCGGCGACCCGACAGACCTCTACGATCTCAGCATCGTCAACCCGCAGACGTCCCGCTCCGTGATCGTGCTCTCGCCGGAGGGCGACGATCCGGATTCGCAGGTGATCAAGAGCGTGCTCGCGCTCGTCAACGATCCAAACCGCCGGGCCAGACCCTATCAGATCGCCGCCGAAATTCGCGACAGTAAGAACGCCGATGTCGCCCGCATCGTCGGCGGCAGCGAATTGCAGCTCATTTTAGCCGATAACCTGATTTCCCGCATCGTCGTGCATTCCAGCCGACAGTCAGGCTTGAGCGCCGTCTATTCAGAACTGCTCGATTTCGATGGCTGCGAGATCTACACGCTGGAGCAGCCCGACATCACCGGCAAGAGCTTTGCCGCCGCCGTCATGGCCTATGAGACCTCGACACTGATCGGGCTTTGTGACGAAGACGGCAAGGTGCATCTCAATCCGCCGCCGGGCCGCATGTTCAAGCCGGGCGAGCGCGCCGTCATCATCGCCGAAGACGATGCTGCGATCAGATCCGGCAACAGTGAAATTCATATCGAGAAGGACGCCATCCTGCCCCCCGAGGCGCGGGATCCCGGACCGGAGCGAACGCTGCTGCTCGGCTGGAACCGGCGCGGCCCGATCATCACCTTCGAACTGTCGCGCTATGTCGCCGCCGGCTCGCTGCTGACGATCGCAGCCGATACGCCGGAACTGGAGGACGACATCAAGGCCCTCAAGGTTGCCAACGGCAATATGGCTGTCGACTACCACGTGATAGACACCAGTAGCCGCGCCGAACTCGAGGCGCTCGACATTCCGGGCTACGACCACGTTCTCGTTCTCGGCTACAGCGACCACATGGCGCCGCAGCCGGCTGATACCCGCACGCTGGTGACCCTGCTGCAGTTGCGCAAGATCGCCGAAAAGGCGGGCCGGCATATCAGCGTCGTCAGCGAGATGACGGACGTTCGCAACCGGGAACTGGCCGAAGTCACCCGCGCCGACGATTTCGTCGTCAGCAACAAGCTGGTCAGCCTGATGTTGGCCCAGGCCTCCGAGAACGAATCCATGGCAGCCATCTTCGATGAACTGCTCGACGAGGACGGGTCGGAAATCTACATGCGCCCGGTCAGCGACTATGTGGCGATCGGCGAACCGGTCACCTTCTACACGATCTGCCTCGCCGCCTTGCGCCGCGGCGAAGTCGCCATCGGTTATCGCCGGCCGCGCGGCAGCGACCCGGATCTGCGCAAGCTCGGCGGCGTCACTGTCAATCCTGCAAAGTCGGAAAAGCTGCTCTACAGCGAATCCGACCGTGTCATCGTCCTTGCCAAGGATTGAACAGACATGACGTGATGATCGGCGGCGTTTTCCAGTCGCCGCCCTTTTCTTTTCGCTGAGCGGCCCTAGCTTCGCCGCGTCTGACTATTCGCAAGTTGATTGGGTTTCATCATGGAATATCGTCTTCTCGGCCGCTCCGGCCTCAAGGTTTCGACATTGACCATCGGCACCATGACCTTTGGCGGCAAAGGCTGGGCGAAGGCCGTCGGCGACCTTGGCGTCGGCGACGCACGCAGGCTCGTCGATCTCTGCCTCGACGCCGGCGTCAACCTGATCGATACGGCGGATGTATATTCGCAGGGCGTCTCGGAGGAAATCATCGGTGAAATCACCGGCGGCAAGCGCAAGAACGGCGTGCTTATCGCAACCAAGGCCCGGTTCCCGATGGGCGACGGCCCGAACGACGTCGGCTCCTCCCGGCACCATCTGATCCGCGCCTGCGAGGCGAGTTTGAAACGCCTGAAGACCGATGTCATCGATCTCTACCAGTTGCACGAATGGGACGGTCAGACGCCGCTCGAGGAAACCATGGAAGCGCTCGACATGCTCGTGCGCCAGGGGAAGGTCCGCTATATCGGTTGCTCGAATTTCTCGGGCTGGCACATCATGAAGGCGCTTGGGGTCAGTGCCGCCGATCACCGCCAGCGCTTCGTCAGCCAGCAGATCCACTACACGCTCGAGGCGCGCGACGCCGAATATGAGCTGCTGCCGATCTCGATCGACCAGGGCCTCGGCGTCCTGGTCTGGAGCCCGCTGGCCGGCGGCCTTCTCTCCGGCAAGCATCGGCGCAACAAGACGGCGGAAGGCTCGCGGCAACTGGCTGGCTGGGACGAACCGCCGATCCGCGACGAGGACCGCCTCTGGGGCATCGTCGATACGCTCGTTGACATCGGCGAAAGCCGCAATGTTTCTGCCGCCCAGGTCGCGCTCTCCTGGCTGATCGGCCGCAAGGCCGTCACCTCCGTCATCATCGGCGGCCGAACCGAAGCGCAGTTCAAGGACAATCTTGCCGCAGCAGATCTCACTCTATCTGATGAAGAACGCCAGCGCCTCGACGCGGTCAGCGCCCCGCCGGTGCTCTATCCCTACTGGCACCAGTTGCGTACGGCAAAAGACCGGCTCGGTGAAGCGGATTTGTCGCTGCTCGGACCTTATATGTGATTCCGAATCAAATCGTCGTCAGCAGCAGGCTCGTTTCCGATTTCGACACCCCGTCCATTGCCCGGATATGACGCAGCACGCGGTCGAATTCCGCCAAATTTTCCGTCTGGATCTCGGCAACGAGGTCCCAGGCGCCGTTGGTCGTATGCAGCGCGCGGATTTCCGGGATACCGCGCAGCAACTTGATCGCCGATACGGTCTTCTGACCCGTGATCTCGATCAGCATTACTGCGCGGACCGCGTGCGGATCCTCCGCCGCCGCTATCCGCACCGTGAACCCGGCAATGATACCCTCGGCGGTCAGCCGGTCGATCCGGTTCTGTACCGTTCCGCGCGAAATTTTGAGCAACTCCGCCAGCTTCGAGATCGAAGCGCGGCCATCCGTTCTGAGAATTGCCAGCAAACGCCGGTCGATCGTGTCCATGAAGCCTCGCCTCTATCAATTCGCTAAATGATCAGGTCATTTTGACCAAAGTATCAAGCAAATTTCCATAATATTGCCGTTTCGCTTCATCGACCGGCCCGCTAGTGTCATCAAGGCTTGCCCTTGCAGTCTCTCCGGAGGATCAATCAAATGCTGTCCAACCACCCCTCGCCGAAACCCCATCCGCTGTCGCGCGCCGGCGAATTATCCATTGAAATGACCCGTTGGCCGAGTGTGACGGAAAGCGATGACGAGGCCGCCTTTTCCGGACGACTGATGGCGCTACTCGGCGACGCCCCCTATTTCCGAAGGCATCCGGAGCAACTGCTAGCGCTGAACAGTCATGGCGATCCGGCCCGCCAGAACGTACTGGCGCTGGTGCGGGGCAAAGGCCGTCGATGCCTTGTTCTGGCTGGACATTTCGATACCGTCTCGATCGCCAATTACGGCTCGCTGGCCTCGCTCGCCTGCGAGCCGGAAGCGCTTACCAAAGCTCTGATCGAGGAATTGTCGAACAAGGTACGCAACCCGGCGGAGGAAAAGGCGCTCACCGACCTCTTGAGCGGCGATTTCCTCGCTGGGCGGGGCCTGCTCGACATGAAGAGCGGTCTCGCAGCCGGTATCGCCGCGATCGAGCGGTTTGCTGAACGCGATGAACCGCCCGGCAACCTGTTGTTTGTTGCCACGCCGGACGAAGAGAACCGGTCGCGCGGCATGCGCGCGTTCCGGGACGCCTTGCCGGCAATCGCCGAAAAATTCGATCTCGACATCATCGGCGGCATCAATCTGGACGCCAGCGGCGATGATGGCGACGGAACGGAAGGCCGCGCCGTCTATCTGGGCTCGGTCGGGAAGTTCTCGCCCTTCGCCTTCGTAGCCGGCCGGCCGACCCACGCCGGCTACGCCTTCAACGGCGTCAGCGCGCATCTGATCGGTGCCGAGATCATGCGCGCCATGGAAATCAACAGCGCGCTTTGCGACGAGGCTCACGGCGAGCTTTCGCCGGCGCCGGTCTGCCTTGAGGCGAAGGACGTGCGCCACGGCTACGAAGTCACCACGCCCGCGCATGTCTGGCTGTCGTTCAACTGGCTGACGCACCGGCGGACCCCAGAAGACGTGCTCTACGAATTCCGCGCGCTCGTCGCCGCCGCCATGCGAACGGCACTCGATGCGCAGACACGCAATGCGAAGAATTTCTTCGACCGGCAAGGCACAGGTCACACCGGACCACACGAGGGGCGGGTGCTGTCCTACGCCGAATTGCACGAACTGGCCGTCGCTCATGGCGGACAGGCCGCGGCCGATCGGCTAAATGCGCTCGATCACTCGTTGTCAAGCGGCGAAGATCCGCTGTCGACCACCCGCCGGATAGTCGCGGCGACGCTTACGGAAGCGGGCCTTGAAGGGCCGCTGGTGATCATCGGCTTCTCCACCCTGCACTATCCGCGCATCCATCTGGACAGCGCCGGAACGGCAGGCCGCATTTTCGCGCAAAACCTGATGTCGGCCGCCGAAAGATGCGCGGAACGGCACGGGACGGGCATCAAGGCAAAGCAGTTCTTCGCCGGCATATCCGACATGAGCTTCTTCGGGCATCGACCGGCTACCGAACAGACGCGTCTTCTGTCCGGCAACACGCCATGCTCGGCCTTCGTCGACAAGGCACCGGACGCTCTCCTGTCCTATCCGGTGGTCAATATCGGACCATGGGGGCGCGACTATCATCAGAAATGGGAGCGCGTCCACATGCCCTATGCGTTCGACGTGCTTCCGGATGTGATCTTCGAGGCGGCCCTCGCCTGCCTCGAAGATGGGACTTGATATCAAGCCGCCAGGGCTTCCTCGCCGATCAGCCCGCCGAGGCGGGAAATCCCCTCCTCGATCATCGCCTCGTCGGCGCAAGAGAAGCTGACGCGGCAGGTGTTGGCGCCGGAACCATCGGCGAAGAATGCCTTGCCGGGCACGAAGGCGATCTTGGCCGTCGCCAGCGACTTGGCCAGCAGATCCGCTCCGTCCATGCCGGCCGGCAAGGTCAGCCAGACGAACATTCCGCCCTCCGGCACGGTCCAGCTCACGTCCGCCGGCATATACTTGGCCAACGCTGCCAGCATGGCATCGCGCCGCTTGCTGTAGACGGACTTGAGCTTGGCGACCTGTTTGTCGAAGCCCCGCTCGGCAACGTGGCAGATCGCCATCTGATTGATCGTCGAGGAATGCAGGTCGGCCGCCTGCTTCATCAGAACGAGTTTGCGGATGACCGTGTTAGAGGCGCAGACCCAGCCGACGCGAAGGCCGGGCGCCAGCGTCTTGGAGAAGCTGCCGCAGTAGATCGTGCGGGTTTCGTTGATCGAGCCCTTGCGGGCGATTTCGAGCGCCAGGATCGGCGGCACGGCTTCTCCGTCGTAACGCAGCGACTGATAGGCCGCGTCCTCAATGACGGCAATGTCGAGTTCTTCCGCAAGTGCCAGAACCTTTTCGCGCGCAGCCAGGTCGAGCGTCTCTCCGGTCGGGTTGGCGAACTCGGCCGACATATAGGCGAACTTCACCCGGCCACCGGCTTCGGCAGCGACATCGCGATAAGTCTGCGGCGTGCGATTACCCGACGGCGACAGCTGGTCGTAGACGGGCTCATAGGCATTGAAAGCCTGAAGCGCACCGAGATAGGTCGGCCAGGTCACCAGCGCCGTATCGTTCGGCGACAGGAAGAGTTTGCCGAGATAGTCGAGCGCCTGTTGAGAGCCGGAGGTGATCAGGATGTTTTCCGGTTCGCAAGGGATGCCGATGGCAGCCATGCGGCCGGCAAGCCATTGGCGCAGCGGCAGATAGCCCTCACTCACCGAATATTGCAGGGCGGCGCTGACGGCGGGACCACCGAAGATATCGGCATAGGCATCCTTGAAGTCCTCATCCGGAAACAGGGCCGGGTCGGGAATACCACCGGCAAACGAGATGATGTCCGGCCGGTCAAGCAGTTTCAGCAGTTCGCGGATTTCCGAAGCACGCATCCGTGAAGACCGCGTCGCGAATATCTTTTCCCAATCGAGCATGGAGGTTTCCTCAGATTATGATTTTGCCGGAGCACAACACGGCCGGCGTTTTAAGTCAATAATACTGACCTATGTTTCGACATTGAGCCACCTTTTCTCGCCGGCTGATCTCGATAACGGGCGAGCAGCTTCTCAGCGCAACGTACGACGGTGTGTGACCAACGCCATGCGCAGCAGTTACGCCAAACGGCGCCAATTCGAAATGATGACCAGTCATGAGGATAGAAACGGCGTTCAACGGCGATTTGATCGCCCAGCGAGACTGCCGGCCGTCTCGTTTTGTCTTCGAGCACCTGCCGGCAAACCTCCTCAGTTACGGAGGATGGGATCAGGCCTCGTGATGCCCGAACATGCTCAATGCAAGCAGCAACACGATAGCGCCGAGAATCAAGGCGTCAAACAAGGCGAAGTGGTAGAAGAAGGTTTCCATCACAGTATCCTCCTGTTGGATAGAATACTGCAAAAGCCTAAATGTTCCAAATAGTGCGAACCAACGGCCGACGACAAAAGGAAACGCCGGAGATTTCTCCCCGGCGTTCAGTATAGAGCAGGCGCAACAGACTGATGTTGCTTTGCAGCAAAGATTAGTTCTTGGCCTTGTCGACCAGCTTGTTCTTGCCGATCCATGGCATCATGCCGCGCAGCTTGGCGCCGACTTCTTCGATCTGGTGGTTGTCGTTCATGCGGCGGATGCCCTTGAAGCGGGCAGCACCCGAACGGTATTCCTGCATCCAGTCGGAGGTGAACTTGCCAGTCTGGATGTCGGTGAGCACGCGCTTCATTTCAGCCTTTGTTTCGGCCGTGATGATGCGCGGACCCGAGACGTATTCGCCCCACTCGGCCGTGTTGGAGATTGAGTAGTTCATGTTGGCGATGCCGCCTTCATAGATCAGGTCGACGATCAGCTTCACTTCATGCAGGCATTCGAAATAGGCCATTTCCGGCGCATAACCGCCTTCGACCAGGGTTTCGAAACCGGCGCGGATCAGTTCGACCAGACCGCCGCAGAGAACGACCTGTTCGCCGAAGAGGTCGGTTTCGCACTCTTCCTTGAAGTTGGTTTCGATGATGCCCGAACGACCGCCGCCGACGCCGCAGGCGTAGGAGAGAGCAAGATCAAGCGCGTTGCCCGAGGCGTTCTTCTCGACGGCAACGAGGCAGGGAACGCCGCCGCCCTTCTGGTATTCGCCGCGAACCGTGTGGCCCGGGCCCTTCGGCGCGATCATGACGACGTCGAGCGTGTCCTTCGGCTCGATCAGGCCGAAATGAACGTTTAGGCCGTGTGCGAAAGCGATGGCAGCGCCGTCGCGGATGTTGCCGGCGATTTCAGCCTTGTAGATGTCGGCCTGGAGTTCGTCCGGGGTCGCCATCATCAGAAGGTCGCCCCACTTGGCAGCGTCGGCAACGGTCATGACCTTGAAGCCGTCGGCTTCGGCCTTCTTGATGGTGGCCGAACCGGCCTTCAACGCGATGACGACGTTGTTGGCACCGCTATCCTTCAGGTTCAGCGCATGGGCACGGCCCTGCGAACCATAACCGACGATAACGACGTTCTTGGATTTGATGAGGTTGAGATCGGCATCACGATCGTAATAGACGCGCATTGTAATTTCCTTCCCTTTGCTTGTCTCTTGCAGATACTTCCGGCCATTCTCTAGGACTGGACCGAACCCTTTTGATGGCCGTAGAGACGAAGAAAGGCCGAAATCGCCCGCTCCGCTCTTCGTCCGAAATCCTTGGCCATACGGCCGCTATCCTCGCCGAGCAGCATGCGCAGATGCAGATCGGAAACGATCAACCCATAAAGCGTGTCATAGGCCTCGTCACGATCATCGAATGCAAGCAACCCGGCACGACGTCCCGCTTCCAGCAATGCCCCTGCCCGCTTGCCGACCTGGCGCCGGCCACGCTCCTGAAGCATCGATCCCAGCTTGGAGCCTTCCCGGCTTGCCTGCCCGATCGCAAGCCGGTTCAGCGCCAGCGACACGTCGCCGGCCAGAACCTCCAGCAGGTCGCGCGCGAAGAGAACCAGATGCTCCCGCAACGTGACTGCAGTCAATATCTCGGCGTCATCTTCGAATGCGCGGACCTTGCTTGCCTGGAAGCCGATCATCGCCGAAAGCAGACCGTCGCGATCGCCGAACCATTTGTAGAGGCTTTCCTTCGAACAGTTGGCGGCCCGCGCGACGCCTGCCGTCGTCAAGGCCTTCTCGCCACCATCGACAAGCAGCCGCAACGCGCAGTCCAGAACGGCGTTCTGGCGCGGCGAATAATCCGGCTGGTGCGGGTGGGCGGCAAGCTGCAAAAATTTATCTCCATCCACAGTACCGTACGGTACGGTTCGCTGCTTATGCCGCAAAGCAGGGGGGCGGTCAAGCCTCTTCTTCGAGAGGAATTTGAGACCGCTAGCGCGCGCGTCCCGCCGAATATCGCGCCGTCTCCGAACGTATTGAAGACAGCCAGGACAAACCCCAAAAATGGATCCCCGGCACCCGCCCACCCTGGTTCCGTTTCAAGACCGGCTCGGCTACTGTGCGGCTGCCGACATGCCCCTTTTCCGGAGTTTTCATGCTTTACCTGAACAATACCGCCATGCTCCTGACCGCTGCCCTGATGCTGATGCCCGCGTCGGCCGCCGCTCAATCCGATGAGGAAGTCTACAACCGGATCGAAGCCCTGCATGGCAATGCCGGAGATCTCGGCGAGCCGCTGTTGAGCCTTGTGGAAGCCATGGGCAATGGCGATGCGGCAATGATCGCCGGTCTCGCCGAATACCCGTTGCGGGTCGCTGCCAATGGCGAAAGCTACGACATTCAGAACGCCAACGACATTGAAAATTTTGATGCGCTTGTCACGCCGGAGACACGCGAAGCCGTCGCAAATCAGAAATTTGACCAGCTCTTTGTCAACAGCGACGGCGTCATGCTGGCAGACGGCGCGGTCTGGATGAGCGGCATCTGCGACAACGACGATTGCAGCTCATCCCATTGGGCCGTGACCAGCATCAACAACTAACCCCGCCTCTGATACAAGGCCCTATGTCGGCACCCGGGTCCTCGATGCAGAGCGGGCGATCAGTTCGAGAACAACGGTGGCGGCGTATCACTCGGCGCGCCCGTCAGCGGATCCATCGCGCATGGTCTCCCTCTGCGTAATCAGCCGCGCGCTGTGATGGCCGCGGAGGTAGCTCCACAGCCAGCTCCAGGCGACCGCGAAACGGCTGCGCGTGCCGATGAGGAAGTAGATATGAGCGATCCCCCATATCCACCAGGCGAGCGTCCCCTTCATCTTGAAGCGTCCGAAATCGATGATCGCCGACCGCTTGCCGATCGTTGCCAGGCTGCCCTGGTGGCGATAGCGAAACCCGGCGGGTTCCGCCTGGCCGTTCAACCTCGCCCGGATGACCTTTGCGACGAAAGCCCCCTGCTGCTTTGCCGCGGGCGCGATACCGGGTACCGGAGTGCCGTCCACCCGCAACACCGAAGCCGTGTCGCCGATGACGAAGATATCCGGATGACCACCTGCGGTGAGGTTCTTCTCGACGACGGCGCGGCCGGCACGATCCGCCTCGATGCCGAGCCATCGGGCGGCGGGCGAGGCCTGAACCCCCGCAGCCCAGACCATGGTGCGACACGCTACCAAACTGTCGTCGATCGTGACCCCGGCTTGCGTGCAGGCGGTGACCCTCTGACCGGTGCGCACTTCGACGCCGCGTTTTTCCAGCGCCCGATGCGCATAGGCCGATAGGTCTTCGGAAAATCCCGGCAGCACACGCGGCCCGGCCTCCACCAGGATCACCCGCGTGGTGCGGGTATCGATGCGGCGAAACTCCTTCGGCAGGGTCGACTGCGCGAGTTCCCTGATGATCCCCGCCAGCTCGACACCGGTAGGCCCGGCGCCGATGATGGTGAACGTCAAAAGCGCTTCGCGCGCCGCCGGATCTGTCTCGATTTCCGCCCGCTCGAAGGCGAGCAGCAGGCGCCTGCGAATGGTCGTCGCATCCTCCAGCGTTTTCAGACCGGGAGCTACCGCTTCCCACTCGTCGTTGCCGAAATACGCATGGGTGGCGCCGGTTGCCAGCACGAGTGTGTCGTAGGAGATGCTGTCGCCATTTGCCAGCCTGAGGGTTTTCGCACGCGTATCGACGCCCTCGACCTCGGCAAGCAGCGTCGTCACCTCCGGCCTGTCGCGATACAGCCGGCGGATCGGCCATGCGATCTCCGAGGTTGCGAGAAGCGTCGTGGCCACCTGATAGAGAAGCGGCTGGAAAAGATGATGGTTCCGCTTGTCGACGAGCGTGATGTCGAGCGGGGTTCCTTTGAGAGCGTTGACAAGCTGGAGGCCGCCGAAGCCCCCTCCGACGACGACCAGGTGATGACGACTTGAGGCTGGCATGACGCAATCTCCATTCGCTCGCAGTGTCTCCGCTCCTTTGGTCTCACACAACTGCTCTGTCGGAATGGCTGCCCTGTTGAAACGTCATCCGACCCGGCAGCGGGCGGCGAGGAAATCGAGAAGCACACGAACTCGCGCCGGCATATGACCGCCTTGGCCGAGAAAGACGGCGTGCACCTCTTCGCTATCCGTCGCGGTGAACGCCTCGAGCACCGGCGTCAATGCTCCCCGGGCAAAATCCTCCCGCACCTGAAAATCCGCGAGCCGCGCCAGCCCTGCCCCGGCCAGAGCAAGCTCGCGTAGCGCCTCCCCGTCGCTCGCCTGAATACTGCCGGCCGGTTTGATCGTCAGACTTACGCCGCCATCGAGGAAAGGCCAGCCGCCAGTGGCGCGCACATAATTGGGTCCGAGCAGATTGTGATTCTGCAGGTCCTCCGGACGGCGCGGCATGCCCCTGCGCTCGATATAGCCAGGTGCCGCGGCGATGTGCATCTTCACCGTTCCGAGCTTGCGCGCCATCAGCGCCGAGTTTTTCAGCGGTCCTGCCCGAATGGCAATGTCTGCGCGGTCTTCCAGGAGGTCGACGACACTGTCGGTTAGGGACAGGTCCAATGAGACATTTGGATAAAGTCCAAGGAAATCCGGCAGGGCTGGCAGCAGAACATGCCTCCCGAAGGGAATGTTGCAGCTGACGCGCACTCGCCCGCTCGGGCTATCGGCAAGAGCGGCGACACTCTCGGCCTCATCCAGATTCGCCAGAACCCGCACGCCATGTTCGTAGTAGCGGCAGCCTTCCGGCGTCAGTTGCAGCCTGCGGGTCGAACGGTTGACAAGCCGCGCATTCAGTCGCCCCTCCAGCCGCGAGACCAGCTTGCTGACCGCCGACGGTGTCATGGCGAAGTGACGGGCGGCAGCCGAAAACCCGCCGAGATCGACGACCCGCACGAACACTTCCATCTCGCCCGATCGGTTGACGTCCAGCCGTGCCATTGTGACTTCACCTCACAAATCCTGTGCTTGTCCGCTGTCTAGTTCCGAAATCGCGCCGCGTCCATATCTCCTCCATCAAGACATCAGGAGATCGTCATGCGTGACCAGCACAAAACCGCCCTCATCGTCGGCGCCCGGGGCGTCATCGGAGGCAACCTCGCCCGCCATCTCCAAACTCTCGATGACTGGTCGATCATCGGCCTGTCCCGCCGCGGCGGCCTATCGACCGAAAAGATCCGGCACATTTCGGTCGATCTACTCGACCTCGCCGATTGCGCGAAGAAACTCGGCGATCTCACTGAAGTGACCCACGTTTTTTATGCCGCCTATCAGGACCGCCCCACCTGGGCCGAACTGGTCGAACCAAATCTCACCATGCTGGTCAACGTCGTCACCGCCGTCGAGCGCGCGGCACCAGGCCTGCAGCATGTCAGCTTGATGCAGGGCTACAAGGTCTACGGCGCGCACCTCGGGCCTTTCAAGACGCCGGCCCGAGAAGACGAAGACAACCATATGCCGCCGGAGTTCAACATGGACCAGCAAGCCTTTCTGCAGCGCCGGCAACAGGGTAATTCATGGACTTGGTCGGCGCTGCGCCCCTCCGTCGTCATCGGCACCGCGACCGGCAATCCGATGAATCTTGCGACGGCCATCGGCCTCTACGCCTCCATGTCGAAGGAGCTCGGCCTGCCCCTGCGCTTTCCCGGCAAACCTGGCGCCTACGACACGCTGCTCGAAATGACCGATGCCGGCCTTCTGGCCAGGGCTACCGTCTGGGCCGCTACCAATCCGCGATGCGCCAACCAGGCCTTCAACATCACCAACGGCGATCTCTTTCGTTGGAACGAGATGTGGCCGAAGATCGCTCGCTTCTTCGAGGTGGAGACCGCTGCTCCCCTGCCGATGTCGCTCAATGTCGTAATGGCGGACAAGGCACCGCTCTGGCAGCAGATGAAAGAAAAATACGGCCTTGCCGATCACCCCTACAAGGCGGTCTCCTCCTGGGCCTTCGGCGACGCGGTGTTCAGCTGGAATTACGACTTCTTCGCCGACGGCACCAAGGCACGCCGATTGGGTTTCCATGACTATGTACAGACCGACGAGATGTTCCTGTCGGTCTTCCGCGAGATGCGGGAACAGCTGATCATCCCCTGACAATTTGAACGGGTAAGGCAGGGAGTTCCTCGGCTCACCGCACATAGTCCACCGGCACCGCCATCCCGCTCTTCAGCACCTCCATCGAGATCGAAGCCGAGACGTCGAACAGTTCGACCTTGCGGACGATCTGCTTGTAGATCACGTCGTAATGCTCGACCCGCGGCAGCACAACTTTCAGGATGTAGTCGTAATTGCCGGTCAGCCGGTGCGCCTCGACAATTTCGGGAATATCGGCAATCACCTTGCGGAAGATATCGATCCAGTCGTCGGAATGATGGGCCGTCTTGATCAGCGCGAAGACGGTTGTTGGCACGCCCATTTTGTCGCGATCGAGCACGGCGATACGACGGGCGACATACCCGGCCTCCTCCAGCCGCTGGATGCGCCGCGAGCAGGCCGAGAGCGAGAGGTTCACTTTTTCAGCGAGGTCGCCGACCGAGAGGCTAGCATCCTCCTGCAACAACGACAGAATCTTCCGGTCTCTTTCGTCCAGCACGCCCTGCTCTCCCTATCAAACGGGCGCTTGCACGAAAAATTTGCGCCATGCCCTGAAATAATGCAAAAAATACGCGCAAACGGCTGCAATGTCACGAAACAAAGCGAACACTTTCCGCTTCGCCTCGGCGACAATCTCTTCATCGGAAAACAAAGCGGAACAGGAACAGCATCATGCGCAAGATCGGCCTCATCGGTGGAATGAGCTTTGAAAGCTCGGCAGTCTATTACCGCATGATCAACGAAGCCGTGCGCGAACGCCTTGGCGGGCTGCATTCCGCCGAAGTCATGCTGCATTCTGTCGATTTCCAGAGCATCGTCGACCTCCAGAAAGCCGGCCGCTGGGACGACGCCGCCAAGCGCCTGTCGGAGGTCGCACAGGGCCTCGAGGCCGCAGGTGCCGCATGCGTGCTGATCTGCACCAATACTATGCACCTGATCGCCGACGAGGTTCAGGCGTCCATCTCGGTTCCGCTGATCAACATCATCGACCAGACCGCCGCATCGATGAAGGCCGCCGGCATCAAGCGCCCGCTGCTTCTGGCGACGCGCTACACGATGGAGCACGGCTTCTATACCGGCCGCATGGCAACCCACGGCATCGACGTCATGGTCCCGAACGCCGAGGACCGTGCCCTGGTGCACGACATCATCTTCAACGAACTCTGCGCCGGCGCCGTCCTCGACAGCTCCCGCCAAGCGCTGATGACGGTCATCGAGCGCGCCAAGAGTGAAGGCGCCGACGCGATCATCCTCGGCTGCACCGAGATCTGCTTGATCCTTGACCCGCACAACCTGCCCCTGCCCGGCTTTGATTCCACTGCGATCCATGCCGAAGCGGCTGTCGATTTCGCGCTGAAAGGTTTATCGCAGCTCGGCCAAGAGGCCGCCTGATTTTCACGTGCTTTATTTGACTAAGTCAACTAAATCATGGCAGTCTTCCAAGCAAGGAGATTGCCATGAACACCCACGTGACCTTGCCTGATGAGAAGCCGGCCGACCACATCGAGACCGTGCGTGCATTCAACCGCTTCTACACCAATCAGCTCGGCCTGCTCGGCCGCGCATTTCTCGACAGCCGCTTCACCCTGACGGAGGCGCGAATTATTTATGAACTGGCGGCCCAGCCCGGTCTGTCGGCGAAAAGGTTGATCGAGGAATTGCACCTCGATGCCGCCTACCTCAGCCGTATTCTGAAAAAATTCCGTAACGACGGGCTGCTTCTTACCAGGCCGGACCCGCAGGACCAGCGCAGCCAGCTGCTTGAACTGACCGCCGAGGGACTTTCTGAGGCTCGCGTTCTTGCCGTCCGCTCCCGCCAGGAGATTGCGGCTATGCTTTCGGCCCTCAACGCCGCACAGCAAGAGACGATCGCCACGGCCATGGGCCGGATCGAAACACTGCTTTCGGGGTCGCCGGCGAGGGATTTCATCCTTCGCCCGCATCGGCCCGGCGACATCAGCTGGGTACTCGGCCGACAGACGAAGCTTTACATTGAAGAATATGGCTGGAACGGCGAATATGAGGGGCTGGCGATGGAGATCGCCGTCAATTTCATCCAGAATTTCAAAGCCGGCCGCGAGTTCTGCTGGATCGCCGAATCAGGTGGCGAGATCGCCGGTTCGGTGTTTCTGGTCGATGCCGGCGGCGGCACGGCCAAGCTGCGGCTGCTCTATGTCGAGCCCTTCGCCCGCGGGCTCGGTATCGGCCGGGCGCTAGTTCGCCAATGCGTCGCTTTTGCCCGCGAGGCCGGCTACGAAACGCTGACGCTGTGGACCAACGATGTTCTCGTCAGCGCCCGAAGGATCTACGAGGCGGAGGGTTTTTTCCTTGTCCACGAGGCAAGGCATCACAGTTTCGGAAAGGACCTGAACGGCCAGACCTGGCAGCGCAGCCTGTGATTTCCGAGCATTAGCTACGCCATGCCGCTGAGCAGGCTGAGGTCCTCCTGCCACTTGCATTCCGTCAGGCCGGCGGGCCCAAAGGGATCGATCAGCGTGCCGGCGACAATCGAAGCAAGCAGCCCGGGTATCGGCGGAATTTTGGCGATGGTGGAAACCAGTCGGTCGCGCACCCAGGCAACGCCGTTGGAGTCCGACTGGTAGAAAGGCGTGAAGGCGAGCGACAGCAGCTGGAACAGCCGCACGTGATTGCGGCGCGCCCGGGCATAGGCCGCAAGCGCCGACGGGATATCGGTGTGACTCGCCAGCGTATGGCTCAATGCCGCCGCATCGAGCAGCGCCATATTGGCGCCCTGCCCCAATTGCGGGCTGGTCGAATGGGCGCTGTCGCCGATGAAGACCAGCCGCTCCGAAAAGGGCGGCAGAGCGGTCCGATGGGCGTAGCGCGCCAGCGTCAGCTGATCCCAATCCTCGATCTGGTCGAGAAACGGCGCGCAGTCTGGCCAATAGTTGCGGATGATCGTTTTCCATCGATCAAGGCCGGCCGCCTTCACCGCATCCACGTCGCAAACCTTGAGGCTCCAGAAGAAAGCCACCCGCTCCGGCTCATCCCTGCGCGTCCGGCCGGCCGGCAGCAGGCCGATCATCACCTTGGCCTTGTCGTAGCGCTGCGACAGGGCACTTTTGTCGTACACCGCACCGGTCCCATCCAGTGTCGCCCAGAAGGCACCGTAGGTCAGGTCGCGAATAGAAGGCGCGGCAACGGATTTGGCAGCGAGCGTCGAACGCGCGCCGCTTGCATCGATCACCAGATCGTAGTCGCCAACCTCCGCGCCTTCCGGGGTCTTCAGCACGGCACGATCGCTACGTAGTTCGGCGGCAGCAAGATCGATGCCGGTTCGGATCCGGATGCCGTCGGCAACCACCGCATCATGCAGCGTGTTGAAGAGTGCAGCGCGCTGCACCGCAAGGCCATATCGCCCGCCGGGCGCTGCGTCGTAACGCACGTCCAGCACGGTGCGCCCGCTCACGGCATCGGCACCGTGCAGCCGATCGATCCGGCTGCCGACGGCGTGGATGGTATCTAACAGCCCGAGCGCATTGAGAACAGTCAGTCCCGTCGGCTGCATCAACAGCCCGGACCCGACCGGTGCCGGCGTCTCGAATCGTTCCAGGATTTCGACGCGATGACCGGCGCGAGACAGGAAAAGGGCTGCGGCAAGACCTGCCGGTCCGGCTCCGGCCACGCCAATATCGAGCTGCTTCATCAACGCCTTCCAGGTATCGTCCCCATCGACATCTGTAGCAGCCCACGCCGCAAACCGTCCAGCGCCGCAGCGCGGTCTGATCCTCACGCGGCTACGTCATACTCCGCCCGCGCCGCCCGGATCGCCTCATGGTGCGCCTTCGACCATTCGACCAGTCCTTTTACAAGCACGAGGAAGGACTGCCCCAGCGGCGTCAGCCGGTATTCGACGCTCGGCGGCTGGGTCGGGAAGACCTCGCGACCGATATAGCCATCGCGCTGCAGGTCGCGCAGTGTCTGGGTCAGCATGCGCTGGGAGATATCCGGGATCAGCCGGCGCAGCGCCGAAAAGCGCATCGGTCCGTCGGCCAGCGCCAGGATCATCAGCGTGTTCCATTTGCCACCGATATTGTCGATGACATCGCGCACCGGGCAATCCTGCCCCTTGAACACCATGCCTGCGACGACGATCACCTGTTCGCCCTCGGTCTTGCCTGCCACCTTGTTCATAGGCCGGTATCCTTCCCGTAACCACCGCAGAAAAAACTGCCTCCTTTACATCCGCTTGTCGATAACGAAATAAGAGAAGGTCTCATTTGGGAACCATATCTCAAACCGGACGCTTCAGCAACGCGCTGCGGCGCCGTTTGACAACAAGGGAAGCACCATGTCCGAAACCCTCCTCGTCACCGGCGCCGCCGGCCAGCTCGGTCGCCTCGTCCTCGACGAACTCCTCTCCTCCGGCAAGGTTTCGCCGGCCAATATCATCGCCACCAGCCGCGATACCACCAAGCTCGCCGGCTATGCCGCCCAGGGCGTCCAGACCCGCTCGGCAGACTTCGACGATGCCGCTTCGCTGGAAGCCGCCTTCAAGGGCGCCGATCGCATCCTGATCATCTCCACCGACGCGCTGGACGAAGCCGGCAAGCGCCTGCGCCAGCACCAGACGGCCGTGTCGGCGGCACAGAAGGCGGGCGCCAAGCACATCCTCTACACGTCGATGCCGAGCCCGGAAACCTCCGTCATCCCCTTCGCGTCCGACCACCTCGGCACCGAAAACGCCATCAAGGCGACAGGCATTCCTTACACCATCCTGCGCAACGGCTGGTACATGGAAAACCTGTTCATGGCGCTGCCGCACGCGCTCGCCGATGGGAAGTGGTACACCGCGTCCGGCGATGGCAAGCTTGCTCATGTCGCGCGCGCCGACATTGCCAAGGCGACAGCCGCGGCGCTCGCCTCCGGTGCGACCGAGAGCGCGATTTACACACTGACCGGCGAGACCAAGCGCACGGTAAACGAAATCGCGGCCACCGTGTCGAAGGTCACCGGCAAGCCGCTTGAGGTCATGCATGTCACCGACGAGCAACTCGCAGGCGGGCTGAAGGCCGCGGGCCTTCCGGACTTCTTGATCCCGATCGTTGTCTCATTCGATGCCAATACACGCGAAGGCCATATCGACATGGTCACCGGTGATGCCGGCAGGCTTTCCGGCGAGAAGCTGGCGTCGCTCGAAAGCTTCCTTGAAGCCAGCAAACCAGCCCTTCTTGGCTGAAGGCGAAAGGGGCTCCGTGTTGACGGAGCCCTTCTAACAACCGCGTGAGTTCTCAGATATCTTGGCCACAAGCGCGGCAGAAGCGGCGGACGGTTTCCGCCATACCGTATTGCAGCGCATCGGCGGTCAGACCGTGACCGATCGAGACCTCGGCGAGGTTCGAAATCCGTGCCGCCAACGCCGGCAGGTTGGCGACCGTCAGGTCGTGCCCGGCATTGACCTCAAGACCGAGTTCCGCCGCAAGGTCGGCCGTGCGTCCAAGTTCCTCCAGAAGCACGGCACCCCGCCCGGGATCATCGTAACAGCCGCCATAGGGGCCGGTATAAAGCTCGATCCGATCGGCGCCGGTCTCCTTGGCGATCGTCAGCGCCTCGAGGTCCGGATCGCCATCGGCAAACAGCGACACCCGAAAACCATTCTTCTTCAGGCGTCCGACGACATTGCCAAGCAGATTGTGGTTCTTGCGGAAGTCCCAGCCGTGGTCTGACGTCGCCTGCGCCGGATCGTCCGGGACCAGCGTCACCTGCTCGGGCTGATGGCGCTCGACAAGTTCCAGGAACTCCTCGTTCGGAAAACCTTCCATGTTGAATTCGGCCTGCGGATAAAGATCGTCAATCAGGGCGCGGATCGGGGCGAGATCGGAGAAACGGATATGCCGCTGATCCGGACGCGGATGCACGGTCAGGCCGCTTGCACCAGCCTCGAGCGCAATTTGCCCCAGCCCCGTCACCGATGGCCAGGGGAGATCGCGCCGGTTGCGAAGCATGGCGATCGCGTTCAGGTTTACCGAGAGTTTCGCAGACATTTCAGCACTTTCGATGGAGATGGCATCGTCACGTGGTGTTTTCTAGCGGTTCCTTGTTCGGCCCGCAACAAATCGGCATTCTTGAAAGTGTACCCATCACAATAAACCGCGAGCCTCCGTCGCCGGATATTTCATTGAATCTCAAGTTTCATGATTGGAGTACCTGACAAACCAGGAAAAGTCCGGTTTAATGCAGACTCAAGTACAAGCCATTCGCTCCCGGTTGGTGAGCGGCGGTGCTGAAATCCCACGGAAAGACCCAAGTCGAGATTAATGACCCTTCGTTTTTGCCGCGACATCACCGAATCGCTTGTCGCTCCGGACAATGGAGCGCGGGCATCGGTGTGTTTTTTGGGGAGAACGCGTTGACGGACGAGCACGAACGGCCGAACGACCGTGCCATCCGCCAAGTGCTGGACAGCGTTCTGTCGAGCGCCCAGTTCGCGCGCTCCGAGCGACTGCGCTCCTTCCTGAAGTATGTCGTCGAAAGGGAGATCGAGGGCAATGGCCACCAGTTGAAGGGTTATGCCATCGGCATAGACGTCTTCGACCGGCCGCAGGCCTTCAACGCTGACAGCGACCCCCTTGTGCGTGTCCATGCCGGCAAGTTGAGGAAACTGCTCGCCGCCTATTATGCCGCGGAAGGCGCCGGCGAGGCGTGGCGTATCGACATCCCGAAAGGCACCTATGTGCCTGTGTATCTGCGCCAGCATGTAGCACCGTCAGCGCAAATGGAAATCGGACGCCTGCCGGGCCAGCAGCGCCGGGCTGCCTCCCGCCGGGTTTCCTGGCTGCCGGCTCCGTTTTCCTCGCCGCTGGCTCTGCTTTCCGCCCTGCCGCTGTTGATTTTCGTGCCCTTGTCCTCGCCGGCCATGAGTGTGAATATCCCGGCACAGTCACGCTTGCACGTTGCAGCCCTGGAGCGCAAATTCGCCAACGATCTTCCAAAGATCACCGTTCAGTCTCAATCGCCGCGCGCGAGCCGGGCCGCGCGCTTTGCCGATGCGTTCCGCACTGCCGCTTCGCACTACCGCACAATCACCGCAGTGCCCGGCACCGCAGTGCCCGGCACCGCAGTGCCCGGCACCGCACGATCGCCTGCGGTCGACCCTCTGGCGTTCACGATTTCCATCGCTCAGCAGAAATCGCCAGACGGCTTGCGGATTCAGCTCACCCATGACGCTACCTCCGAAACGCTGCACACCGGCTTTCTCGATCAGGCGCGAGTGGCCGGCGAAGCGGACATTCTCTTTGAAAGCCTCGCCCTTGCGGCAAAGACCCTGGCTGCCGACGGCCACATCTTCCGCTATGCGAGCAGTGCTGCCATCGATAGCCCGCTGATGAAATGCATGGTACTGACCGACACCTACCGGCATCTGCAGACGCGCTCGTCCTTTCATGAGGCCAAGGCTTGTCAGGAAAAGCTGTCGGCCGATCATCGTCGGAAGCTGAGTTTCGTCATTAGCGCGGCCGCCCTGCCCTCGACGCTCATTCGCTAGCCGATTTTCGAACTAGGCATGACGTGATATCGAACGGCGACCGCTTCCCGCAAATACTCTATTCGCTCGCCGCGAATTTCGCTCAAAAACCCCAGATTTAATCCCTCATGTTACGGGCTATCCATTTTCCCGCGCCGCGTGTATTCTGGCCACGCAAGCGGGATAAAAGCCAGGTCGCTCAACAGACAGGCACAATGGTCGCGAGTATCCATCCTTGAGCAGATGGTGTGCATGACGTGGAGGGGACAGGGGAAGGCAACTGTGGCATCGTTTAGATGCGTAACGTAGGTGCGATCTCCAGGATTTTTTCCCGCGCTGACCAGCGAGGGGCAGTCCATATGATGCTAGAGCAGTCGAAAACTAAGCATTCTGCACCGGGCAGCCGAACGGCTAGCGGTTTTCTGCCGCGTCTGCCTTTGCCGGGAGCCATTCCCGACAGCCACGTCGCCATCGCCGACATGGCGGACGCCTTCGGCGTTACGCACCGAACGCTGCATTTCTACGAGGAGAAGGGGCTGCTGACGGCCGACAGAATGGGGCCGATGCGGGTCTATGGCCTTGAGGACATCCGGCGCATGACCATCATCAACGCCTGCCGCGAAATCGACATGCCGATCGCCGAAATTCAGGACCTCATGCGGGCGTTGACAGCTTGCGGAAGCCAGGATGACGCCGCGCAGATATTCGAGAATGCGCTGCATGCCCGCAAGCGGGAACTGGCAGCGCAGCAATCGATCCTGCGGCGGCAGATGCAACGGGTCAGCGAACTCCTGGAATCGGCAGCGGATGGCGATGCCGGCGAACATTCCACCGTGACACCGATCCATCTGTCCCCGATCGAAGCGAAGTGCCTTGCCTTCATGGCCGAGGGGTATCCGGCAACCCGCGTCGCCGCCCTGATGGACATGGACCTGACGGCTGTGCTGACGCTCGAATCCGACATCATCCGCAAATTCAACGTCAACCACCGCTTTCAGGCGGTCGCCAAGGCAGTGCTGATGGGGCTGGTTTCCGCCGACTGAGCCGTCAGCGCACGATCGTCAGCGTCTCGGCCGCGCGCGTGATCGCCGTATAGAGCCAGCGTTCGCGCGTATCGCGAAAAGCCCAGCTCTCGTCGAACAGCACGACGTCGTTCCACTGCGAGCCCTGCGCCTTGTGCACCGTCAGAGCATAGCCGTAGTCGAACTCGTCGTAGCGCTTGCGCGTCGACCACGGAATTTCGCCCTCGACATCCTCGAACGCGGTTTTCAAAAGTTTGATCTTGGCGGCGCCGCGATCCATGTCGTCGTCTTCCGGTCGGATCATCAGGTTGATGCCGGGCTTCACCGTTTCCTTGGACGAGGTCATTACCTGCCAGAGCGAGCCATTGAGCAGACCCTTTGCCGGGTCGTTGCGCAGGCAGACGAGCTTGTCGCCGGATTGCGGATAGTCGGTCGAAAACCCCTTTAGCTCGCGCAGGCGCATATTGTAGCGCCGCCGCGTCTTGTTGGTGCCGACCAGCACCTGGTCGGCATCGAGTACAAGACTCTGCGTCACCTCGTTCTTCGAAATCACTCTGGCCGTCGTGCCGTAGTCGCCATGCATGATCTCCTTGCCTTCGCGCACATGCATGGCAAGCTGGATGATCGGATTGTCGCGCGCCTGGCGGTGAATGTCCGTCAGCAGGTAATCCGGCTCCTCATTGGTGAAGTAGCCGCCACCGGATACGGGCGGAAGCTGGCCGGGGTCGCCAAGCACGAGGATCGGCGTGCCAAAACTCATCAGATCCTTGCCGAGCGCCTCGTCGACCATCGAGCACTCGTCGACGATGATCAATGCCGCCTTGGCGACAGGGGACTGCCGGTTGATGGCAAACATCGGTGCGATCGAGGTCTTGCCGGTTTCCTCGTCAGAAACCTCCTCCTCGCCGCGCGGCCGGTAGATCAGCGAATGGATCGTCCGGGCGTTTGTCGCCCCTTTCGAGCGCAGAACCTGAGCGGCCTTACCGGTGAAGGCGGCAAACAGCACATCGCCATCCACGTGTTCGGCAAAATGACGCGCAAGCGTCGTCTTGCCCGTCCCGGCATAGCCGAACAACCGAAAGAGCGGCGAGCGTCCATCCTTCAGCCAGCGCGAAACGGCTTTGAGGGCCTCATCCTGTTGCGGTGCGAATTCCATGTTTGTTCTATTGCCCGATTCGTGCGGGCCTGTCGCCCGGCTTGCATCTGAGGCCCCGGGAATATCCCCGGCCCGCGCGTCCAAAAAACGCGCACCGTTGGCCGGACACCCCAAGAAACTGCCACACGCCGCGCATATCGCACGGATACCGCCCATGATAATAACCCGCTGCGCTCCGCCTCCCAAACGCTGCCTTTTTTCGAGTTCCGAAAGTGCCGATGTGAGACCTGATCCTGCCGAAGCCCCGTCCGTGCCCGTCACCTCCGGTATCAGCCGCTGGAATGCCACATCGCAGTGGAGCCTGCTGCTCTTCCTCTCAGGCGTTCTTGCCGGTGGCCTCGAACTCGCCGGCATTCCCGCGGCCCTCCTGATGGGACCGATGGCGGCGGGCGCCATCGTCGGCATGAACGGCGGCACCATCCGCCTGCCGCGCCCGGCACTTCTTTGCGCCCAGGCGCTGATCGGCACGATGATTGCCGAGACGATGAGACCCGGCATTTTGGTCACCTTCTTCGGCAACTGGCCGCTGTTCCTCGCCATCGTCGCGTCGGTCATCGCCATGAGCACGCTGAGCGGCTTCGTCATGAGCCGGCTCAATATTTTGCCTGGCACGACGGCGATCTGGGGTTCGTCGGCGGGTGCGGCGACATCGATGCTGGTCATGGCCGACGCCTATGGCGCCGACATCCGGCTCGTTGCCTTCATGCAATATCTGCGCGTCGTCTTCGTTGCCGCCGCCGCCTCGCTGGTTGCGCGCTATTGGGCGGAGGTCGACGCAGCGGGACCGGAAATCATCTGGTTCGGGCCGATCCATCTCATCCCATTCCTCGAAACGCTTGCCGTTGCCGTTGTCGGCGGCTTTCTCGGCAAGTGGCTGCGCGTGCCGGCCGGCGTCTTCCTCCTGCCGTTCCTGCTCGGCTCAGTGCTCAGCGTCACCGGCACGCTCACGATCGAAATTCCCGAATGGCTGCTTGCGATCAGCTATGCCATGCTCGGCTGGAATATCGGCCTTGGCTTTACCCGTCCGATCCTCGCTCACGCCCGCCGCGCGCTGCTGCCGACAATCCTGTCCATCCTGGTGCTGATGAGCTTTTCCGGACTGCTCGCCTTCACCCTGGTAGAGACGGTGGGTATCGATCCCTTGACCGCCTATCTCGCCACCAGCCCCGGCGGCATGGATTCGATCGCCATTATCGCCGCTTCCAGCGCGGTGGACATACCCTTCGTCATGGCGCTGCAGACGGCGCGGCTGCTGCTCGTCATGGCCATCGGCCCGTCGCTCGCACGTTTCGTCGCTTCAAAGGCCACCCCGCCGCGATGAGTTTTTCCGAGAGGCGGGAATAAGAAGCGGCCCGGATGTGTCTCACATTCGGACCGGCTGAAAAGGCGGTTCGTTCGGAACGATTTCAGAGAGGACACATCCAATGAGATTTCTGCCGCTCGTCATGGCCTTTTCCATCGTGGCCGCCACCTCCGCCTTTGCCGCTCCCCCGGTCCAGACTGTCGAAACCGACAAGGGCAAGGTGATCGCCGCCGAAAACGGCATGACGCTCTACACCTACAAGAAGGATGAAAAGGGCGAATCCTATTGCTATGATAAATGCGCCACCAACTGGCCACCCTATCTGGCTGATGCATCTGCAGCGGCCGAAGGCGACTACACGCTGGTCGAACGCAAGGATGGCAAGAAGCAATGGGCGCTCAAGGGCATGCCGCTCTACTTCTGGATCAAGGACGCGAAAAAGGGCGACGCCACCGGTGACGGCGTAGGAAAGGTCTGGGATGCCGCACGCCCCTGATGAGGGTTCTCGCGCGAAGGGGGCAAGCCCCCCTTCCGCGGAGACCTTTGAGAACCAGGTCCTGTCGTTGGTGCCGTCGCTGCGCCGCTATTCCCGCAGCCTTGCCAAGTCCGACAGCGACGGCGAAGACCTCTTGCAGGATTGCGTCGAAAAGGTTCTCGTCCGTCGCAGCCAGTGGCGTGGCATTAACCTGCGGGCCTGGGCTTTTACGATCATGACTAATCTCTACCGCGACCGCCACCGCCGCTTCAATCAGCATCCAACTGTCGAACTCGACGAGACGCTGGGTTTGACGGCGGAGGATATGTCGGGCGATCCACTGGAAAAGACGCGGTTGCAGCAGGCGCTGAACGCACTGACACCGGACTTTCGCGCCGTCCTGATGCTGGTGGTCGTGGAGGGATATGCCTACCAGGACGTCGCCGATCTGCTGTCTATCCCGATCGGCACCGTCATGTCGCGGCTGTCGCGGGCACGCCGGCAGATGGCCGCGCAACTTGCTGAGGACAACATCGTTACGCTGCGGAGACCGAAATGACAAACGAACACACCCCGGTCACCGAAGCCGACCTGCATGCCTATGTCGACGGACTTCTCGACGATGACCGCCGTCGTGAAGTGGAACGCTGGCTGCAAGACCATCCGCAGGAAACCGCCGAAGTTCAGCAATGGCAGGCACAGGCCAAGGATCTGAAAGCCGCATTTTCCGGCTATGCCCGTTCCGGCGAAAACGACCGCGCCCTCCTGAATTCCAAGGCGCAAGCCGGGATGCAGACGCCCTACTGGCGCAGAGTTGGCCTGCTTGCCGCATCGCTGCTGCTTTTCCTCTCCGGTGCTGTTGCAGGTGTCTATACTGACAGGTCTTATAGTGTGCCGACTGCGCTCGAAACCGCCTCAGCACTCGAAAGCCTGCCGGGCCAGTCGAGAACGGCGTTTCTCGTCTATGCCAGCGAAAAACGTCATCCGGTGGAGGTTGGCGCCGACGACGAGACGCATCTGATCACATGGCTCGGCAAACGCCTCGACTACAAGCTCGTCGCGCCGGATCTCCGCGCCCAGGGTTTCTCGCTTGTCGGCGGCAGGCTTGTGCCCGTCAATGGCATGGCCGGCGCGATGCTGATGTATCAGGACGCCAGCGGGCAGCGGCTTACGGTTCTTTTGGGCAAGAACCCGGAAAACGGCGAAACCAGCTTCCGTTTCGAATCAGCCGGGTCTGTTGAGACCTTCTACTGGATCGACGGCGACATCGGCTATGCGGTCACCGGTGAAGTCACCCGCGCAAAACTGCAAGCAATCGCCGAGGAATGCTACCGACAGTTCGAGAGCTAATCGCTCGAACACAATGCCGTGTTCCCAGAGTGCTGTGTTCCTTCAGCGAAACAACTTCAAGATCTCTGCTTGCACATTTTCCTGAGTTAGGCCTGCCATTCGATCGACTGTCGCCGCCAGAATCTTTTGGTCGCTGATATCGCTAATGACACCATACCAGCGTTCCAATTGGCCCCTCGAATTGAAGAAGGGCTTTGCCCGGCTCAGCACCCACCGCCATTCGCCGTCGTTCCATTTGATACGGAACTCGGTTGAAAACGGCTGTTGAGACGGGAGCCACGCGAGCCACTCCTGCCTTACCCTCGCCCTGTCCTGTTCATGCATCCGCGCGTACCAGTCAGCAATCCTATCGGCCATCGCGCTTGCTTCGCCAACTCCGAGCGCGGGGCTCATGTAGTCCACTTCACCCGATGGCTTCGCCGCCCAAGCGACATTCGGACTAAGCTCCACGGAACGACGGAAATGCTCCTCGTCTGCCTTCAGTGCGACCTGTGCGGCTTTGCGTTGCGTAATGTCGATTGCAGCGATCGACAATCCAATCGCCTCACCCACGTCATCGCAAACGCATTGGCACGAGATGAGGTAGGAGCGCGCCATTGCCCCATCGCTAAATTCACGGGACTTGATTGACCGTCCGTCTATGATGTGCTGAAGCAGGCGTGTCATTGCCGCCTTATGACGCGCGGGCAATTTCTCCGTCACAGAATGGCCAACGATGTCGGCTGGCGGCCGACCAAGAATTTGCGCCAGCCGGTCGTTGACGCTGACGTAGCTGAGATCGAGGTCAGCGAACCCAAGCGCGATAGGCGCGTCTTTATACAGCGCCTCCAACTGATGGAATCGCTGCAAGGGCGAAACGCGCGTCGATTTTCTCTGTATGCCTCCGGTGGGGGACGGAAGCGATCTCACGATTTCCAACGCGGCCGCTGGTTTGCCAAACAGCCAGCCTTGGGCGATGTCACATCCAAGGCGCCGGAGGATGGTGGCTTGTTGCTCGGTTTCTACACCCTCTGCAACAATCGTCATCCCGAGGCTCTGGCCGAGCCCGATGACCGAGGCCACAATCTTGCGGCTACCTGGGTCGTTTTCCATCGTCTGGACGAAACTTGCATCGATCTTCAGCGTCTCGAATGGAAACGCGTGGAGCCTGGTTAGACTGGCAAACCCCGTTCCAAAATCGTCCAGTGCGACGCCTATCCCCACAGATTTGAATCGCTGGACGGTCGTCAGAGCGACCCCGTCGTCGCCGATCAAGACACTTTCGGTCATTTCGATGTGGATGCGCCGCAAGGGAAATCCGGTCGGTTCGATAACCGAAATGACGAAATCGAAAAGATCCGGATCGCGAAATTGAATCGGCGAGAGATTGAATGCAAGGATCGGTTCGCCAGGAAATTGAAGCGCCTCAGTACATCCTTTCCTGATAATTTGCCGCGTCAACGGTCCGATCAAGCCGTAGCGTTCAGCAGCCGGAATGAAATGGACAGGACCAATAGCTGGCAAAGCGGGGTCGATCCATCGCGCCAGAACCTCAAAACCGACGACTGACCCGTTCGACAGATCCACAAGCGGCTGAAACGCGGGTTCGAACCGGCTGTGGCGAAGTGCATCTTTCAGCTTCGCTAAGGGTACAACTTGTGTCAGGACTCGTTCCCTCAGAGTGGTTTCTTAGGCCGCGTTACAATAGTTCACCCTACATTAGCGGATAATATCTTCCTTTTTATTTAAGGATGGTAGTCGTTGACCCGGCGACGGGCGCGATACTGGCCTGATTGGCGCCGGAACAAGAACTTTTCCAGTGCTTCTTGACTTGATGCCACGCGAAACTCTCGCCAAAGGCCATGAATGCCCTCGCCTTATCGCTCCTTGGCATGAGCGGGAGAAATTTCGCCTCAGCGGGCCGGATCGTTTTCCAGAAGAATCGGCTGGCCGTGCGGCGTCGCTACCGCTGCTCGCTGCCAGCTTCGCGTCAGTTGGTCGAGCTGTGACTCCGACGTAATCGACAACTCCGTCACCAGGCACGACAGGGCGGCAACCCAGCAATCGAAATAATCGCTGCCATCCGCACGACGGCCCGGCCGGTAAAGCTCCCGCGACAGCACTTCGGCCCATTCGCTCCAGGAAAACACGCCCTTCTCATGCAGGCGCACGGTCATGGCGAACGCCTCGGCCTGCCACGGCTCGGCAAAGACCGGATCGCCTTCCGGCGACTTCGGCAATCCCGGCGAACCGGCCAGGCGGGGTGCAGGTTCATGCGCGTTCAAGATAGCTCTCCCAGGCATCGATCGAAACCGTCAGCGACGGATCGGCACCCTCGCCCCAGATTTCGCCGGCATCGAAGACAACCGTATACACCCATTGCGGATTTTCGCCCTTGCCATGCGCATTATCGTCGGGAAAGACGAACGAGCCCTGCACCGCCTCGACGAGGCCCGTTTTTGCGCGCGCATATCGCGGCAGCCGCGTATGGGTCACTGGATTAAAATTCCTGGTCCGCACTTGCTGGCCGACCGCAAATACCGGGGCATTCGACACGGGCCGGTCGCAGGGACCGCCCTTGGCCAGCACGCCGGGCACCATATCGGCGGTCAAAATCCGCTTCGGCTTCCGGCCTTTTTCCAGCAAATGACCTTGCACCAGTTCCTCGGCAGAAACGAAACCATGGCGATTCAACAACGCCTCCAGCGCCCGTATCCAGATTTCATAGTAGCTGGCGGCGAGGTATGTCGCCGGCGACAGGCTTTCGCGGGCATGCCGGCTTTCGTCGATCGTCCAGGCGCCGAAGGCGCCGCAGGAGAGGGTCAGCCCGAGCGCGCGCTTTTCCCATACGGCATGGAAATAGGGCTCGTCCTTTTCCGGTGCGATCGGGCCGAGACCATGCTGGCCGCCAAGATCCTGCGCGCCGTTCATTGTCCTTCTCCGACAAGTTTAGGCAGTCCCGTACCGATCATCGAATCGCGCGTCACCAGATCGGCAAGTCCCTCCTCGTCCAAACCCTCCGTTCCAGCCGGCCGCTCCGGAATGACGATATAGCGCAGTTCCGCCGTGGAATCCCAGACACGAATCCTCTTGGTCTCAGGCAGGGTTAGCCCGAATTCCTGAAGTACGCCGCGCGGATCGATCACCGCGCGTGAGCGGTAAGGCGGCGCCTTGTACCAGACCGGCGGCAGCCCCAGCACCGCCCAAGGGTAGCAGGAGCAGAGCGTACAGACGACGAGATTGTGCGTTTCCGGCGTATTGAACACCGCCCGCATATGTTCGCCCTGCCGTCCGGTGTAACCAAGGCTGGCGATCGCCGCCGTCGCGTCGCGCACCAACCAATCGGCAAAATCCGGCTCGCGCCAAGCTTTGGCAACGACATGGGCGCCATTGCGCGGTCCGATCTTGGTCTCGTAAGTTTCGACAATCGCGTCGATCGCCGCCGGATCGATCAGCCCCTTCTGGGTCAGCACCGTCTCAAGCGCCTTCACCCGCGCCTGCATGTCGGAAAAATGGTTGTCGTGGTGATCGTGGTCGTGGTCGTGGTGGTGGTTGTGATCCTGCATGGTGTCCTCGGATGTCATTGGCTGACCTCTTCGCTCGGTGCTGCGGACGGCACGCTCTTGCCGATATCGCCGCGCAGCAGATTGTCGAAAGGCACTGGTTCCAGTTTTCCCGGCTGCTCAAAGGGGTTCGAAAAGGCAAAAATGAAGAAGAGAACGACGCCCGAATAGGCACCGAAAATCGACAATAGAAACAGATGCGTCCGGGTCGGGCGATAGACATAGAAAGGGATCGAAAGTAGTGAGAGCCCCATCAGTGCCGGTGCCCAGAACATGCCGCCGAACCCTCCGTCCGCGGTATCTTCGCGGATTTGCCGAAATCGCGCTATGGCGGTCGCCCGATCGCGCATCCTGGCACCCAGGTAGCGCTGGCGATCCGTTTCCGGCGTCAGGTCGAGCAGGCGCTCGTAGACATCATTCCAATGTATCCATGCCTTGGGCGACAAACCCTGATGCTGCCCGAGCCTATCCCACTCCTCGCCGACAACGGTGACGACATAGTTGGCCAGGCCAAGCTGGATCGGCGCCACCGCCGCGCCGCCATATCGCCCGATATCGTTGTAAACATCGGATATCGCGACAGCCTCTTCCATCAGATTGTTGCGGATACCTTTGTAATCGTCGAGTTCCTGGGCATAGACCAGAGCAAGGATCAAACCGTGCAACGCTGCAATGCGCACAGCAATGGTCGCTGCCGCGTCATGGGTTCGATCTCCTTCCATGCCGGGATTGAGTAACTTCCGCGCCAAAAAATAGCAGCCGAAGACGATTGCGAGCGCTGCGGAAATGAAAGCGAGGCCGGTAAAGATCGAGGCAACCAAGCCAGACATGCCCACACCCTCATTTTCTGCCGCGCGACCTCTGCGATTTGCCCGCTATCGCAGCATCGGCCAAAGGCTGACGACGAGCAAGGCCGCCATGGTGATATTGAACCATTTCAGCCGGACTGGATCGGACAGCCATTGCCTCAGTGCCGAGCCGAAACCGGCCCAGGTCGAGACGCTCGGCACATTGACGATTGCAAAGACAATGCCGACCAGGGCCACACTGGTTAGATAGCTCTGGTCGCTGGTATAAGTCGCCATCGCCGTCACCGCCATCACCCAGGCCTTCGGATTGACCCACTGGAAGGCGGCCGCCTGCAGGAAAGTCATCGGCGCGGCGCCGGTTTTGCCCTCGGAAAGCGTTCGCGACGTGCCGATCTTCCAGGCGATCCAGACGAGATAGGTGCCGCCTGCGAATTTCAACGCGGTATAAAGCAACGGCACGGAATGAAGCAGGGCGCCAAGCCCGAGCCCAACGGCAATAAGCAGCGAAAGGAAGCCGGCGCCGATGCCGAACATGTGCGGGATGGTACGCGCAAAGCCGAAATTCACCCCTGATGCGAAGAGCATCATGTTGTTCGGTCCCGGCGTGATCGATGTCGTGAAAGCAAAAAGAAACAACGCCAGAAATGTGTCGGCCTGCATGGAACCCTCCCGAATTTTAGGTCAATCTAGCTGACCTATCCACAGGGACCACCCGAAACTTGTCACGGTGACAAGAAGCAGGAACAGTCGGCGGTGCAGTTTTGACACATGGTCTTTGCGCGGCCACGATACGCCTTAAATGAGACACCGACCGTTCATACGACTGAGCCGACGCGGCCGAAAGAGGATCCTGATGCACGACGCCATTCCGACTACTCCCTTCCCCAACGGCAGGACCGTTCCGGTCATCGGCCAGGGCACATGGCATATGGGCGAGCGCAAGGCGAGTGCCGCCGAGGAAGCCAGAAGCCTGCGGCATGGCCTCGATCTCGGCATGACTCTGATCGACACGGCAGAAATGTATGCGGACGGCGGCGCCGAACAGGTCGTCTGCGAGGCGATCAAGGGGCGGCGCGGCGACGCCTTCGTCGTCAGCAAGGTTCTGCCCACCAATGCCAGCCGCGACGGTACCGTCAAAGCCTGCGAGGCGAGCCTGAAACGGCTCGGCACCGATCATATCGACCTCTACCTGCTGCATTGGCGCGGTCGCTACCGGCTTTCGGAAACGGTGGAAGCCTTCGAGACGCTGCGGCAGGCGGGCAAGATCGGCGCCTGGGGCGTCTCCAATTTCGATTCCGACGACATGGAAGAACTGTTCGCCGTGCCGGACGGCGGTAACATTGCCACCAATCAGGTGCTCTACAATCTCAACCGCCGCGGCATCGAATATGATCTCCTGAAGGACAGCCAGGTCCGCAGCATCCCGATCATGGCCTATTCGCCGCTCGACGAAGGCCGGCTGCTGCGCCACCCGGAGCTCGTCCATATCGCCAAGGCACACCAGGCGACCGTCGCCCAGATCGCCCTTGCCTTCCTCATCCGCAATCCCGGCGTCATCGTCATCCCCAAGACCGGGATGCCGGAACGGGTGCGCGAAAACCGGGCATCCGTGGAGGTTCACCTGACCGAGGACGATCTGGCGATACTCGACAAGATCTTTCCACCACCGGCAAGAAAGATGCCGCTGGAGATGATCTGAGCGGAAAGCCGGCGCTCGCAGTCGCCGGCTTTCCGCATCGTCTTACATTCCTTATCGTCTTACATTCCTTGCGGGCCGCGGTTCATCGCCGCGATGCCAGTGCGGCAGACTTCGATGACGCCGAGCGGCTTCAAAATGGCGATGAACTGATCGATCTTCGACGATTTGCCGGTGATCTCCAGGATGAAGTGCTCGAGCGTCGCATCGACGACCTTGGCATGGAAGGCATCGGCAAGGCGCAATGTCTCGGCCCGGCTCTCGCCGTCGCCGCTAACTTTCACCAGCGCCACTTCGCGCTCGATCGGCCGGTCATGGCCGAGCTCGGCGGCCCGAACGGTCAGATCGACGACGCGGTGAACCGGCACGATGCGCTCCAGTTGTGCCTTGATCTGCTCCAGCACATGCGGCGTGCCGCGGGTAACGATGGTGATGCGAGACAGATGCGTCTGGTGCTCGGTTTCCGAGACGGTCAGGCTCTCGATGTTATAGCCACGGCCGGAGAACAGGCCGATGACACGGGCGAGAACACCCGGCTCGTTGTCGACGAGAACCGAAAGCGTGTGGTTTTCCGCCTTTTCGGTTTCTTTGGCGATGAAATAGGCGGAGCCGGTCGGCTGAAGATGTGCGTTCATGATCGTGTCCTTTTCCTATCCATCAAACCAGTGCGCGGCCCTTGGCGTCGATCGCATTGGCGACCGCCTCATCCGTGGCTTCGTCCGGCAGCAGCATTTCGTTGTGCGCTTTGCCCGAGGGGATCATCGGGAAGCAGTTGGCGAGATTGGCGACGCGGCAGTCGAAGATCACTGGCGCCGGACTATCGATCATTTCCTGGATCGCCGCGTCGAGATCGCCCGGTTTTTCGCAGCGGATGCCGACGCCGCCATAGGCCTCGGCAAGCTTGACGAAGTCGGGCATGGCTTCGGTGTAGGAGTTCGACAGGCGGTTGCCGTGCAGCAACTGCTGCCACTGCCGGACCATGCCCATATACTGGTTGTTCAGGATGAAGATCTTGACCGGCAGATTATACTGCACCGCGCAGGACATTTCCTGGATGCACATTTGAATCGAGGCGTCGCCGGCGATATCGATGACGAGGCTTTCCGGATGCGCGACCTGGACGCCGACCGCCGCCGGGAAACCATAGCCCATGGTGCCGAGGCCGCCCGAGGTCATCCAGCGGTTCGGATGTTCGAAACCGTAGAACTGCGCCGCCCACATCTGGTGCTGGCCGACTTCTGTGGTGATGTAGGTATCGCGGTGCTTGGTCAGTTCGTACAGTCGCTGGACGGCGTATTGCGGCATGATGACGTCGTCGCTCGGCTTGTAAGCGAGTGAATTGCGCGCACGCCAGCGGGCAATGTTGGTCCACCAGTCTTCAAGGCGGCTCTTGTCCGCATCCTTTGCGGTGGTTGCGCGCCACAGGCGAACCATGTCCTCCAGAACGGAGCCGACATCGCCGATGATCGGTACGTCGACACGGACATTCTTGTTGATCGACGACGGGTCGATGTCGATATGGATCTTCTTCGAGTTTGGCGAGAAGGCATTGAGACGGCCGGTGATGCGGTCGTCAAAACGCGCGCCGATGCAGACCATGACGTCGCAATCATGCATCGCCATGTTGGCTTCGTAGGTGCCGTGCATGCCGAGCATGCCGAGCCAGCTCTTGCCGGAAGCCGGATAGGCGCCGAGGCCCATCAGCGTCGAGGTGATCGGGAAGCCCGTCAACTCCACCAGTTCGCGCAGCAGATGGGATGCTTCCAGACCAGAGTTGACGACGCCGCCGCCGGAATAGATGACGGGACGGCGGGCGCCCTTCATCAGTTCAACGGCCTGCTCGATGCGGCGCATGTCGCCCTGCACCTTCGGCTGATAGCTGTGCTGGACCTTGGCGGCCGATGGCGGCGTATAGGTGCCGGTCGCGAACTGGACGTCCTTGGGAATATCGACGACGACCGGGCCTGGACGGCCGGACTGGGCGATGCGGAAGGCTTCGTGGATGACGCCGGCCAGTTCGTTGACGTCCTTGACCAGCCAGTTGTGCTTGGTGCACGGCCGCGTGATACCAACGGTATCGCATTCCTGGAAGGCGTCAGAGCCGATCAGCGATGTCGGCACCTGGCCGGTCAGGCAGACGAGCGGGATACTGTCCATCAGCGCATCCTGAAGCGGCGTGACGGCATTGGTTGCACCCGGCCCGGACGTTACCAGCATGACGCCGACCTTGCCGGTCGAGCGGGCATAGCCTTCGGCCATGTGGCCAGCGCCCTGCTCATGGCGCACCAGGATGTGCTGGATATCGTCCTGCTGGAAGATCTCGTCATAGATCGGCAGGACGGCGCCGCCCGGATAGCCGAAAATATGCTCCACGCCATTGTCCCTCAGTGCCTGAAGAACAATTTCTGCCCCAGTCATGCGATTGTCCTGCATCTGGTTGCCCTGCGTCTGGTTGTCTGTGCCGCTCATTGGCCTGTTTCCGTCCATGTTTCGCGATTTTGGCTGTGAGTATCGTGTTTGAAGGCATAAAAAAAGGCCCGGTGAGGGCCTCGTGTTGCGCATGGGTGGCTATCGCCGGATGGTTACACCATCCTGCCCATGCGCCGTCCCACCACAAGAATAGCAACGATCTTTTTCATGGGGCGCAGTGATAACCAGAAATGCCGACCCCGTCAACGCCTTTCCCGAAAACAACCGGCACGGGTCCAAAACGGCACAAGCTGACCCAAGCCCAAGAAACAACTTGTTAAATCCCTTCGCGTAATATGACAAACTCTTGGGCAGAGGTTTCGTATTGCTGAATAGCGATCTTCATTCATCGATCAGTGCTGGAGAACAGGATCGGCGCGATACCCTGAGACGGGGCAATCGCTTCCTCGGCCGCATCGTTGCGTGCAGCGGTTCGCGGGCAACGATTGCTGCTCTCGCGGAAAACGGCGAGACCTCGCTGACGGAATTGTGGTCTGTCGGCAGGTTGATCTCGATCAGCGTCGGCGATAATCGCGTCGTCGCCCTGGTCTATTCCATGCAGACCGCGACCAACGAATGGGGAGAGGAACTCGACAATAGCTTCCGCATCGAAGTCGAATTGATGGGCGAAGTCCATGTCGGCCCGACCGGCCGCGAGGAATTTTCCGCCGGCATCAGCCAATATCCCTACCTCGGCGCCATTGCTCACCGCATCCGCTCGGCCGACCTTGCCCGCATCTACGACACCGGTCAGAACGAAAATTGCGTCATCGGCCAATTGACCCAGGACGAGAGCCTCGACGCCACCATTCACGTACCCTCTATGCTCTCCAAGCATTTTGCCATTGTCGGCACGACCGGCGTCGGTAAGTCGACGGCTGTCAGCCTGTTGCTGCGCAAGGCAATCGCGGCGGATCCGAAACTGCGTGTGCTTATTCTCGATCCGCACAACGAATTCGCTGCCGCCTTTCCCGATATCGCTGTCGTCATCGATACCGACAATCTCGACCTGCCTTTCTGGCTGATGCGGCTCGAGGAGTTCGCCGAAGTCATCTTTCGCGGCCGGCCGGCCATCCCGGAAGAACTCGACATTCTTCGGGATGTCATTCCGGAAGCCAAAAAGGCATTCAAGGGCTCGGCGGAATCCGGTCTTGCACGCCGGACCAGCGAAAAAAGCTCGATCACCGCCGATACGCCGGTCCCCTACCGCATGGCCGATCTTCTGGCCTTGATCGACGAGCGCATCGGGCGGCTCGAAGGACGCAACGAGAAGCCGCATCTGCGCTCGCTGAAGGTCAAGGTGATCGGCGCGATCAACGACCCGCGCTATAATTTCATGTTCTCGTCGAACACCATCACCGACACGATCCTGGAGACGATCGCCAAGATTTTCCGCATTCCGGGAGACGGCAGGCCGGTGACGACGTTCCAGTTGGCCGGCATCCCCTCGGAAGTCGTCAATTCCGTCGCATCGGTACTCTGCCGCATGGCGTTCGAAATCGGCCTCTGGAGCAATGGCGGCGTCCATATGCTCGTCGTCTGCGAAGAAGCGCACCGTTATGTCCCGGCCGATGCCAGTCTTGGATTCGTTCCGACCCGGCAGGCCATTGCCCGCATCGCCAAGGAAGGCCGTAAGTACGGCGTCTCGCTCGGCATCATCACACAGCGTCCCGGCGAACTCGATCCGACCATTCTGTCGCAATGCTCGACCGTTTTTGCGATGCGCCTGTCCAACGACCGCGACCAGGAAATCATCCGCTCGGCCATCCCAAACTCGTCGATTTCGACGACCAGTTTCATCTCCTCGATTGGCAATGGCGAAGCCATCGCCTTCGGCGAGGCGGTGGCCGTACCGATGCGCATGCGCTTTACCCGCGTCGATGAAAAGAACCTTCCGAAAGCCAACGGCGTCGGCGTCAAGGCAACGGACGAAACACCCGACACAGTTGATCTGCGCTCAGTAGTGGCAAGAATGCGTGCCCTGAACGGCCCCGACATTTCCAGTTTCCAGCAGGCCTATTCCGCCAGTATCGACACGCACGCGCAAGACAGCGCGCCCATCGACGACGACTTCACCGACGAGCAGGTAGCCGGTATCGGGGAGGTCCCGACAGGCGAACGCGATGCTCCGGCTATCGAACCATACAACCCGGCCATGCTGCCGCGGGCGGAGGCTGTCAACCTGCAGCTCGAGCGCTTCAACCAGATCCGCAATCAATTGCTTTCGGAGGACCTACCGGCCCAGCCGAAACCGGAGCCTTACCGGACACCTCCGCCGCGTGTCGCTCCAAGCTTTGCCCAGCCCGGCCCCGGATCGGACCTTCCCCGACCGTCTCTGCGCGAGAGCCTCTTGAAAAAGCCGCTGAGCAGCATCATCCGCAAGTAGATCTGCTGCGGTTTGGTAGGATGCGCCGACGGATCGGATCCAGGTACCGAATTGCCGTAAACGGCAACTGCGCAAAGAGCCGCCTGGGCGTTGCCTAGTACCAGCGTCCTCGGCCGTACCAGCCGCCGCCCAGGAGAAGAATGATAAAAACGATGATGAGAAGTGTGGTGATATCCATGTACGTCTCCCGGGAGTACCTACTCATCTCGGTCGCGCTTGCTGCGCGGCGCGTTGCTCACGGTGGTACTCCAACCCATATTAACGTCCAGCATCAGGGTTAGTTGCATCGTCGGTGTGCGGATCCCAGCGCAGCCAGCTCTCGTCAAGTTGATTGCGAAACCATGTCATCTGCCGCTTGGCATATTGGCGCGTAGCGGCGGAGGCGGTTTCAATGACTTCGGTCCTCGTCATCGTCCCGGCCAGCATCGCGGCAATCTGCGGCACCCCGATCGCCTTCATCGCCGGCATCTCGGCAGCGAGTTGAAGCGACAGCAACGCCTCGACTTCCTCGACGGCGCCGCCTTCCAGCATCTGGGCAAAGCGCCGGTCGATCCGCCGGCGCAGCACATCACGTTCCGGCAGGACGACGATCTTCAAGGCTTTCGTGGGATCGATGGCGACGGGACCTTGCCGCGCCTGAAAGAAGCGGATGGACTGCCCCGTGGCCTCGAAGATTTCCAAAGCCCGGGCAATGCGCTGGCCGTCACCCCGCCTGAGGGTCTCGGCGGTTTCCGGATCCTTTTGGCTAAGAACGAAGTGCAGCGCGCCAGGTCCCTCTTCGTGCAGCCGCTGGCGAATATCGTTGCGTATGGCGGTCGGCACCGCGGGCATGTCCGACAAGCCGCCGGTCAGCGCCATGAAATAAAGCCCCGTGCCGCCGACGAAAACCGGAATGCGCCCCTCGCCGCGCACCGCCTCCAGAAGCGCGACCGCATCGCGAAACCATTCGCCGGTCGAATAGTGCTGCGGGGCCGGAACATGGCCGTAGAGGTGATGCGGAATACCCTGCATGTCCTGCTCAAACGGCCGCGCCGTCAACACATGCAGCGTGTCGTAGACCTGCATGCTGTCGGCATTGATCACCACGCCATTATGCCGCTTTGCCATCTCCACGGCGAAAGCGGACTTGCCGCTGGCGGTCGGCCCGGTTATCAGGATCGCGTCCTGTCCAATCTCAAGGTTTTTCATCATGGCCTTCGTTGCCACGCTTGTTGCCAATCCGTCAAATCCCGTACTGACACCGGCGCTGGCCGAAGAGGCGGCTGCCGCCGTCGATGCGTCCGGCCTCTACTGGCTCGCCGATGGCATCGCCTGCGACATCGCCCTGAAAGACGGCGCCAATCCGGAATGGCAGGAAGCACTGCTACGCGGCGTCGTCGGCGATACGCCGGTCGACGTGGTTGTGCAGGATGCCGAGACGCGCCGCAAGAAGCTTCTGATCGCCGACATGGATTCAACCATGATCGGCCAGGAATGCATCGACGAGCTTGCCGCCGAGGTCGGCCTCAAGGACAAGGTCGCCGCCATTACTGCGCGGGCCATGAACGGCGAGATCGCCTTCGAACCGGCACTGGTCGAGCGCGTCGCCCTGCTCAAGGGCCTGCCGGTCACCGTCATCGGCGATGTCATCGCCAAGCGCATCACCCTGACACCCGGCGGCAAGGAGCTCATCGCGACGATGAAGGCCAAGGGCTATTACACCGCCCTCGTCTCAGGCGGCTTCACCGTCTTCACCGACCCCATCGCCGGAAGACTCGGCTTCGACGAAAACCGGGCCAACATCCTCATCGACGAGGGCGGTTACCTGACCGGCACCGTTGCCGAGCCCATCCTCGGCAAACAGGCCAAGGTCGATGCACTCGTCGATATCTCCACCCGGCTCGGCATTTCGACGACCGAAGCTATGGCTGTCGGCGACGGCGCCAATGATCTCGGTATGCTGCATCTGGCCGGCGCCGGCGTCGCACTGCACGCCAAGCCCGTCGTCTCATCGCAGGTGAAAATCCGCATCGACCACGCCGACTTGACCGCCCTCCTCTATATTCAGGGATACAGGAAGACGGATTTCGTTTTGTGATCGTTCTGGAAACGACCCGGCTGCGCATCCGCAACTGGCTGGAGACAGACAGGCCGCTCTTTGCCGAAATCAACGCCGACCCGAAGGTGATGGAATTCTTTCCGCGCCAACGCTCGCGGCAGGAGGCCGACGCCCTGATGGACGAAGCCGAGCGCCGGATCAGCGAAACCGGCTTCGGCTTTTTCGCACTGGCGCTCAAGGACACGGACGAGCCGATCGGATTTCTCGGGCTGGCGCGCACGGACCTTGAGCCATTCCTGCCAAACGGCACGGTCGAAATCGGCTGGCGGCTGGCCGTTCGTTTCTGGCGGCGGGGTTATGTGACGGAAGCGTCTGCGGCATGGCTTCGAAAGACACGGCCTTGCGGAAATCGTATCCTTCGCCGTGGAACACAATAAACGCTCGACGGCGGTGATGCAGCGCCTTGGCATGCGGCGAGACCCTGCGCGTGACTTCGTGCATCCCCGCGTGCCGGACACGGCGCCGCAGCTTCAGCAACACGTCCTCTACGCGGTCAGCCGTGACGAATGGTTGGCACGATAAAGGCGGACTTTACTGCCCGCCTTCCAATTTCATTCCTGACCGCCGGACCCGAGCCTATTCCATCCGCACTGTGACGAACCGCAGTTCGCCCGTTTTGTTGGCAATCATCAGGAGCGCGTTGCGCCGACCGTCGGCCTTCAGTTCCTCGACCCGCGCCGACACGTCCTCCGGCGTTTTCATCGCCTCCTGGCCGATTTCGACAATCACGTCGCCCGGCGCGATCCGCCGTTCCGCCGCAGCTGACTGCGGCTGCACCTCTGCAATGACGACGCCCTCGACATCCTCGGAAATGCCAAAGGTCTTGCGGCTTCCCGCATCGAGAACGGAGAGCTTCATGCCGAGCACGACGTCGGAAGCCGGCAGCTCAGCGGCAGGCGGCTCGGCCTGGTCCGTTCCTTCCTGGGCTTGCGGGGTCTGGTCCGCCTCTGCGCCTGCGAGATTTTCGCTATCCTCAAGACGGCCGAGCGTTACCTTGATGGTCATTTCCTTGCCGTCGCGAATGATGACGACCTCGACGGCCTTGCCGACCGTGCTTTCGGCGACGGCACGCGGCAGGTCGCGCATTTCGACGACATCGCGTCCATCGAACTTGACGATCACGTCACCCGTCTTGATCTGGCCCCCATCGACCGGTCCGCCCTTGATGATGCCGGCAATGAGCGCCCCTTTCGGCGTCTCCATCTTCAGGCTTTCGGCAATTTCGTCCGTCACCGGCTGAATACGCACGCCGAGCCAGCCCCGATGGGTTTCGCCGAATTCCCTGAGTTGGTTGATGATGTTCTGTGCCAGTTCCGTCGGAACGGAAAAGCCGATGCCGATCGAGCCGCCGCTAGGAGAAATGATCGCCGTGTTGATGCCGATCACCTCGCCCTTCATGTTGAACAGCGGGCCGCCGGAATTGCCTTTGTTGATTGCCGCGTCCGTCTGGATGAAATTGTCATAGGGGCCGGCGTTGATGTTGCGGCCGCGGGCGGAAATGATCCCGACCGTCACCGTGCCCCCAAGCCCGAAGGGATTGCCGATCGCCATCACCCAGTCGCCGATGCGCATCTGGCGGGAATCGCCGAACGGGACCGCGGTCAGCGGTTTCTTCGGCTCCACCTTCAACAGCGCAAGATCTGTCTTCGTGTCGGTACCGATCAGCTTAGCCTTAAGCTTGCTGCCATTGGCGAAATTGACCTCGATGTCGTCGGCACCCTCGATCACATGGTTGTTGGTGACGATGAAGCCGGTGGGGTCGATGACGAAACCGGAGCCCAGTGAATTGACGGTGCGCTGGCGGTTGCCACCCTCGCCGCCCTGGCCCTTGAAGAACTCGTCGAAGAAGTCCTGGAATGGCGAACCCTCCGGCACCTGCGGCATGGGCGCTTGATCATCATTCTTGACATTCTGCGAGGTCGATATGTTGACGACGGCATCGAGCAAACCGGCCGCCAGGTCGGCAACCGAGTCCGGGCCGTGCTGCGTCGTCACCGGCGCCATTGTCTGGGGTTCGGCGAACGATGGCAGCGACACTGAATTCATCATGAGCGCGGCGCCTGCCGTCAGCGTTGCGGTGCGGAAGAAGGAAGCGCGTTTGGACAAGCCCATGGGGTCCTCTCGATTGGGGATGGCACGCCGGAGAAAGACGGACCGGCAGAAATTGGTTTCGTCGTGCCGGCGCCGCGGCTGCGGGATCGTGTCTCCGCCAGTCTTTTCTGCCGCGCAATGTGGCCTAGAATCTGTTTGAAGATAAGGCGGATTTGGGACGCGTCCAGTCATCTTTTCGTTAGCGGGAAAACGATGATCTGGACAGAGCCTGCTCAGGTCATGATCTCGTGGCCATGGGCCTTCAACGCCACAACGGCCTTGTCGAGGTCCGAGCCGATGATGAACACATAGTCGGTGCTGAAGGTCGAATTGGCGAAGATGCCGACGCCCGCCTCCGTCAGAGGGTTGAGCACGGAGGCGAGCACGCCCGGAACATCGAAGCTGAAATGCTGCTCGATGCGCAGACAGCGCCAGCCGCCGGATGACTGGACGTTGGAGGGAATACGGGTGGCGCGGCAGACCAGCGTCATCTCCTCGCGCGAACTCGATACGGTCCAGAACCCCGGCCCCATCAGCCATTCCGGCAGCGGCGTCCCGATGTTGAGCCTCGTGATCGCATATTCGGCGTCCACCAGGCGGATCAGCAGTTTATGGGTCATTTTTTATCCTCGAACCATCCAGACAAGTGCCACGCCGATGGCAACGGAGACAAGTCCGAACAGCCGCAACTGTTGCTCCGGAATATGGGGCAATCGTTTCGCCATTTCCACCAAAACCAAAGGGGCCAGTGCGTACACCAGCCCCTCGATGATCAGGAAAAATGCGATTCCCGTCAGAAAATCACCCATTGCGCCGATCAGTTTCCTGTCGCGGGCAGAGCGGTGGGCGGAACAGCGGCCCCTTCCGAGCTATTGAAATAGCGGAAGAACTCCGAGTCCGGCGACAGGACAAGCATCGTATCCGGGCTGCCGATCGCCGTGCCGTAGGCCGCCATTGAGCGATAGAACTCGAAGAACTGCGGATCGCGCGCAAAGGCATCGGCAAAGACGGCGGTCCGCTCGGCTTCGCCCTGGCCGCGCAGGATTTCCGAATCGCGCTGCGCTTCGGCGACGAACTCGACCACTTGGCGGTCGGCAACCGCTCTGCGCGTTTGACCTTTCTCGTTGCCGCGAGCTCTGATCAGTTCGGCTTCAGCAAGACGCTCGGCCTTCATGCGTTCGAACGTCTGTTGAGACACTTCCTGCGTCAGGTCGGTGCGGCGAATGCGGACGTCCTCGATGTTGAGGCCGAGCGATTCGGCATCGGTCTTCAGATCTGCGCGCACTTCGCGCATCATCGATGCCCGCTCTTCGGACAGGGCGGATTCAAAACCGCGAAGACCGTAAACCCGGCGCAGCGAGGCGTCGAGGCGGGTGCGCAGCCGCGATTCGGCCGATTCCCGATCGCCGGAAACCGTTTCGCGGAAGCGGCGGGCATCGGCGATCTTGTAGACAACGAACGCATCGACCTCGTAGAACTTGCCGCCGGAGACCTGGACGCGGATGTTGTCAAGATCGAAGCGCAGCGCCTGCTTCTCGACATACTGCACGCGGTCTGCATCCATGAAGGCAAAGGGAAGCTTGAAATAGAGGCCCGGCTCGCTCTTGACGTCCCTGATCTCGCCGAAACGAACGACGATCGCCTGCTGACGCTGGTTGACGATGAAGATGGAGGAATAGGCCGTCATCAGGACAAGCGCGAGGGCGATCAGAATATAAGGGAGACGGTTGTTCATTACTGGGCCCCTCCCGACTGTGCGGGCTTGCCGATTTCATTGAGCGGAAGATAAGGCAGCACGCCCTGCCCGTTCTTCTCGTCGAGAATGACCTTCTTGGACTTGCCGAGAACATTCTGCATCGTTTCGAGATAGAGGCGCTTGCGCGTCACGTCGGGCGCCTTGGCATAGGCGTCGTAAACCGAGATGAAGCGCTGTGCCTCACCCTGTGCTTCCTTGACGACGCGGCCCTTGTAGGCCGCAGCCTCTTCGCGGATCTGGGCAGCCTGACCACGCGCCTTGCCGAGCACCTGGTTGGAATACTGGTTCGCCTCTTCGACAAACCGGTCTTCGTCCTGTTCTGCGCGTTGCACTTCGTCGAAGGCATCGGCCACTTCGCGCGGCGGTGCGGCGTCTTCGATGGCAACCGTATTAACGGAAATGCCCGCGCCGTAGGTATCCATCGTCGCCTGGATCGTCGTCTTCACGTCGGCCGCGATTGCCTGACGGTTATCGCGGAAAATGTCCTGCGCCGGACGGCGTCCGACCACCTCGCGCATGGCGCTTTCGGCAACCTGCTGCAGTGTCTCGGCCGGGTTCTCGACATTGAAGAGATAAGCCTTCGGGTCGGTCACGGAAAACAGCACGGAGAACTGGACGTTGACGATGTTCTGGTCGCCGGACAGCATCAGGCCGGCTGACGACTGGTTGCCGAGGCCCGATTTGCTGCCGATATTCTGCTGCTGCTCGGTGATCTTGACCAGTTCCACCTTTTCAAGCGGCCAGAAATGGTAATGCAGGCCCGGCATGGAAATTTCTTCCTTGGGCTTGCCGAACCGCATTTCGACACCGCGCTCGTCGGGCTGGACGGTATAGATCGAATTGATCAGCACGAAGCCGACAACAAGAAGGCCGATGATCGCGGCAACGCCGCCGTTGAAACCGCCCGGCACAACGTTCTTCAGCTGATCCTGCCCCCGGCGGAAGATTTCCTCGAGATCCGGCGGACCGCCATTGCCACGGCCACCGCGCGGGCGGTTCGGCCCCTGGCCCCAGGGTCCCTTGTTTCCGCCGCCGCCGCCCCAAGGACCGCCGCCGCCGCCGTTCTGATTGCTCCAGGGCATTCAAACCTCTTCCACTCAAAAAATTCTGGGATCGACAACCAGCGGATACGCCGCGGGCCGTGATGTGAACCCGTTATAGGTATCTCCAGAACGGCTTTCAACGCAGCGCATCCAACTTCACCGTAAATCCGGCAAAATAGTTATCTTTGCTTAGCTTTTGCGACGCCAGGTCGAGAATCGCATGGCATGGCTGTCCTTTTCGCCCTGCGGCAGCGGCTCATTGACGATCTTTTCGAAAACGCCGGGATCGATCAGCGGAAAGCGTGTGTCACCATCGACCTCGGCGGACACTTCGGTTATGTGCAGGATGTCGGCAGCGCCAATGGCCTGGCGGTAGATTTCGCCGCCCCCGATGACACAGACCTCATCGACGCCGAGGGCTCTTGCCTGCTGCCGTGCCAACGTTACGGCTTCTTCCAATGAACGGACGCCTGTCGCACCTTCGGCACGAAAATCCGGATCGCGGCTGATGACGATGTTGGGCCGCCCCGGCAAGGGCCTTCCGATCGACGCCCAGGTCTTACGCCCCATGATCACCGGTTTTCCAAGCGTCAGCGCCTTGAAGCGCTTGAGATCGGTCGGCAAATGCCAGGGCAACCCGCCGTCACGGCCTATCACACCGTTTGATGAGACGGCAACGACGATGGTAACTTTCGGCTCACTCATGAAATCCGTCCGGCTTGCTGTCGATTTCGCGGGCGCGGGCAAGCGCGGGGCGCGATGTCAATGTTTTCACGTAACGATCGACGCTTATGCTTTCCGGCAGCAGCTTGCGCATCCAGGCAAGCGCGCCGCCCAGCATGAGATCGGCCGCGCTGATCTGTGCGCCGAGCAAATAGGGCTGCCTGTCAAGCGTCGCGACGACGTGCGCGCACATATCCTGATAGCCCTTCGCAAGGTCCGGACTGGTCTGCGTCAGGCCGCTGATGAAGGCGGTTCCCACGGGTTCGATCACGCCGGCATAGTAGGCAAGCCAGGACAGATAGGCACCCCGCTCCGGATGACCAGGCGGCCGTCCCATCTCGGAATCCGGAAACAGTTCCGTCAGATACTGTGTGATCGCCGTTGATTCAGTGACCAACGAGCCATTGTGCAACAGGGCGGGAACCTGCTTGTGCGGATGCGGATTGTTGTCGTCCGGTCCGCCCGAACCATCCCAGCGGCGGATCGAAACATAACGAACCTCGTACTCCGCCCCGAGCTCTTCCAGCAGCCACAGGATTCGACCAGAGCGCGACAGGGGCGCATGGATCAGTGTTAGCATGTGGTCCTCCCAAACCATCCGGACGCCGGCGACGTCATCACGCCGCCCCACTTGTCCGCGTCAGACTGCAACCGGCGCTTTGATATGTGAATCAGCAACGTAGCCGGTCAGCTCAAAGTCTTCGAATTTAAAGGAAAATAGATCCGTCACATCCGCGTTCAAGTGCATCTTCGGTAAAGGTTTCGGCGTTCTGGTCAGCTGCTCGCGCACCTGATCGAAGTGGTTGTGGTAGATATGGGCGTCCCCGAACGTGTGGACGAAATCCCCGGGTTGAAGGCCGCAAACCTGCGCCACCATAAGCGTCAGCAGCGCATAGGAGGCTATGTTGAAGGGCACACCGAGAAAAATGTCTCCAGAGCGCTGGTAGAGCTGGCAGGACAGCTTGCCGTCCGAAACATAGAACTGGAACAGGCAGTGACAGGGCGGCAGCGCCATCTCGTCCACCAGCGCCGGGTTCCAGGCGGAGACAATATGACGGCGGGAATTCGGGTTCTTTTTCAGCCCCTCGACGAGGGCCGTGATCTGGTCGAGATGGCGTCCGTCATGGGTCGGCCAGGATCGCCATTGGTAACCGTAGACCGGACCGAGGTCGCCGCTCTCGTCCGCCCATTCATCCCAGATATTGACGCCGTTTTCCTTGAGGTAGGCGATGTTGGTGTCGCCCTTCAGGAACCAGAGCAGTTCGTGGATGATGGATTTCAGATGCAGCTTCTTGGTCGTCAGGACCGGGAAGCCCGCAGACAGGTCAAAGCGCATCTGATAGCCGAAGACAGAGCGCGTGCCCGTTCCCGTCCGGTCGCCGCGATCGGAACCGGTCTCCATCACATGACGCAGAAGATCGAGATATTGTTGCATGGATCCGCCGCCGATTCGTTTTACGGGTAAAATAGGCGCAAGTCAGCGGCGAACCAATCGGTAAATGCCGGGTTTCCCCAGGGCCGTCGTGACCGGCACTCCCGATCAGAGTGTTGCGAGACGCGATCGAGTTGTTTTGCCACCAGATAATTGAACGTCACACTTCGACCGGTCGCCGCCATGGTCCTGGCAAGGAGTCCTCATTGGGCAATCCGATCCTTCCCTGGGCGAACGCACGCAACAGGATTTTTTCTCGCTTGGCGAACCGGTCAAGGCCAATCCGGCGCGCGGCTGGCAACAAGCATACACTGTATTTTCCGGAAGCCCCCTTTTCTTGGAACTATTTAAGACCTATATGTTAATTGCCGTCTTCGGGCGGCTATGGCGATAAACAGGCGGTGAAATAAACCTATTGGACCCGGGGGCGGTACCCGGCGCCTCCACCAAAAACCGGTCGGCAATGACTTACAGGTCAAGAATAGCCGACCGGCTTTTGATGGGGGCGAAATAGGATCGACAAGGGTGTAAAGATCGACTTTTCGCTCGGCATTGTACCACCGTTATCGGGCTAAAATTGTAGTTGCAAACGACAACTATGCGGAAGCTCGTCTCGCTGCTTAATCGCGGTGTGACACTTCAAATCAAGTCCTAAGGGGTCGCACTCTTAGGCGGGGTCCGAAGGCACCTGGCAACAGAAGCCTTCACCTTCTCCCCTGCCTTGAAATGGTCTATAGATGATGCAACTGACTCGTATGCGAGGACTTTCCTGCTAAGAGAGCAGACGGCATAGAGTGTGACAGAGTTGAGTTACAAGAAAGACGGGGATCTTATGGGCCAAGACCATATCCGCTACGACATTCTCGCGCAGGACGCCCTTCGCAGCGTCATTCGCAAGGTCTTGACCGAAGTCGCAGCCACAGGTCACCTTCCCGGCGATCACCACTTCTTCATCACGTTCCTCACCGGTGCTCCGGGCGTGCGCATCTCCCAGCATCTCAAAGCCAAATATGCCGAGCAGATGACGATCGTCGTCCAGCATCAGTTCTGGGACTTGAAGGTCACCGAGACATTGTTCGAAATCGGCCTGTCCTTCTCCGATACACCGGAAAAGCTGGTCATCCCGTTCAATGCAATTCGCGGCTTCTATGATCCCTCCGTCAATTTCGAACTGGAGTTCGATGTCGCTGCGGCCGAGGAGGATGAGGGCGCCGAAATAACCGCCTATCCGATCGCCCAGACCGAGAAGACTACCGATTCCGAGGCTGACGCGACGGTGACGTCCGGCGATGACGGCAAGAAGGAGAGCGGCTCCGTCATCTCGCTCGATTCCTTCCGCAAGAAGAACTGAAGCCCATTCCTTAAGATAGGTCCCCACATGACCGGCGACGTCGTCAATCTCCGTCAATTCCGCAAGCAGAAGGCGCGGACGGAAAAGGACAAGATCGCCGAGCAGAATCGCATTTCCTTTGGCCGGACCAAGGCCGAGAAAAAGCTGACCAGGTCGCTGAACGACAGGGCTGAAAAGTTTCATGAGCAAGGCCGGCGAGAAACAGCGCCGGATCAGACCGACGATCAGACATAGGCCTTCCGGGGCTAATTGAAGTCTCTATTTGCAAACCGGATCAATGAGTTAAAGAGCCCGCCGGAATCAAACCCCAAACGACCTGATTCATTTCCTGAGGCACGATCGTTGATCCGCAAGCATTCCGCGACACTGCATGGCCACCGGACCAGCTTCTCGCTGGAAGAGCCCTTCTGGCTGGAATTGAAGACGATCGCCGACACCCGGAAAATCGCGCTTGCACAGCTGATCGCCGAAATTGACGATGGACGCCTGGCCGACAGCAATCTCTCTTCGGCGCTCCGGGTCCATGTGCTGGACTGGATCAAGAGCCAGCGGGCTTGAAGCCGGACAGATTTCGCGCAGGGCCTGCCATTCGGACCGCAGCCTCTGCGGGGCCATCGACGCCTTACTGCTGCGTAACGCCGGGCAGCGTATTGAAGTCCAGCCCCTGCGGCGGTGTCTGGACCGTCGGCTGCTCTCCGGCTGGGTTCTGCGTCGTCCCGCCATCTGGCGGCGCAGGCAGCTCGCCGCCCCGTAGCGCGCCGCCGGTCGGATCGAACGGCAGAAGGTTCAAGTTTTTCTGTTCCTCGGCTTTGCGCGCAGCTTCCTCAGCGGCTTTGGCCGCAGCGGCTTCCGCGGCAGCCTTCTTCTCGGCAAGCGCCCTCGCCTCGGCTTCCGTCTTCTGCCGCGCTGCCGCTTCCACGGCAAGTTGGCGGCGCCGCTCTTCTTCGATGGCTCGCAGCCGCGCTGCCTCCCGCTCGGCAGCATTGGCCTTGTAGAGCGCCACCTCCCGCCGCAGCCGCTGTTTTTCCAGCACATTCGCCTGCAGCGTCTCGACGCGCCGGCGTTCCCGCTCGAAGGCCCTGAGCGAGAGGAAATTCGACAGGTCGGTGGCATCCAGCGTCAGACCGGGCGATTGAAGCAGGCCCGCATATTCCAGCTTCACCTTCGCCTCGGCACCGGTCAACGCTTCCTCGCCTGGGGCGAATTGGATCGTTAGGCCCGCGTTCATCCGTTCGTCGGGAAAGCTGATTTCTGCCTCGGCAGAGAGACTGGCAGCGGCATCGCCCGCCGTCACGTTCTGCGCCCGCAGAGTACCGCCGGCAATGTTGAAGGGCACCGTCACCGCGCCAAGCACCGCCTGCCCCGCCAGCACGTGCTTCTCGGCGATGGGCTTGACCGAATCCGGCGTAATGTTCCCCTCCAACCGATCGGCCGCCGCCAGGATATCAGGCAGCGCCGCCGTATTGAGGCCGTGAACGACGGTATCCTTAAGTGTGGCCGTACCGGATCCGCTGGTCGATTCAACCATCGCCCGTACCGTCTTGCCGGAGGCCTCCATCGCAATCGTCAGATCGGCCTTGCCCTCTACGACCGCCGCGCCGCGCGTTGTCCAGGCCGTCGTGGCAAGGTCCGCATCCTTGAGATCAAGGCGCGTCTGGAAGAAGCCGGAGCCGTCGCCACTGCCGAGCAACATGCGGCCCTCGACCTTGCCGCCCAGCCAATTGCCGGACAGCGTGTCGAACGCGATCTGGTCGCCCTTCCAGACAAGCTTGCCGGTCATGTCCGACACCGCTCCGTAGACACCCGGCCAGAACCGCTTGGTGGAAAAATCAAGAGCGACATCGAGCCCGCTCCATGCCGGACGGATGACGGGCGACGTCGACAGATCGCCGCTCGCCGTATCCTGGACGGGTCCGACAATGCCTTCGCCGACCCACGCAAGATCGAGCGTATCGAGCGCAATCTGCCCCGTCGTCTTGCCGGCGTTCGCCCGGTCGATGGCGATGGATCCTGAAAAGGCGTTGCTGTCGGCCCTGCCCTCGATGGCCGAGAGCGTCACCGCTTCCGGCGTCGTTGCGATATCGGCCTTCAGCGCCAGCGGCAGACCTGTTCCCATCTGCGGCAGGCCAATCCCCTGCAAGAGCAGGAACGGCTCGAAGTCGCGGCTTTCGAGCGTGATCTTCGACTGGCCGGAAAGGAAATTCTCGCGCGACAGATCGATATCGCCATTGGCCGATAGCGACGTCTGCTCCGTGGTCAAGGTGAGCGAGCCGTTGGCCTTCTGGCCGTCGGCGCCCTGCAGCTTGACCGAGAAAATCGCATTGGCATCGGCGTCGAACGGCAGCGGATCAAAACCGAGCTGACCGAGCAGCACGGGCGTCGAGGGATTCTCCATCGTCGCCTCCAAGAGGATACCCTGCCCGATAAGCGCCTGCGCGACGTTCGGCGCTTGGTAATTGGCGGCGATCTTCGTGCCGTTCGCGGTGCCGATGATACCGAAAGTCACCGGCGCCTTGCCGTCCTGGCCGCCTGAGGTCACGGTCACGTCGAGTGCCGCGTCCGAGTAGTAGGGGCCGCTTTTCACCAGCCGCTCCAGCGCCGGATGGGCGGCGGCGTGACGCGCGATCATCTTCAGAAAAGGTGTCGGATCCGCCGAAGCCAGCTTCATCTTGGTCGAAACCACCGGTGCCGACAGGTCGCCGCTCATGCGCCCTGACAAGGCCAGTTGTGTTCCGGCGAGGTTTCCGATGGAGACGCGCTCAGCCTGCAACTGGCCATTTTTCAAGGTCGCCACCAGTTGCACGTCGCTGGCATCCTCATTGAAAGCGGAGAAATGCTCGGCCGAAAGATCGGCGGCGATTGTGTGGGAAAGCACCGTTTCATTCGAGGCGTCGCCCGCCACAAGCCCCGCCAATGCCTGCAACGCTTCAAGATCGATGCGGTTTCCTTTGAGCTGCAGCGACAGGTTCGGCGAGACGCCGTCAAGCGCCTGCCGCTCGATCCGGCCGCGCAATACAGCAGGCCCGGCTGCGACTTCAAGGCGCTCGAACTGCTGCAGCGTATCGGTAAGATTGACGGTGGCCGAAAAACCGGCGGTCTTCAGCTTGCGGATAGCCGGATCGACCGACCCGGCAACCCAGGCCGCAAGGCCCGACGGCTGGTTGGAAGCGACGAGCATGTCGCCGCGAAAAGCGCGCTGGCCGCTCAGTTGCAGCCTGCCCTTGGCCTCGAACTGTGTGCGGCCAGGAAGCTGCGCCACCGCATTGTCGACCATCCAGCCGGCGCCGTCCGGCCTCAGGTCAAGGCGGACATCGCGCACCGTCGTATCGCCGATCACAATTGCCGGCAGCTTCAAACTCGCCCGGCCCGGCACCTGCGGGATCGGAATATCCGCCGCGATCGCCATCATCGCCGCAAGCCTCTGGCGGATCGAGACGGCCGGGTCGCGACCGGTCTTGCCCGCCTCGCCGGTGTTGCCGATACGGCTGACGTCGATCTGCTGGCCATCGGCCAGAAGCAGGAATTCCTGTTCCTTGCCGGTATCGAGCGTCGCCTCGCCTGTTACCAGATAGGGATCGTCCTTCGGGCCGATCTCGAGCCGGTATTCGGGCACGCGGATACGCTCATTGGTCAGCTCGAAGCCACCCGTCACCCGCAAGGCACCGGATTGATCGGACACCGGCTGCGCCTCGGCGGGCTTGTTTTCGGTCAGCGTGAACTTGCCCTGGTAAACCGGCTTGAAATCGACGATCTTCAGATCACCGTCCAATTCCACGCCAAACGGGCGCTTGTCCGGGGTCAATCGCGCCCGCATGCCAAGCGTTCCGGCCTCGTCATCGGCCTCGCTGCTGGAAAAGGCGAAGCGCCCCGCCTCGCCGTCCAACGCCGCGCGGCCTTCCATCTTCCACGGCCCGGCAAGCGAACGGGCAGAGAGATCGGCTTCGAGCCCGGTGATCCGGCGGGTCCGCCCGGTCTGCTCGTCGATGAAGTCGATCTGGCCACCCGTGATCGCAACGTTTTCGAGGATTACGATCTTGGCCGGAATGGATGCCTTGCGTCCGCGCGCCCAGTCAAGCGTACCATCCGGCAGGAGCCGTACCTTCGCCTTCGGCTGTTCCAGCCGCATGTCGAAGATCAGCGCTTCGCCGGAAAGGAACGGAGCAAGCTCCGCATCCATCGAAAAACGCGCAACCTGGATCAGCGGCTCCCCGCTCTCGGACTGACCAACACGCACATCGTTGAGGGTGACCGAAGGGAATGGGATCAGCCGCGCATCGACGCTACCATGCACGACCACGGGCTTTCCCATGATCCGGCTGGCCTCGCGCTCAAAATCCTTGCGAAAATCGGTCCAGTCCACGAACAGTGGGGCAATCAGCGCGGCAAATAGAGCCACGACCAGAAGACCGCCGACGAAAACCAGAATTCGCGAAAGCACCAGTTGAAAGTCCTAACCCGTTTGCTGCGGACGATGGCGCCCTTCAGCGCGCATCCTGTCATCGATAATTGGTATTAACACCGCTTCAGGCTTTTCACATGGCAAAAATCTTGCCGGGATTGAAGATGTTGCCCGGATCCAGCGCCCGCTTCACCTGCCGCATCAGATCGAGCGCGTCACCAAGCTCGGCCTCCAGGAACGGCATCTTGCCCTGTCCGATGCCGTGCTCGCCGGTGCAGGTGCCATCCATCGCCAGCGCCCGCTCGTTGAGGCGGGCGACGAACGCCTCCGCCTTCGCAATCTCGGCGTTGTTCTTGTCATCAAACAGAAGGCCGACGTGAAAGTTCCCGTCACCCGCATGCCCGACGATCGGGGCAATCAGGCCATTGGCGAGAATATCCTCATGCGTCGCCTCGACGCAATCGGCGAGCCGCGAGATCGGCACGCAGACATCGGTGGAGAGTATAGCCAGCCCGGGCGCCAGGCTCTTCTGCGCCCAATAGGCATTGTGCCGCGCCTTCCACAGTGCGTTGCGATCCTCGGTATTGGCCGTCCAGAGGAATTCGGAACTGCCGAATTCGGCGGCGATCTCGCCGAATTGCTTCGATTGCAGCGCCACGCTTTCGGCACTGCCGTGAAACTCGACGAACAGCGTCGGCATTTCCGGGAAGGACAATCCGGAATAGGCGTTGCTCGCCCGCATCTGGACTGCGTCCAAAAGTTCGATCCGCGCCACCGGAATGCCCAACTGGATGGTCAGGATCACGGTATTGCAGGCATCGCTCACCGACGGAAACGAGCAGACGCCGCCCGCGATCATGTCCGGGATGCCCTGCAGCCGCAGAGTGATCGAGGTGAGGATGCCAAGCGTGCCCTCGGCACCCACGAAAAGACGGGTGAGATCGTAGCCCGCGGACGACTTCCTGGCGCGGTGCGCCGTGCGAATTTCCTTGCCGCCCGCCGTCACCGCCGTCAGGGCGAGCACATTGTCCTTCATCGTGCCGTAGCGCACGGCATTCGTACCGGAAGCCCGCGTCGATGCCATGCCGCCGATCGAGGCATTGGCGCCCGGATCGATCGGGAAGAACAGGCCCGTGTCGCGCAGATGGATGTTCAGCGCTTCCCGGGTGATGCCCGGCTGGACGGTACAATCGAAATCGCTGGCATTGACCTCGAGCACCTTGTCCATGCGGCTCATATCGACGCTCACGCCGCCATGCGGCGCGTTGATATGGCCTTCGAGCGATGACCCCGTGCCGAAGGCGATCAACGGAACGCCGTGCTCGCTGGCAATCGCGACGATCGCCTCGACCTCGGCCGCACTGTCCGGATAGACGACTCCGTCAGGCAATTGCGCCGGAATGTAGGTCGTCGTGTGGGCATGCTGCGCTCGGATGGCCTCGCCGGTCTGGAAACGATCGCCGAACCGCTCGCTCATCAGCCGTACGGCGGCAGCTATGCCCGTTTCGTTGCGGATGCCCGCCCTGATCGCCTTCAACGCCATCGCTCTCTCCCGAACCGCCGCTGCACATGGCGGAAATTCTTAGATTTCAACGCGCTACTGTGCAAATCGGAATCACTTTGTCCAGAACCTCGCCCTGAACATCACGGGTTTAGCAGACAATTACGACGAAGTGAGACAGTCCGGTCACACGGGAGAAAGAACCTGGGATCACCGACCGGAAAGGTAGCGCGGTCGCCACACCGCTTGCTCGGTGTCATTCCGCAGCTTCAGCCAGTTGCAGCGCTTCGGCCTGTTCCAGCTCACGATGAAGCCGCCGTTCTTCGTCGACATGCGGTTTGGTGAACCGGGCAATGACCAGATAGGCGACCGGCGTCAGGTAGAGCGTCACCACCGTCGCAAGCCCGAGCCCCCCGACCAGCACACCGCCAAGCGCGATGCGGGCCTCGGCCCCGGCACCGCTCGCCAGAACCAGCGGCACGGCGCCGACGATGGTGGCGATCATTGTCATCATCACCGGCCGCAGACGAATATTCGCGGCGTTCTCGATCGCGGAGCGAAGATCTTCGCCGCGGTCGCGCAACTGATTGGCGAACTCGACGATCAGGATACCGTTCTTCGCCATGATGCCGACCAGGAGCACCAGCCCGATCTGGCTGTAGATGTTCAGCGTGTTGCCGGTCATCAGCATTGCAAAGACGGCGCAGGCAAGACCGAGCGGCACGGTCGACATGATGATCACGCCGCTGACCAGGCTTTCGAACTGTGCGGCCAGCACCAGGAAGATGATGACGAGCGCAAAGCCGAAGGTGACGAACATACCATTGGCGTTCTCATCGAGCGTCGCCGCCTCGGCCAGCGGCACGACGCGTGAGCCAGGCGGCAGGAGCGGCTCGGCCATCTCCTCCACCATCGTCAGCGCGTCGCCGAGCGCCAACCCGGACGTCAGACTGGCGGACAGCGACACGGAACGCAGCTGCGATTCTCGCGCCAACTGCGGCGCGACGGCCTTTTCCTCGACCGTGGCGATCGACGACATCGGCACGATCTTGCCGTCGCCAGTCTTCAGGAAGATATTCTGCAGGTCGGTCGGATCATTCACCGGGTTGGTCGTCGACAGGAGCTTGACCGGATAGGCCTCCCCTTCGACATAGACGTCAAGCACGCTGTTGCCGTCGAGCATCGCCTGCAGCGCCGACGACAGGCCCTTGATATCGATGCCGAGATCGGATGCCCGTTCGCGATCGATTGTCACCGAAAGCTGCGCCTGGTTCTCCTCGTAGTTCAGGCGAACATTTTCGAAACGGCCGCTATCTTCCATCTGGCGGACGAGTTTTGCGGCGGCATCGCCGAGTTTAGCATAGTCGTTGCCGACCAGCGCCACCTGCAGCCCATTGCCGGCGCCGCGGATGCCGAGGCTGTTCGGCTGGATCGGGAAGACCCGGATCGACGGGATATTCGTCGTCATTTTGGTGATGTCGGCGGAAATCTGCTGCTGGGTACGCTCGCGGTCGCTCCAGGGCGCCAGCGTCAGCACCATGAAGCCGCTGTTGACCGATCCGCCCTGGCCGGAAATGGAGAAGATATTGGCGATCTCGCCGCTGTCGACCAGCGGCTTCAGCCCGTCTTCGACCCGTCGCATCTGCGCCTGCGTATATTCGAGCGAAACGCCTTGCGGCGCCTGCATCCGCAGCATGATGCGGGCGCGGTCCTCCGTCGGCGTCAGCTCCGACTTCAGCAGCGTGAAGGCGCCGGCGCCCGCCGCCGTCACCATCGCCGCGATCATGAAGACGATCAGCGGCGAGTTGAGGCAGGCCCGCAACGTCCGTCGATAGAAACCGGCGGCAAAAGCACCGATCCTGGCCATGAACCCCGTATGGCCGTGCTCCTCGCCATGCGGTTTCAGCATGCGCGAGGCCAGCATCGGGCAGAGCGTCAGCGACACGAAGGCCGACAGCAGGATGGCGAAGGCAAGCACGAAGCCGAACTCCCGGAACAGACCGCCCGTTTGTCCCGGCAGGAACGACAGCGGCACGAAGACCGCCACAAGCGTTGCCGTCGTGGCAATGACCGCGAAGAACACTTCGAGCGTACCAAGCACGGCCGCGGCCCGCGGTCCCATGCCTTCACCGCGACGCCGTACGATGTTTTCGAGCACGACGATGGCGTCATCCACCACCAGCCCGGTCGCCAGCACGATCGCCAGCAGCGTCAGGATGTTGATCGAGAAACCGGTGAGATAGATCGCCGCGCAGGTGCCGACAAGGGCGATTGGCATGGTGAGCGTCGGGATGAGCGTCGCCCGCCAATCGAGCAGGAAGAGATAGATGACGATGGTGACGATGATCACGGAGGCGGCGAGTGCAATCTCCACCTCATGAATGGCGCCGTCGATGAACACGGCATCGTCGCTGGTGACCTTGAGCTGCGTGCCCTCAGGCAATATTTCGTCGATCGTTGCCACTGCTTTCTTCACGCCCTCGGAAATGTCGAGCGTGTTCGACTGCGCCTGTCGGATGATGCCAAGCCCGATGCCCTGACGCCCGTCAGACCTGAGCGACGAGGTGCCGATATCAGGACCAAGCGTTACCGTCGCAATGTCACCAAGCCGCACATTGTCGCCGAGGATCAGGTTCTCGAATTCCTCCGGTGTCTGCAGGCCCGCGGTGGCGCGCACCGAAATGTCCTGGTTGGCACTGGTCAGCGATCCCGCCGGCACATCGAGCGAGGCAGTTGCCAGCGCGTCGCGCAGATTGGCGACGGTCAATCCGCGCGAGGCTAGCTTCGATTGATTGACGTCGATGCGGAAGATCTTCTCCTGGTCGCCGTTGATCTGCACGTCGGCGACGCCCTCGACGGCGGCGAGCCGATCGGTGATCTCATTTTCGGCAAGCAACGTCAGGTCTTCCATCGACAGCGTGTCGGACGTCAGCGCCAACCGAAGGATCGGCTGGCTGTCGGCGTCGGCCTTGACGATACGCGGCTCGTCGGCATCCTCCGGCAGCTGGTTCGCCACCCGGCCGAGCGCGTCGCGGATATCATTGGAGGCCTGGCCGATATCGGTCGTATCGGAAAATTGCAGCGTGACGCGGCTCTGGGCATATTGCGAGGTCGAGGAAATATCCTTGATGCCCTGGACGCGCGAGACGGCGCCCTCGATCACCGAGGTCAGCTCGCGGTCGACGGTCTCTGGCGAAGCGCCGTCGAACTGGGTGTTGACCGACACCACCGGCTGATCGACCTGGGGAAGCTCGCGGATCTCGATGCCGTTCAAGGCCGCGAGGCCGGCAACGATGATCAGCGTGTTGACGACCAGCGCAAAAATCGGGCGGCGAATGAACAGTGCGGTAAAACCGGCCGTTCGCCCTGCCTCGTGATGCTCGCCCGCCCCACTCATTTCGTGGCCTCCGCTTCGGAGACCTTCTGTTCCTGATCGCCCTGCTGCGGCTTCTGTTGCCGTGGCTTCTCGTCGCTCACCACACGCACGGTGCCGCCGTCACGCAGGCGCTGCACGCCTTCCATGACTACGGCATCGCCCTTGGCAAGCTCCGCCTCGACCAGCACCTTGTCAGAATTGCGCTGGACGATCTTGACCGGAACCTTCTGCGATTTTTCCTGCTTGACGCGCCAGACATAGGAGCCGTCCGCACTCCACTGGATCGCCAGCGGATTGACCGTCGGATACTGGTCGCCAGGGAAACGGACCGAAACGGAGAAGGACATGCCGGCCCTGAGCGTATCGTTGGGATTGTCGATCCGCGCCCGGACCCTCAGCGTCCGGCTTGCCTGGTCGATGCGGTTGTCGATGGCGTGAATGGCACCGGAAAACTCCGAGCCCGGCAGGGCGATGGCCGATGCGGTGACCGCTTGTCCGACGGAGATCTTCGTCGAAAACCGCTCCGGCGCCCAGAAATCGACGAGGACCTGCGAGCGGTCGTCAACGACGGCGATCGGCGTCGAGGTCGTGACATAGTCGCCCGGATTGACGGTGATGATGCCGACGATGCCGCCGGACGGCGCGACGATGTCGCGGCGTTTGAGATCGAGTTCGGCCGTCTGCAAGGCGAGTTCGGCGGCCTGCATGGCGAATTCCGCCTCGCGCAGCACGGCAACCGAGACGGCATTGCCGAGCCTGCGGTTGCGCTCGACCTTTTCGCGGGCGCTGTCGACGGCGACTTTGGCCTGTGCGGCGGCGATCTTCTGTTCATCGCTGTCGAGACGGGCAATGACCTGCCCCTTCTCGATCCGATCGCCGGAGTGGACCAGAACCTCGGTCAGATTGCCGGTCGCCTGCGGCGTCACGGCGACCGACAAGATCGCCTCGCCATTGCCGATGGCGTTCAGCCTGTCGTTGACGACAGCGCTATCCACCGGCTGCGTGACGACGAGCGGCGCACCGCCGCCCTGCCCGCGCCGGCCGGAATCTTGGCCCGAACCTTGGCCTTGTCCCTGGCCGCCCACCCCATCCGCCGGCTTTGCGGCAAAAACCAGCAGCTGCTCGGGTACGCCCGCCTTGGCAAGCATCGCGCCGGCGCCCGGCACGAAGCGAACCCAGATACCCAGGGCCACCGCAAGAATGACCAGACTGATCGACAGCTGCTTCCAAAGCCGCATCAAGGAACTCCATTGAAATCCACGGCTCCCGGCCACACAACGGCGCGCGGGGTCCATCAACAACGCTAACTATCCCCTTTTGCCGCAGCCCGGGCAATGCCAGAATACCATCATTACGCACTTGTAATGAAAGCCAATTTCGGTCCAGAGCGGCCGCTTTCCAATCAAACGAAGCCCGGAGGCCCCATGAGCACCATCGCCAAAAATCAGAACCCGGAATCCAATGCCCGCGTCAAGGCGGTGTTCGACGACATCCGCGCCACTCGCAGGTCAGATTTCATCAACAACATGTGGCACTATCTCGCCTTCGATACCGATCTGCTCGAAAACACCTGGGCCGAGGTCAAGGCGGTGATGGCAACGCCGTCGGCTCTCGATCCGCTGACCAAGGAAATGCTCTATATCGCCGTCTCGGTCACCAATGGCTGCGGCTACTGCGCCCATTCGCATACGGCCGCGGCAAAGGCCAAGGGCATGGCCGCCGACCAGCACGCCGATCTCCTGCGCGTCATTTCGCTCGCCGCCAAGACCAACCAACTGGCAACCGCGCTGCAGGTTCCCGTCGATCCCGTCTTCGATGCCGATCATCGGCCCTGATCGCGGCACAAAAGCGGTTGCTGGCGCAAAGAAGCTGGACTTCACGGAATAAAAGAAGAACGGAATTCTGGCCTTTCGGCGCCGAATCACTACATTGAGCCGCATGAGCAATGGATTTGACGATATTCCCTTCTTCGATGAGGAGCCGGCGCCGCGTCCTGCGCGCGGGCACCAGCCGGCACCGCCCGCCGCTGCCGGTGGCATCGCCGCCCGCGCCATGGCGGCGCGTGACCAGCATCGGGCACCCGATTATCTCTCCGGCCTGAACCCGGAACAGCGCGAAGCCGTCGAGACCCTCGACGGCCCGGTTCTGGTGCTCGCCGGCGCCGGCACCGGCAAGACCCGCGTGCTCACCACCCGCATCGCCCATATCCTGTCGACCGGCCGTGCTTATCCGAGCCAGATCCTCGCCGTCACCTTCACCAACAAGGCCGCGCGCGAAATGAAGGAGCGCATCGGCGTGCTGGTCGGCGCGGCCGTCGAGGGCATGCCCTGGATGGGCACCTTCCACTCGATCGGCGTCAAATTGTTGCGTCGCCATGCCGAGCTCGTCGGCCTCAAGTCCTCGTTCACCATTCTCGACACCGACGACGTGGTGCGGCTGATCAAGCAGATCATCCAGGCCGAGGGCATCGACGACAAGCGTTGGCCGGCCAAGCAATTCGCCCAGATGATCGACGGCTGGAAGAACAAGGGCTTCGGCCCTGCCGACATCCCCGAAGGCGATGCCCGCTCCTTTGCCAACGGCAAGGGCCGCGAGCTCTACGCTGCCTACCAGGCCCGGCTGATGACGCTGAACGCCTGCGATTTCGGCGATCTGTTGCTCCACCCGATCCGTATGTTCCGCGCCCATCCGGATGTGCTGAAGGAATATCACGACAAGTTCCGCTATATTCTCGTCGACGAATACCAGGACACCAACACCGCGCAATATATGTGGCTGCGGCTGCTCGCCCAGCGGTCTCAGCCGTCGCGTCGGGCAGGATCACCGGCTGACATCCGGCAAGGCCAGGCGGCCGTCGCGACTAATGGCGCACCCTCGCGGAGCGAGCCGCAAAGCGGCGACAGCGTGAGCCCAAAGGAAACGCAGCAAATCAACATTTGCTGCGTCGGCGACGACGACCAGTCGATTTACGGCTGGCGCGGCGCCGAGGTCGACAACATCCTGCGCTTCGAGAAGGATTTTCCCGGCGCCAAGGTGATCAAGCTGGAGCGCAACTACCGCTCGACCGAACATATTCTCGGCGCCGCCGCCCATCTGATCGCCCATAACGAAGGCCGGCTCGGCAAGACGCTGTTCACCGACCGCACCAATCCTGACGACGACAAGGTGCAGGTCCATGCCGCCTGGGATTCCGAAGAGGAAGCCCGCGCTGTCGGCGAGGAGATCGAGCAGCTCCAGCGCCAGAAGCACGAACTCAACGACATGGCGATCCTGGTGCGCGCCTCCTTCCAGATGCGCGAGTTCGAAGACCGCTTCGTCACGCTTGGGCTGAACTACCGCGTCATCGGCGGCCCGCGCTTCTACGAGCGCTTGGAAATCCGCGATGCGCTCGCCTACTTCCGCCTTGTCTGCCAGCCCGCCGACGACCTCGCCTTCGAGCGCATCGTCAATACCCCGAAGCGCGGCCTTGGCGATACGACGGTGCGCGCCCTGCACGACTATGCCCGCAAGCGCGATATCCCGATGCTGGCGGCAACCGTCGACATCATCGAAACCGACGAGATGAAGGCCAAGCCCCGCAAATCGCTGTTCGACGTCGTCACCATGTTCAAGCGCTGGCAAGGCTTGCTTGAGACGACGCCGCACACCGAGCTTGCCGAAACCATTCTCGAAGAGTCCGGTTATACGGACATGTGGAAGAACGACAAGTCGGCCGAAGCCCCCGGGCGCCTGGAAAACCTGAAGGAACTCATCCGCTCGATGGAAGCGTTCGAGAGCATGCGCGGCTTCCTCGAACATATAGCGCTGGTAATGGATGTCGAGCAGAACGAAAACCTCGACGCCGTCTCGATCATGACACTGCATTCGGCCAAGGGCCTGGAATTCGAAACCGTCTTCCTGCCCGGCTGGGAGGAAGGGCTCTTCCCGCACCAGCGTGCGCTCGACGAGGGGGGCCGCTCGGGGCTGGAGGAAGAACGCCGCCTCGCCTATGTCGGCCTGACGCGGGCAAAACGCCGCTGTCACATCTGGTTCGTCTCCAACCGCCGCATCCACGGCCTCTGGCAATCGACGCTGCCCTCACGCTTCCTCGACGAACTGCCGGTCACTCATGTCGACGTCGCCGAGACAGACCAATCCTATGGCGGCTACAACCGCGGCGGCTACGGCCAGTCGCGCTTCGACAAGCAGGAACCGTTTGCCAATTCCTATTCCACCCCCGGCTGGAAACGCGCCCAGGCCAACAAGACCGACGCCACCCGCGACAACTGGGGCAGCCGCTCCGGCGTCTCGATCGAGCGCATCGGCTACGGCGAATCCGGGCCCCGCGCCCGCACCATCGACGGCGAACTCATTGCCAAGTCAAAGATCGACGAACCCTCGAAATTCTCGGTCGGCGACCGGGTGTTCCACATCAAGTTCGGCAACGGCAATATTGCCGGGATCGAAGGGAACAAGCTGACGATCGACTTTGACCGGGCCGGGCAGAAGCGGGTTCTGGACGGGTTTGTCGAGCGGGTGTGAGACACCTGTGCATGGCTCCTCGGGTCATCCTCGGGTTTAACCCGAGGACGAGGATGACGACGTTGGGGGAGGTAGCAAATACAAGCACTCTCGGCCTTTTTCCCCACAGCATCGCTCCCCTGTATCATCCTCGGGCTTGACCCGAGGATCTATCCCCCAGGCCTGCCAAAGCTCTCGACACAGATCACGCCATACCCTTAATACCAGAGCATGCCCCCGTCGCCTCCCCAAAGCCGTCATCCTCGGGCTGGACCCGAGGATCCATCCCCAAGCGCGCCCATCGCCTTAAAACTCGCCTGGAAACGGGACGATGTTGCGCGGGAACAGTGCGCCACGCGCTACTTCTCCCCAGTGGGAGAGGACGCAAAATCAACATCTTAACCAAAGGCTCAGTGTTAGATTTAGTTGGTAAGGGGATCTTCACGATCTCTACCACACCCCCGTTCATCCCCGCCCGACGCCCTCATGCCATACTCCTCCCGTCCCACCACGGATACACCGGCAGGCGTGCCGGCGAGGCGGGATCGGCGCGGGGCGTGAGGGGCAGACGCAGAACCTCACGGTCCGGGCTCGCGGAAAATGGCCTCCCTCCGGCGACACGGGGAGAGACGGGGTTTTCGGACCAGCCCTCGTCTCTTGAAGCCCGAAAGAGCGCGCCGGGCGTGCCTGTGCGGCACACAGGGTGGCTGACCGGATGGTTTCGCCGGACTGTTCAAAGTCCGTCCGATGCCCGATCCTCGGGCTCAGCCCGAGGACGAGGACATCGGAGAAACCGGCGGCAAACGCCGTCCGGTCATGCCACCTCAGAGGGACCGAAGTCGCGGGCAAAAACCGCCGAACGGGGCGCTGAGAGGTGTCACCTATTCTATTTCTACGAGGCAGCTTTCAGCGCCCCGTCCGACTTGGCTCTTTGACAAACCACGGCGACCCTATCGCGCGTGGATGGAAGAGTTTGGGGGGCGGCAGACGCCGGACGACCCCTCCCCCTTGTGGGGAGGGTTGGGGAGGGGTAACGCCGCAGATGCGGAGGAAAAAACCCCTGCCGGCCCTTTGGACCACCCTCCTCACAAGGGCGAGGAAAGACCCCACCCCCATTTTCCCCATCGGCACGGGTTGTGCTAGGCTCCTGTGCAGAGGGGCGGATGGCGTAGGAATGACACGCGCGCAGCAAGTTGGCGTCATTGTCGGTCTGGTAATCGTCGCGATCCTCACGATCCTGAGGGCCAGCGACCCGCAACTCATGCGGCTGGCCCGCGAGGTGGCGTTCGACGAGTATCAGCGCATCGCGCCGAGGGCATTCGAGGATTTGCCGGTCCGCGTGATCGACATAGACGAAGCGTCGCTGAAGGAATTCGGCCAGTGGCCATGGCCACGGGACCGCATGGCCAAGCTGGTGGACAGGCTCTCGGAAGCTGGAGCGGCGGCGATCGCATTCGACATCCTCTTCTCGGAACCCGACCGCCTTTCGCCGCGCACGGTCATGCGCGATGTCGTCGGGGTCGAGCCCTCGATCCTTGAGCGGCTGCCGGACAACGACGAAATTTTTGCGCGGTCGATTGCCGAAAAGCCCGTCGTGCTCGGTTTTGCGCTTTCCAACGAGGGCAGCTATCGGCCCCAGGTGAAGGCCGGCTTTGCCTTCACGGGCGAACCGCCCTTCCATGCGCCTCCCCGCCTCACGAGCGCGACACCCCTGCGGCCGCAGCTTGAGGCCAATGCCAGGGGCATCGGCCATATCAGCCTCAGCCCCGGCGACCCGTCGGCGGTAGTGCGCACCGTACCGCTGCTGCTGAGCGACGGGGAACAGCTCTATCCCAATCTTGCGCTCGAAGCGCTGCGCGTCGCGCAGGATGCCTCGACCTACGTGCTCGCCGATGCGCCCAACGTGCCGGATACCATTACCCTGATCAAGGTTGGAGATTTCGTCGTCCCGGTGACGGCAGCGGGGGAGCTTTGGCTCTATGTCAGTCCCGACAGGGCGGACCGGTATATTTCGGCGCGACGGATACTGGCGGAAAAAGGCCTGGCGCCCGAAACAAGCTCAGCACTCGAAGGCAGCATCGTCTTCGTCGGCACGTCGGCCGCGGGCCTCCAGGATATCCGAACGACAGCGCTCGGGCAGAACGTCCCCGGCGTTTCGCTTCAGGCCCAGACCGTCGAGCAGATCCTGTCCGGGCGTTTTCTCTCACGTCCCGACTGGGCCGACGGCCTTGAAATCCTGTCCATTGCGGTGGCGGGTACACTGCTCGTCGTCCTCACCACATTCGTCAGCCCCGCCATGGCGCTGGCCTGCGGGCTCCTGATCACGGCGCTCGCGCTTGCCGCCTCCTGGTTCGCCTTCCTCTATGGCGGCCTTCTCATCGATCCCCTGGCGCCGATCATCAGCGGATCAATCACGCATTTCGCAGCAACCGCATTCCGCTTTCTGGTGATCGACCGGGAACGACGGGAGGTCCGCGCAGCTTTCGGTCACTATCTCTCGCCGTCGCTGCTCTATCGCATCGAGCATACCCGGGATGCCTTGCGTCTCGGCGGCGACGACCGCGAACTGACGGTGATGTTCGTCGATATCCGCAACTTCACCGAGATCAGCGAGCGCCTGGCACCAACCGCCGTCGTCGGATTCCTGAATACCTTTCTCGACGCCCTGAGCCGCCATGTCATCGAGAATGAAGGCACCCTCGACAAGTTCATCGGGGATTCGATCATGGCCTTCTGGAACGCGCCCGTCGACGTAAAGGACCATGCGGCCAAGGCGGTTCATGCCGCGTTGGCGATGCGCGAGACGCTTGCCCGCCTCAATGCCGACGACGCGTTCGGATTTGGAAATGGACAGGCTGTGGGCATCGGCATCGGCATCCATACCGGCCTTGCCTGCGTCGGAAACATGGGCGCCGAGACCCATTTCAATTATTCCGCCGTGGGCGACACGGTCAACGTCACCGCACGCATCGAGAGTGCCTGCAAGGACGTCTGTTTCGACATTCTGGTGTCGGAGAGCACCGCTACTCTGGCGCCGCAGTATGCGCTGCTCGAGGCGGGGGCGTTGACGCTCAGGGGCAAGAGCACGCGAACCCGCACATTTGCGGTCATCGGCGACAAGCGCCTCGCCATGTCCGCCGAATTTGCCACACTGAAGCATGTTCACGAGCAACTGATCGAAGCCCTGGCATCGCGATCGCCGGCTGTCCGCGACCTGCTGCGCGTTGCAAAACGCAAGGCGGCGGCAGTGCCGGTCGGACTGGCGGAATTCTATCGCCGCATCTCGCGCAGGGCCGACCACTTCCTGCAGCGGCCCGCCGCAGCACCGCCCTTCATTCCTGATAGGAAGACGTTACCGTAACACCTGACGCAGCGTCAGACCGATCCGGGCTGGTTCGTGGCGTCCGCTAGCCTCCCCTGTCATTTCCCGTTCTTGCCTCTGCCGTTGCGGTCCTTGCCCTTGTCGGTCCGGTCCTTGTCGGTGCGGTCCTTGTCGTGGCCGCGATGGTAGCCGTCGTCGTGATCGCCGTGATGCTGGCTGCCGTCGTCGACGCTGTTGCCGTCGCGATCATGATGGTTGTGATGACGTTGCTTGTCTGGCTTATCCTCATTGCGCGGCTTATCGGGTTTGTCATCCTCATGGCGCGGCTTGTCGGGCTTGTCGTCGCGCGGTTTATCAGGTTTGTCATCGGGCGGGTCCTCGGGGTCCACCCTCTTGTCCGGCTTGCTTGGCACTGCGCGTTTCGCCTTGGGAGCAATGTCTTCGGGCAATGCCACGACGTTCGTCAGTCCGCATCCGCCGCCGCCAAGCGCCGAAAGCCTCTGGCTGCCCGAGAGAAAAGGCAGCGCCTTGGTATTGCCGAGCGTCTTGAAGATGCTACGGTCGACCCTGCGGGTTTCGGTCAGGCCGCCATTGCGGCTGGCAACCACGCAGTCGCAGCGCCGCGTGAGTTCCCTGCAACCGCCCGGGCCGCAAAAACTGGCTGATCCGCCCAACAGGACGACCGCGGTCGTGCCGTCGGCGCCGATATAGAAATCGAACACGGTCCCCCGCACGCCGATCGTGCCGGCTGGCGTCAAGATCTCATAGGCGGCATGTTTGGAGTTCCCGCTTATCCAGCGAAACGTGCCCTTGGCCGCCTTGACGGTCAGCTTCTTCACAGAACGGGAGCCATCGAAGACGAACCTGTCGATGACCACGGATGAGCCCCACCCCACGGCAAGCTTGGTGCCATCCTGGAATACAAACTGGCCGAGCCCAGAGCGGGACGTGCGGATGCGTTCGTCCCGGAACACCGGGTCGTTGACTGCGAGCTCACCGCTCGCCCCCGTCACCGTAGTCTTGATGTGAACCGCCTTGCCGATCGATTCCGCAGCAACTGACGGCGTTGCAGCGGAGAGCAGAACACTGAACGCGACGACAAGCGCCCGATCTGGAGCAAACATCTCCCCCTCCATCGAAACGCGAAACATTAGCATACTATAATTTAGCTGTCTCGCGATCCATGTATGGCAATCCGGCCACGAGAGGCGCCCGCGCAGGATGGGTGTGCCGACCAAACGGGCTGCGGCCCACCCTCAAGACACGCGTCTTGCGCTACACGGCGGTCTTTTCGCGTGCAATGAAAGTATCGGAGGCAGACGCTGAACCACTCTCAGCCTTGTGGAAGACAGGTAAACGACATCTCCACCCAAGCGGAAGCCAGGAGCGGCCCCACGCCAACAAAGGCGACGGATTACGCGCCCTTGGAAAACAGTGAGGCCAGCGTGCGTTTCGGGGCGGACAAGCCCTTCATGCTCTTGACGATGACCATGTGCGATATTTCCCCGCGCTTGAAGGCTTTCAGGAAGCGCGGATACTCCTCGAAGGCGACGCACCCATGCGAGTCGCCGCGGTTGCGCAGGAGATAGCTGTGGGCGAGCAGACCGACGCGACCATGCGGCGCGACGCCGTTGACCGGCGTCAGGCGCACGGCCGCCACGCCGTGGAACAGTGACTCGCGCATCGTCACCTTGTAGGTACCGGGCGGCGTCGGCCCCTTCATCTTCACATGGACATAAGCGGGATTGTCGCGCATCTTGCCGATGCCGGAATGCGCCTCGAGCTTCTCGCCGTTCGGCATGTAAACCACGCCGGCCGAGATATCGTAGTAGGCAATGCCCTTGCGGCCGCGGAAAGTCGGACGAACCTCGTCATCATCGTCCATGGGAAGATCCGGCTTGGCATAGGCAAGTTCTTTGGTCCCCGGCTGCCTGCTGCGGTCGGCAGGTTTGCCGCCGCTGTCTGCGAGGCTCCGCGGCTTGGAAAGCGGCGTCGGCCCCAAATCCGGCAGCATGCCGTTCAGCGACGATGCCGGCTCGTGCATCACGAGACTGAAGGGCTTGCCCAAACCGTCCTTGAGCGAGACGTTCTCGACGAGCGCGTTGGCCACCACGGGCATCGAGCCGGTGATCACGTCGTCGCCCCTCGCCGCGGCCGCCTTCGCCAGCGCCAGGACTTGTGTCTTTTCGATAAAGTCGGCGGCGGGTTTCACCAGGGCAACGGCCGCGATGTTCTTTTGCGGCACAATCTTCGAGGCTAGATGGATGCGCGGCAGGACGGTCAGCCGCGAGAATTTGGCGACCCGCACCACGCGCTGCTGCTTTGGGGCAGCGCGCATGATCGCATTAAGTCCCAAGGAAGCCTCCAGGCGGGGATTCTTGTCTGACGGTAGCGATGGCCCCACGGTTTGAATGGCCGCGAAGGTCGCGACCATCCAGATCGACGCGGCGATGCCGACGCCTAAAGCAGTCGCACCGGAGACGAGTGAACGCGCTTTTTTCAAGCGGCCTTCCGATTTCCCCGATGAGCCAACATGCCTGAACTTTTCTTCCGCAAACGCCATGATACTCGTTACCCGAAACGCATTACTCAATCCGAAGGCAACGGAACGCATTGCCGAGGAGGCCGGTCCAATGCTTGAGAGGCGCCAATTGCTGCGCGTTCCTGGGCATGCCGATCGATCTGAAGAATGACAAAGTATGGTAACCAATTCCTTTACGCGGGCTCCGCGAAATTTCGAGGAGGAGGCAGGTGGAAGAACAGCATTGCGGCATATAAAAAGGCGAAGAAGGCCGTGCCCTCCCCGCCCGAGACATCCTGGTCCAACGGACTTGTGGCATGCGTCAGCGCAAGCATCGAGCCCGAGGCTCGGCAGCCTGCGTCTGGGTCCGGTCTCAAAACCTTAATTTTTGACGATATTATGGAGGCGAAGAGATGGGCCGGTTTTTTCTTGGCATTACTGTATCGTTCCGCGATCGCGCCTTTCGAGCGTTCCACTCAGTTCAACATGCCTTCCGATCCGATCTTTCATAGGGGACAGCGTCCGGAGTTTCGCGTTCGCTCAAGCGCACTCTCGGTTCGTGCGAGGCTCCGCGGCACCAACCGAGCCGCTCGCCAATGCCGCACCTGCAAGCTTGCGATGCCTAAATCAGCGGTAGAGAACGATAATTGCCCGGCGCCCCGCGAACAGCGGTGGAAATCGCAGGGATGTGACCGGCTTGGCTAAAATTGCAGCGAATTTCGGCCGAAAAAATTAAATCGCCGCCACTACGAATTCGGTGGCTTATCCGCGCAAACGGACCAAATCTTTTTAAGCGCCGCCCGGCAGAAATTCGCACCCATGAGTTTTCTTTCCGCCATCGCAGTCATTTCCCTCGCCGTCATGTTTCCCGTGCTCCTATCGCTTCGCAAGACCAGCGTCCCGGGCATTGCGAGCTTCTGCCTCGCCTGCGCTCTCTCGGTGCTTTCCACCGGATTGGGCCTCACATCAGCGATTGCGCCCCCGTGGATCCACGCGGTGATCGGATCGACACTGATGGTCGCCGCGGGCGTGATGATATTGAACGGTTTCCTCGAATTTCTAGGGCGAAAGCCACTCGGATCGCGACCGCTCGTCGCAACCCTTGCCTGCACCGTCCTGATGCTTGGCGCCCTCAGTGACATGTTCGAAAACCGGGACGCCTGCCTCATCGTGAGCGCGGGAGTGGCGGGAATGATCTATTTCCTCACCGGTGTCTCGACCCTGCGCCACTGGCCGCGGAAACGCGCCGTCGCCCCTTATACGCTGTTCTGTTGCATTTCAGCCTTTGCGGTCACTGCCCTTCATGCCATTCGCGTCATTGCCGCGGCGACGGATTTCGGTCCCGCCACCGAACCGCAGCTATGGACGACGGCGCTTTTGGCCGCCCGGCAGCTGATGATGCCGCTGTTTTTCCTCGGCGTCATCTTGTTGTTGCACGGATGGATGATTGCCAATCTTCGTCACTTGATCGCACATGACGAACTGACGGGTGCCCTGTCCCGCCGGGCCTTCCTGTCTGAATATGAGCGGATGTTCCACGTCGCCTCCGGATCGGGCCGTCAAACGACGTTGATGCTGCTCGATCTCGACCGGTTCAAGCAGATCAACGACCTGCATGGCCACGCTGGCGGCGATGCGGCGCTTGTACACTTCACCAGGACCGTCCGCACGACGCTTGCCGGCCGCGGTATTCTCGGGCGCCTTGGCGGCGAAGAATTCGGTATCGCAATCGCAGGCATCGGGCGGCCGGAGGCAGGCGCGATCGCAGATGCGATCTGCGACGCTGTGAGGACGACACCCGCCAGAGGCCTCGACGGAGCGGATATCGCGCTGACCGTCAGCATCGGTGTCGCCATCGCCGAACCCGGGGGCGCACTGGCGGATGTCATGGTGCATGCAGACATGGCGCTCTACGAAGCCAAGGCGATGGGGCGCGACCGGTCGAGCATTGCCGATGGCCTTCAGGCCACTTCTTCGGCCAGCGCCGCCCGGGCGCTTGCAGGCGCCGCGGCTCAGATGCGGGCGGCAACTGCCATTGCGGTGACCTCAGGTCAGCCGCTGTCGAAGGCCAGCTGAGATTAACGCGGCAAGCAGTTCTGACCACCGCGCGGCTTGCATTGCCGAGCGGCCATCCTATGTGAAGGATACCGCCCCTGGAGAACAATCAATGCCGCTCGTCCTTCGTCTTGTCAGCGCTTGTGCCCTTTTCGCCGCAAGCGTCGCATCCATGCCCGCGCAGGCCGAAACCGTCGGCGAGGTTGGCGTCGACTGGCTCGGCAACGATATCCTGATCGATGCCGTCACCGATCCGAAGGTGGCCGGCGTCACCTGCCACGTCACTTACTTCGACCGCAGCGTCATCGACCGCCTGAGAAAGGGCAACTGGTTCGAGGATCCCTCCAACAATTCGATCGCCTGCCGCCAGACGGGGCCGGTGACGATCGGCGATATCGGGCTCAGCCAGGAAGGCGAGGAAGTGTTCCGCGAAGGGCTTTCGCTGATTTGGAAGAAACTCGTCGTCAACCGGATCTACGACAAGAAAAACAATACCTTGATCTATCTCGCCCATTCGCGCGAGTTGACCGACGGCTCCGCCAAGATGTCGATCTCGACCATTCCGCTCTTCGGCCAGCCGGTGACCTGGACGAACGGTGCGCCGAACTAGCCGCGCTACCGGTCGGCCAAGACATCCTTGGAAGTAATGATGCGGACGCCTGCCGCCGCCATTTCGGCAATTGCCGCCTGCACGCCGGCGGGATCGATGCCGCGGCTTGCATCGACAATAAACCGGACATTGACGCCGGGCATCATCGCCTTCGCGTCAAGCGCCGAGGCCTTGACGCAGTAATCCGTGGCAAGGCCGCAAATATCAAGAGTGCCGACGCGTGCCCGGGTCAGGTAACCCGAAAGTCCTGTCACCGCGGTGTGATCGTTGTCGCGAAAGGCGGAATAACTGTCGACCTCACGGCTCTCCCCCTTGCGCTGAACGTGATCGATGCCGGCGAAATTCAAACCGGGATGAAACTGGGCATCACGGGTCCCCTGGACGCAATGATCGGGCCATAGCATCTGTGGCTTGCCACTTAGCGTACCCATCTCGAAAGGCTTCTTCCCGGTATGCTGCGAGGCAAAGCTGCCGTGATTGGCCGGATGCCAGTCCTGCGAGGCGACGACGAGATCATACTTGCCTTCGGCGATCAGCCGGTTGGCGACCGGCACCACATCTTCGCCATGCGGTACCGCAAGGTTGCCGCCGGAGCAGAAGCCATTCTGGATATCAACGAGCAGAAGGCATCGCACGGCACTCTCCTATCATTCGTGCAAAAGGTTCAGGCAGCGCACGGCGCCCGCATCTCGCATCGCACAATAAACGGAGTGTCGGGAAAAGCCAGCAGGCTTCTGCCAACGATCAATCTACCACGAACACGGCAAAACACCGCCCGGTTTCCCGCGCGGTTCTTGCCAATTTGCAGATATCAGCTTACGCGGCTTGCGTCAGTTCGTCCGCAATCACTGTGTCGAGATTGAGGAAGCAGACCATGGTCTTTTCCAGTGCGACGATGCCGCGGCAGAAGGCGCGCTGTGCCTCCGGAATGATCTCCGGCGCCGGCTGCAGGTCTTCGCTCTTGATGGTCATCATGTCGGAGACCTGCTCGACCAGGAGGCCGACAAGCTTGCCGGCGATATCGGTGACGATGATCGCCGAACGCTCGGACGGCTCGGTCATCTTCATGCCGAGGCGGCAGGCCATGTCGATGACAGGGATGACGGCGCCGCGCAGGTTGATAAGGCCGAGAACGTAAGGCGGCGTATGCGGCATCGGCGTCACCGGCGCCCAGCCACGGATCTCGCGAATAGCCATGATGTCGATGCAGAATTCCTGATCACCCAGGTGAAACGAAACGATTTCGAGATAGGCACCGGACTGCTTGATTGCGTTTGACATGATCAGAACTCTTCCCAGTTTTCGGCGGAACCCGATGCCTTCGGCACGGACGACGCAGGGCTGCTAAAGGCGCCTGCCAGCTTGCCCATCAGGGCCTTGGCAGGAGACGGCGTGGGGCGCGTGGTGGCCGATGTGGCGACGCGGACCGGTTGACGGATTGGCGGGGCGGACGCTCCGCGGAGCTGGAACTGGCCGATCAGTGCGGTCAAGCCTTCGGCATCCTGCGCCAGCGTATGGCTGGCGGCATTGGTTTCTTCGACCATAGCCGCATTTTGCTGGGTCATCTGATCCAGCTGACCGATGGCCGTATTGATTTCTTGAAGTCCGGTCGATTGCTCGCGGGCGGCCATCACGATCGACGTCATGTGCTCATTGATGCGCACCACATCCGAGCCGATGCGCCCGAGCGCCTCGCCGGTTTCCTGCACCAGGCGAACGCCGGTTCCGACCTCGTTGCTGGAGCGACCGACCAGGACCTTGATGTCCTTGGCAGCGCCCGCTGCCCTTTGCGCCAGTTCGCGAACCTCCTGAGCGACGACGGCAAAGCCCTTGCCGGCTTCACCGGCACGCGCAGCCTCGACGCCGGCATTCAATGCAAGCAGGTTGGTCTGGAAGGCGATCTCGTCGATCACGTTGATGATCTTGCCGATTTCGGACGACGCGTTTTCGATCCGGGCCATGGCTTCGACCGCTTCGCGAACGATACGGCCGGATTCTTCCGCATTTGTGCGGGTCTCGCCGACCATCTGGCTTGCTTCCTCGGCACGCTGGGTGGCGGTGCGCACGGTAACAGTGATCTGGTCTAGCGCCGCCGAGGTTTCCTCGAGAGAGGCAGCCTGCTGCTCGGTGCGCTTGGCAAGATCATCGGCAGCGCCGCGCATCTGCTGGCCGTTGGACTGGATCGAGCTGCTGTTGTCGCGGACGCTGGAGAGCACGCTCTGCAGCTTTTCGACCGTGTGGTTGAAGTCCTGGCGCAATGTTTCGAGATCGTTGCGGAACGGCTGGTCGATTGTAGCAGTCAGATTGCCTTCAGAGAGGCGGTTCAGGCCCTGCCCAAGTGCTGTGACTGCGGACTGCACCTGCCGCGCCTCTTCAGCGCGGGCTGCTTCACTGGCCGCGCGTTCGGCTTCATTTTCACTGCGGCTTGTCGCTGCCGACCTTTCAAGATCGCGTTTTTCAACGGCGGCAGTCCGGAACAACTCGACGGAACGCGCCATGTCACCGATCTCGTCGCTGCGGTTGACCGCGTCAACTGCGGTTTCGTAGTCGCCTTTCAGGATTCGCTGCATGCTGTCGCGCACGGCAAAAACGCCACGGCGAAGGATGTTCCCATGGAAATACAGCATTCCCATGAGCGACGCCATGGCAAGGAGCCCAACGGCGATCTGGAACTGGAGGGATTCACGCGAGCGCGCGGTAGCATCGGCGACGCGCGCACCCAGCGCCAAGCCAGCCTCCTCATACAATTTCCCAAGCGTTACGGTCATGCGCTCGCCGGCGCCGTCAATCGTATCGTCGATAGCGCCGTATGCGTCCGCGGGGGCGCCCTCTTCCACCATTTTCTTCAGATCCACCTGAATTGCCTTGGTTATCTCGGCGAGATCGGTGTCAAATGTTGCCATGATCTCCGGCTTACCAAGAGATGCGGCCAATTCAATTGCCGCCGGCTTTCCGGCATTCAGTGTCGAGATGAAGTCGGCGATCGCCTTCACCCGCTCCGGCGCGACCTGGCGCTCCTCGCGATCGACAATCGTATCCATCGCCACCAGGGTCAGCTCGACGCTGACAAGCCGCATGACGCCGGCGTTCCTGATGGCATCCTGCGCGATGATGGCTTTGTCGAGCGCCTGATCGACATGAGAATTCTGATACCAGCCGACAGCCAGCATCGAACCGATGCCAATGAATGCGGCGAAACCCAAGGTGCCGAGCCGCTGGCTGACGGAAAGTTTACGGTCGAGTTTTGCAGACGTCATACGGCGTTATCCAGTTGGTAAGAGCGGCGGCGAGCGCAGGAAAGGGAGCGATGATGCGGGAAAACGGGCTCAGGCAAGCCGGTGACGTCATGTCAGCAAGGGATTCGCACCCCTCCACGCGCTTAGAACATGGCAAACACAAATTAAACATTCGCTAAAATGAGTGTCGAATTCTCGCGATTCGAATGCCTCGAACCACGATGGAAACGTGCCAGCCACGCCTTTCAATCTCCAGCGCTGCCGGGTATCATGACGGCATGCAAGACGTTGTGAAAAAGCACCCGCAAACCCTGATGATCACCGCGCTTGGCGTCGGCGGCCTCATTCTATTGCTTGCCGCTTTTCTCGGATGGATCGTCCAGGGACCGGAGATCTTCCTGGCCATGGCCGAAAACGGCCTTTCCTGGTGTTTCTGATCCTGCCTGCCGCAAATTGACGCTGACAGGCCGAACGTTTGCAACGTCGGGCCCGAAGGTCTATTTGGTCATCAGGATTGGTTAGATGGACCGGACGTTATCATGAAAGCACTTCGCATTGTTCTTTGGGCAGTCGTTGCGGGAGCCGCGGCCATACTTGGCTATGGGACCTACGCGCTGAGCACTTCGAAGGATCAACTGGCGGCCGGACCCTTCGGTGTGCCGTTCCAGCTCGTCTCGCAGGCGGGTCAGCCGATCTCGGAAAAGGCATTCACCGGCAAGCCGACAGCCTTGTTCTTCGGCTTCACGCACTGCCCGGAAGTCTGCCCGACGACCCTGTTCGAGTTGAACGGCTGGCTGGAAAAAGTCGATCCGGACGGCACCAAGCTGCAGGCCTATTTCATCAGCGTCGATCCCGAACGCGACACGCCCGAAATTCTTGGCCAATATGTCTCGAACGTTTCCAAGCGCATCACCGGCATTTCCGGTCAGCCGGACAAGGTGATGGAGATGGTCAAGGGTTTCCGGGTATACGCCAAGAAAATCCCGCTGGACGAGAAGAAGCCGGACGGCGATTATACGATGGACCACACCGCCTCCGTTTTCCTTCTCGATTCCGAAGGCAAATTCACCGGCACGATCGCTTACGGCGAAAATCCGGACACCGCGGTCAAGAAGCTGGAAAATCTGCTGAAGACATAGGGATATCCGCGAGGAGCAGATGGGGGAACACACCGGAAGGTCAATTCTGATTGCCGGTGCGGGACCTACCGGACTTGCTCTGGCGCTCGAACTTACGCGGCGCGGCTTTCGCCCGCGTCTGGTCTCAGGGGCCTCAGGGCCAGCACCGATCAACGAGAGCCGAGCGCTGGGTATCAACGCCAGAACCCTGACGCTTCTGGAGGCCTGCGGCGCCACTGCCCTGATCCTGGCCGAGGCCCGGCGCCTGACCAAATTCAAGATATCGTCGGCAGGCAAGTTGCTGCTGACGATCGACACCGAAAAATTCCGCGGCCCCTATTGCCCGATCTATGCGCTGCCGCAGGGCGAAACGGAACGATTGCTGCTCCAGCGTCTGTCTGCTGTCGGCATCAGGCCTGAGTGGTCGACGCACGTTCAGACGGTGGCGGGCGATGCTCGGAACCCGATCGTCACGCTCTCGCATATGGACGGGCGCCCAGAGACGGTGCTGCCGGACTTGCTGATCGGTGCGGATGGAGCCCATTCCGCCGTGCGCAAGGCCTGTGGTTTCGCTTTTCCGGGCGGTGCGATCGAAAGCCAATTCTTCCTCGCCGACTACCGCTATGCCCAGCAGGTCGATACAAGCTTCGTCCAAATGAATTTTCTCAATCCCGGCGTGCTCGGGCGCCTGCCAGTGTGCGAAGATACGCTGCGTTACGTATCGACGTTCGAGGATTTCGAAACGCGCATCGATCATCCGGCCACGGTATTGGACCAGACATGGAAATCGGACTTCACCATCAGTTTCCGCCATGTCGAAACGATGAGCCGCGGCAATGTCTTTCTTGCCGGTGACGCCGCCCATGTGCATTCACCGGCTGGCGCCCGTGGCATGAACCTCGGCATCGAAGACGCCTGCTGGCTCGCCTGGCTGATTTCCGAAGAGCGGGAACAGGAATACTCCAACCTGAGATTGCCTGTCGTCAAAACGGTGCTCAAAGATACGCGGCGCAATACGACCTTCATTACGCTCAGGAATCCTCTCCTCGCAGGCCTGCGCGCCCTGTCGATGCCGCTGTTGATCTATGTGCCCGGCTTCACGGCGGCGGCGCTGCGCAATGTTTCGGGCCAGGACACGCCGCCGCCGCCGTGGATTCCCGACGCCAGATAGGGGCTGCGCTTTACCTTTGATCGGCGGGCATGCTAGAGCCGCGCAAGCCGCCCGCCGGCAAGCACCCGCCGACCAAGGACAAAGACATTGAGTGACCTTCGCCTGTTCATCACCACCACCGAAAAACAGTCCGAAGTCATCATGGATCTGATGACCGATGTTTTCGAGGATGACGGCTACGCCATTGCGACCATGGAGATGGACGAAAAGAAGGACATCTGGGAGGCGTCGCTCTACATCGATTTCGACGAGGAAGACGAGATGCGGGCACGCTTCGCCGCGGTCGTCGCGCCACATTTTCCGGATGCGAGGATCGAGCGAGAAGTCATCCCGGAGGTCGACTGGATTGCCAAGTCGCTGGAGGGGCTGTCGCCGGTGCGCGCCGGCCGTTTCCTGGTCCACGGCTCGCATGACCGCGACAAGGTTCGTGTGAACGACATCGCCATCGAGATCGATGCCGGCCAGGCTTTCGGCACCGGCCACCACGGCACGACGGCAGGCTGCCTCGAAGTCATCGAAACCGTCATGCGCGCCCGCAAGGTTCGCAATGCGCTCGATCTCGGCACCGGTAGCGGCGTCCTGGCGATTGCAGCGCGCAAACTGAAGCCGGTTCCTGTTCTTGCAACCGACATCGACCCGATTGCAACGCATGTGGCAGCCGAGAATGTCAAGCGCAACGGCATCGCCAGCGGCATCAGCACAGTGACTGCCGCCGGCTTTCACTCGCCGGCCTTTGCCGCGCATGGTCCGTTCGACCTGATTATCGCCAACATCCTTGCCCGCCCGCTGATCAAGATGGCGCCGCAGCTTGCCAGTCATCTGGCGCCCGGCGGCTCGGTGATCCTGTCCGGTATTTTGGCGTCGCAACGCTGGAAAGTGCTGTCCGCCTATAACGGCCAGCATCTGCGCCATGTCCGCACCATCTGGCGCAACGGTTGGGTGACGATCCATCTCGACCGTCCCTGAAAATTGACGTTCCAAGTCCGGAAACGAAAAACCCGCCTGTCCGTCAGGACAAGCGGGTTTTCGAAACAAAGGCGATGCCGAAGCACCGCCCGCTGACCGGCAAGCCGGCCATGTCCGCGAGCTTGAGGAGGAGGAGCGCTCAAGCGGACTCTTCATGATCCAAAATCGGCCACCCGGAGGGAGGAGGAGAAGGATGACCAACCATTCTCGGATCATGCAGCTCTTGCCTTTCGGCATTCGCGTGAACAGCAGATTTGCGTCCGTGTTCGTTGAGTGGGTTTATAGACTATTTTTGAAACGGGTCTAGGTGCGTTGCAGCATAGGAGCCATGCGCACGGCGCATAAGTATGACAATTGCGGCGGTTAGGACTGCGGCTGAGGCGCGACGACATCCTCAACTTCGTCCACGGATGAGCAAGAAACACGGGCTTTCGCTGCTCCGTCAGTTTCAGCTAGAGTGCCCACAACCCTTCAGGAATCACAATGCCCGTCGCGGCGCGATCCCGGCCAACCGGCTCCACCTTGGACCTCGCAGGAAAATCAGATGTTCCAGTCTTTCGAAGTCACCTCGACCCCGCAATTCGGCAAGGACCGCGTCAATGCGCTACGTGCCGCCTTCGCCGGCCTGAACATCGACGGCTTCCTCGTTCCCCGTGCCGACGAATTCCAGGGCGAGTACGTACCTGCCTCGGCGGAGCGCCTGTCGTGGCTTTCTGGCTTCACTGGGTCCGCCGGCATCGCGCTCATCACCGTCAGTCAAGCGATTGTCTTTGTGGACGGCCGTTACGTCACCCAGCTCAAGGAGCAGGTTGACGGCGCAGTTTTCGAAGGCGGTGACCTTGTCGGCGAGCCGCCGCATCTCTGGCTCGAGCGGCATGGCAAGAAGGGCTTCCGCCTCGGCATCGATCCCTGGCTGCACACCGGCGCCGAGGTGCGCAAACTCCAGAAGGCGCTCGAAGGTCTAGGCGGCACACTTGTCTTCCTCGACCATAATCCGCTTGACCGGCAATGGACGGACAGGCCCGCAGCACCCCTCGGCCGCGTCAAGATCCAGCCACTCGACCACGCCGGCGTGCTCGCGAGGGACAAGCTCACGACAATGGCGCAGGAGATTTCCAAGGCAGGCGCTGATGCCGTGGTGCTGACCGATCCCTCGTCGATCGCCTGGACCTTCAACATCCGCGGCAGCGACGTACCGCACACGCCGCATCCCCTCGCCCGCGCCATCGTCCATGCCGACGGCAGGGCCGAATTGTTCCTCGACAAGCGCAAAACCGGCATTGAGGAGGAAGCCTATCTGACGCAGCTTTCGAGCCTCGAGGCTCCCGCCTCGTTCGACGATCACGTCGCAGCGCTCGCTGCGACCGGCGCAAAGATCATGATCGATCCGGAGCACGCACCGTTTGCGCTCGCCGAACGCATCCGCGCCGGCGGCGGCACCGTTGTCGAGGCGATCGATCCCGCCCGCCTGCCCCGCGCCCGCAAGAACGCGGCCGAGACAGAAGGCTCCGCCCGCGCCCACCTGCAGGACGGCGCCGCCATGGTCGAGTTTCTCGCCTGGCTAGATGAGAAGCAGCCTGGGACGGTCACCGAGATCGGCGCCGTCGAGAAGCTCGAAGCTATCCGCGCCGCCGTCGGCGAGCGGATGCAGAACCCGCTCAAGGACATTTCCTTCGATACGATTTCCGGCGCCGGCGAACATGCAGCGATCATGCATTATCGCGTCACGACCGAAAGTGATCTGGCGATCGCCGACGGCACCATGTTCCTGATCGATTCGGGCGGCCAATATATCAACGGAACCACGGATATCACCCGCACCGTTGCGATCGGCACCGTTCCGGACGAGCAGCGACGCTTCTTCACGCTGGTTCTCAAGGGCATGATCGCCATCAGCCTCGCCCGCTTCCCGAAAGGATCGCGCGGCATCGACCTCGATCCGCTGGCGCGAATCGCGCTCTGGAAAGCCGGCGCCGACTTTGCCCATGGCACCGGCCACGGCGTCGGCTCCTATCTTTCCGTCCATGAAGGTCCACAGCGCATCTCCCGCGCGTCGATGCAGGAACTGCTGCCCGGCATGATCCTCTCAAACGAGCCCGGCTATTACCGACCGGGCGCCTTCGGCATCCGTATCGAGAATCTCGTGCATGTGCTGGAAGCAAGTCCGGTCGAGGGCGGCGACCTGTCGATGCTCGGCTTCGTAACGCTCACCTTCTGCCCGATCGACCGCCGCCTCGTCGTCGCGGGCCTGCTGACGGACGAAGAACTGGACTGGCTCAACGCCTATCACGCCGAAACGCGGGAAAAACTGTCGCCGCTGATCGCGGACGAAAAAGTGCTGGAGTGGTTGAACGCCGCGACGGCGACGCTGACGCGGTGAGATAATAGCCCGCTCCCGACGGAGCGGGAAAGTCACTACAACATCCAATGCCGGAGAGCCATGACGGCGAGCCAGCCGGCGAGCAGCATCCAGAGCGAGGAGAAGCGCAGGCCGACGGCGAAGCCGACGAGCATGGATGCTGCCACGTCCCAGCCGCCTTGGACGAAGGCGGGTGCAACCAGCGTCGAGAGCACGGCGGCGGGAACCGAATTCAGCGCCGCTTCCATGCGCGGCGGGATGCGCTTCATCTGCGTGATCATCACATAGCCGCCGATGCGGGTGACGAACGTCGCGACGGCCGCTGCAAGAATGATGTAGATCAGCTGCAGGTGTTCCGTGCTGTCCATGATCAGACCTCGTGTTCCAAAGTCACCGGCTCTTCATGCCGTTTCGGCAGCGGCAGGCAGGCAGCAAGCAGGATCCCGGCAATCGCACCGATGCTCACATGCCAGGGCGAACCGACGAAATGCATCGCAGCGATCGATGCCAGCGAGCTGGCTGCGACGACCGGCAACCAGTTGTCGCGCTTGCGGAAGCCGAGAACCAGCCCCATGAAATAGATCGGCAGGAGCACGTCGAGGCCGATGGCGCGGGGATCGCCGATCATCTGGCCGAAGATGGCGCCAAGCAGCGTCGTGACCTGCCAGGGAATATAGATGATCATGGCGAAGCCGAGATACCAGACGAAGGTCACCCGCTCGCCGCGCTCGGCCCGCTTCTCCGTTTCGGCATATTGCGGATCAACCAGCAGGAAGAAGGTCAAGAATTTCTGTAGGCCGGAAAAATGCCGGATGTGACGGGCGATCGATGCCGAATAGAGGATATGGCGAAAATTGACCGCGAAGATCGAGAGCACGATCAGCCACGGCTGGACCTTCTGGCCGAAGAGCTCGATGCCCACCATCTGACTGGCGCCGGCATAAAGCGTAGCACTCATGAGCACTGCGTCGAAAACCGAAAAGCCATTATCGACCGCAAGCGCGCCGAACAACGCCCCGAAGGGCGCGGCGGAGACCATGACGGGAAAACCCCCGCGAACACCTTGCCAGAAATCGTCTTTGGTCATGAAGGAAACTTTCCCGGTCGGCAAGCACCAAAGCCAAGCCACGTTTTCCCGAGCTGTGCGGGGATGGAACGCACAGATAGGCCGGGGCCGGCCAGGGAACAATTCAATAAGATTGATGCAGCGATCCGAATTTCTGATCGAAGCGGATCAGGACGGCGCCCGGCCCGCAGCGCAGGTCAGCGCTTCACCTGAAACGTGTGCTCGATACCGGGAAACGTCCGCGCCTTCACCTCGTCGGCATAGGCCTCGAACGCCGCGGAAATCTGCGGCGCCAACTCGGCGAAATGCTTGACGAAGCGCGGCTTGAAATCGCTGAAGATGCCGAGCATGTCGTCCGACACGAGAATCTGCCCGTCGCAGGCCGGCGACGCGCCGATGCCGATGGTGGGTGCCCGGAGCGACGCGGAAATTTCGCGCGCCAAAGGCTCTATCGTTCCTTCGACGACAATGGCAAAAGCGCCGGCGTCGTCGATGGCCTTGGCGTCGCGCCGGATCTTGGCCGCTTCCTTGTCGTTGCGGCCGACCGACCGGTAGCCGCCCATGGTATTGACGAGCTGCGGCATCAGGCCGACATGACCGAGCACGGGAATGCCACGCTGCGTAAGGAAATCGACCGTCTCTGCCATCTCGGCACCGCCCTCGAGCTTCACCGCGCTGCAGCCGGTCTCCTTGAGGACACGGGCGGCGGTGGCGAAGGCCTGCTCCTTCGATTCCTGATAGGAACCGAATGGCAGATCGACGACGACGCAGGCCTTTTCGGAGCCGCGCATAACGGCCTGGCCATGGGCGATCATCATGTCGAGGGTCACAGCAACGGTCGAATCGAGGCCGTAGAGCACCATGCCGAGGGAATCGCCGACCAGCATGAAATCGACATGCGGATCAAGCAGCCGGGCGATTGGCGTGGTATAGGCCGTCAGGCTGACGATCGGCCGCTCGCCCTTGAGCGCCTCGATGTTGCCGGGGCTCAGGCGACGCTTCATTGCCTGTACACTCATGCTTACGCCACCTTTGCAAATTTTGCGGTTTTCGGCGTGAAAACCCTGTTATCGAGCAGCTTCGTGCTCCCGAAACGGACAAAAAGCAACAGAAGAACCGGTTTTTCGCCGATTTCTGTCACGGTGTGCAGGGTTTCCGGATCACGAATAGCAACCACTTCCGGCTTTGCCAGAGGCTCCGACGTGATGAAATCCGAGACTGCCTTTTCGAGTGTTGCGACATCCGTCAGCCCCCCTGCGATCAGCCTTTCGGCCTCGTCGAGCGCCTTCGGCACGATCGCGGCGGCAACACGTTCCGCTGGCGCCAGGTAGACGTTGCGCGACGAACAGGCAAGTCCGTCGGCCTCCCGCACCGTCGCAACGCCGACCACTTCGACCGGCTGCGCCAGATCCTCGACCATGCGGCGGATGATCTGCAATTGCTGGAAATCCTTCTCGCCGAAATAGGCGCGGTCGGGCTGGACGATGTTGAAGAGCTTGGTGACGACCGTGGCGACACCGGCGAAATGGCCGGGCCGGACGGCGCCTTCGAGTTCGCTGCCGAGCGTCGGCACGTCGACCACCGTTTCCATCGGACGTGGATACATGTCGGAAACGCCAGGCGCGAAGAGGAAATCAGCGCCGCCTTTGATGAGCAAGTCCTCATCGCGCCCGAGATCGCGCGGGTATTTCGCGAGATCTTCATTGGCGCCGAATTGCAGGGGGTTGACGAACAGGCTGACGACGACGATGTCGTTCGCCGCCCTCGCGCGGCTGACCAGTTCCATATGGCCGACATGCAGATAGCCCATGGTCGGCACCAGGCCGATGGTCTTTCCGGCCCGGCGATGGTGCGCCAAGCTCGCGCGCAGGTCTGCAATGCTGGTAATCGTTTCCATCCCGGGATCCTCCAATCCGTCAAGGCTGCCGCCTTAGCGTGGCGGCTGGCTCCTACCGGATTTCATGAGGCTCCCCGCAAAATCCGGCGAGATTTCCCTAACGTGTGCAGTGCAAAAAGACAATTCAAGAATTGCCTGCCCGGAAATCGGTTCCCGGCGTGCCGTAACAATCATTTGCCGCCTGTTTCCACCGTCTGCTCGATCGCCCCGAAGATGGAATGTCCGGTCCGATCGTTCATTTCGATGCGAATGGTATCACCGACGGAAAGGGCGCAGGATGTCTTGCAGAGACCTGTGCCGATGATGCTGCCTGCCACGAGCGCACGGGACGTGGCGTGTTGTGCAACAATCTCGGCCGTCTCTTTCCTGCCAGTCTCGCCGCCGTCGAGAGCCTTGCTGTTGCGCCGAACGAGCAATGCCAGTTCGCCCGTATTCCAGCCTTCACCCAATTCGTCCGGTGTGACGGCGACCGGAGAAAACGTCGACGCGGCCCCCGCTCCGCCGAGCGACACATCGCTGGCGAGCAGCACGAGCAGTACAGCTTCCTTCGCATCAGCGCTTGCCGCCTGCGCCTCGACATCGTCGGTGATCACAGCGACCTGCGCCGTCACGGCGATATCGGAGGCGCCTTCTGCAACTCGAAGACTGTCCCGCGGTCCGGAAAAACCGCCGGAGCCACCGGCCCAGAAGAAGGCGCGCGGCAAGGGCGAAGCCGCATCATGTTCGTGGAAGCGCATGGTCGGCTGGGAGCCGGTCTCCATGCCGATCGCAACCCGTTGCAGCCGGGGCGAGACATAGGCCCAGTCGTCCAACGCCGCCTGCAGCGTGCGCGCGATATGGCCGACTTCCGAGCAGCGCGTCAGATCCCGCGATACCACGACGAGTTTTCCGTCGCGGGTCGAATCCTTCAGAGTAGCAAGCTTCATGGATGGGTGTTCCTCGGTTCCGTTCAAAAACGGCGGCTCTACGGTCGCCTGCACCCATAGGACACTATTTGACGACAGGTGTCGCGTCGAATTTGCGCCACGGGTTGAGAAGGAAATTCAGTCACGGTAATGCGCTTTCATGTCGCGTTGCCGTTCTGGACATCTCGCCCTGATGGTCGGCGGTGGGAGCGTAACGAGGCCCAGCGGCGGGCGGCGATATGGCAGGCCCAAGGCCGACCACGCTTGCAAGGCCGACCAGGGCTACCACCACGACATGCATTACGGTAACGGTTACCCGCCGATCAGGACAAACCAGCCGTCTTCATCGGTGGTTTCGACGCCGAGTTCACGGGCTTTTTCGAGCTTGGAACCGGCGCCGGGACCGGCGACGAGCAAGTCGGTCTTCTTCGACACGGAGCCGGCAACCTTGGCTCCCAGCCGTTCCGCCATGGCCTTGGCCTCATCGCGCGTCATCTTTTCCAGAGATCCGGTGAAGACGACCGTCTTGCCGGCAACCGGGCTCGAACTCGAAACGGGCGCTTCAGCGTCGAGCGGTGCGACCTGTTCCAAGAGGCGCGACACGACGTCGATGTTGCGCGGCTCCTTGTAGAACTCGACGATCGCCCGGGCGACCACTTCGCCGATACCGTCGATGGTGTTCAAATCGCTCCAGGCCTCCGAGGTCGTGTCCGCCGCGGCCTTCATTGCCTCCGCGAACGCGGCGTAGCTGCCGTAGGAGCGCGCCAAGAGCTTTGCTGTCGTCTCGCCGACGTGGCGGATGCCGAGCGCGTAGATGAGCCGATGCAAGGCCACCTGCCGCCGGTCGTTGATGGCGTCGAAAAGCTTGCGGACGCTGACCTTGCCGAAACCGTCGATGTTCTCGAGCTTCGCGAGCGGCGAATAGCTCTGCCGCTTCTCGAGCGTGAAGATATCCGGTGCTGTCTTGATCGACAGGGCGGGATCCTCCGCTTCGAAGAAGAAATCGATCTGCTTGGAGCCTAGGCCCTCAATGTCGAAAGCATTGCGGGACACGAAATGCTTCAGATGCTCGACGGCCTGCGCACGGCAGACGAAGCCGCCGGTGCAGCGGGTTACCGAATCGAGCTTGCCGGTCTTTTCGTTCCTCTCGCGCACCGCGTGGCTGCCGCAGACGGGGCAGATCTTCGGGAATTGATAGCGCTCAGCGGTCGCCGGGCGCTTCTCCATGACGACATCGAGAACCTGCGGAATGACATCGCCGGCGCGCTGGACGATCACCGTATCACCGATCCGGATATCGTGATCCTCCTCGCGGATGCGCTCGCCGCTATTGCCGATACCTTCGATATAATCGGCATTGTGCAGCGTCGCGTTGGTGACGACGACGCCGCCGACCGTCACCGGGGTCAGTCGCGCGACCGGCGTCAACGCGCCGGTACGGCCAACCTGGATGTCGATGTTCTCGACGGTCGTGAACGCCTGCTCGGCCGGAAACTTGTGCGCCGTTGCCCAGCGCGGCGAGCGCGAGCGGAAGCCGAGGCGCTGCTGCAGGTCCAGCCGGTCGACCTTGTAGACGACTCCGTCGATATCGTAGTCGAGATCGGGACGTTTGAGGCCGATGTCGTTGTAATGGTCAAGGATCACCTCGATCGACGACAGGCGCTGCATCAGCGGATTGACCGGGAAGCCCCAACGCTTGAATACTTCGACCATGCCGAACTGCGTCTCGGCCGGCATGTCCGAAATCTCACCCCAGGCATAGGCGAAGAACTTCAGCTTGCGGCTGGCCGTGATCGTCGGGTCGAGCTGGCGCAGCGACCCCGCCGCTGTGTTGCGCGGGTTGACGTAAGTCTGCTTGCCCTCCGCCGCCATCTGCTCGTTGAGCGCCAGGAAATCGCTCTTTGCCATATAGACCTCGCCGCGCACTTCGACGACAGCGGGAGCATCCGACGGCAGCGTCTGCGGGATTTCCTTGATGGTGCGGATGTTGGCCGTAACATTCTCGCCGGTCGTGCCGTCGCCGCGCGTCGCGGCGCTGACCAGCTTGCCGTTCTCGTAGCGCAACGACATCGACAGGCCGTCGATCTTCGGCTCGGCGGTGAAGGCGATGGAATTGTCCGGCAGCAGGCCGAGGAAGCGGTAGACGCTGGAAATGAAGTCGCGGACGTCGTCGTCGGAAAACACGTTGTCCAGTGACAGCATCGGCCGGGCATGGGTGATCTGCTGGAAGATGGCAGAAGGTGCAGCACCGACTTTGCGCGAGGGGCTGTCGGCGCGAATCAGTTCCGGAAAGCGGGCCTCGATTTCCTCGTTGCGCCGCTTCAGCGCGTCATAGTCAGCGTCGGAAATCTCCGGCGCATCCTTGCCGTGATAGAGCGCATCATGATGTGCAAGCTCCTTTGCCAGCCGCTCCAGCTCGGCAGCGGCATCTTCGAGCGTCAGATCTTCAACGGCAACGGATTCGGTCGACATGCTGGGACTCCACATTTTGCGAGTCGTTTTTAGAGAAATTTGGAAGAATGGGAAGATGCTGAACCCCACCTCCCCTTGAGGGGGTGGTCGCGCGGAACGCGCGGGTGAGGTGATTTAAGGTGAGTGCAAAGGATCACCCCAACCCGGAACCACGTGCCGACCCGCCCCCTCAAGGGAAGCGCAAACTACACGTTCCCGGCCAACAGCCTCACTGCCGCCGCCCTCGCCTCCTCCGTGACCGAAGCGCCGGCGAGCATACGGGCGATTTCCTCGGTACGGGCGGTGTCGTCCATGCGGGCAACGCGGGTGGCGATGGTTTCGGACTTTTCCGCCGATGGCCCCTTGGATATCAGCAGATGGGTCGCAGCGCGGGCCGCCACCTGCGGAGCGTGGGTCACGGAGAGCACTTGCACCGTCTTCGACAAGCGCTTCAGCCGCTGGCCGATGGCATCCGCGACAGCACCGCCAACGCCGGTATCGATTTCATCGAAGACCAGGGTCGGCGCTGACCCGCGATCGGCAAGCGCCACCTTCAGCGCCAAGAGGAAACGCGAAAGCTCGCCGCCCGAAGCCACTTTCATGATCGGGCCCGGGCGTGTCCCCGGGTTGGTCTGAACGTGGAATTCAACGACATCAATACCATTCGCCGTGGCATCGTCCGGATCGGAGGTCACCTGAACCATGAACCGCGCCCGTTCCAGTTTCAAGGCCGGGAGTTCGGCCAGGACAGCCTCGGACAGAGCCAACGCCGTATTGTGGCGCTTCGTGGAGAGTGCGGCGGCGGCGGCATCGAAGGCGCGCTTGGCGAGGCCAAGCTGCGCGTCGAGCTGCTTCAGCTTCTCTTCGCCGGCATCGAGATCGGCAAGGTCGGAAATCATCTTCACGGCCAGAGCCGGAAGCGCCGTTACCGGCACGGAATATTTGCGCGCCGCGGCCCTGAGTGCAAACAGGCGCTCCTCGACGCGCTCCAGTTCCTTCGGATCGTATTCGGTTTTCCGAAGCGCCGCCTCTACCGCCATCTGCGCGTCCGACAGGTGATTGAGCGCGGTATCGAGATACTCGACCGTCTCTTCGAGAAGCCCCGGCGCCTCATGGCTCTTGCGCTCGAGCCGACGCACCAACGAGGCGATCAGCGGAACCGGCGACGCGTTGCCATTGAGGAAATCGCTCGCCTCGTTGATATCGACAGCGATGCGCTCGGCCTTCATCATCCGCGAGCGGCGTTCGGCGAGATCGTCCTCTTCGCCATCCTGCGGCGAAAGAGCCTCCAGCTCATCCACTGACGACCGCAAATAGTCGGCTTCGCGGGCGGCGGCCTCCACCTTCTCCCGGTGCTTCTTCAGCGTCCGCTCGGCATCCTTCCAGACGCGGTAGAGCCCCGCCACATTCTCCGCCTCGTCGGCAAGGCCGCCAAAGGCATCAAGCAACGTGCGGTGGGCATGGGTATCGACGAGAGCGCGGTCGTCGTGCTGTCCGTGGATTTCGACGAGCAGCTGCCCTGCCTGGCGCATCAATTGGACTGAAACGGGCTGATCGTTGACATAGGCCTTGGTGCGGCCATCAGCCGATTGCACCCGGCGGAAAATCAGGTCACCGTCGTCATCGATGCCGTTTTCGCGGATCATGATGCGGGCGGGATGGCTCATGCCGACATCGAAGACCGCCGTCACCTGCCCCTTGTCGCCGCCGTGGCGGACCAGAGAACCGTCGCCGCGCCCGCCAAGCGCGAGCGAGAGACTGTCGAGCAGGATCGATTTTCCGGCACCGGTTTCCCCGGTCAACACGGACAGGCCGGCGTCGAAGGACAGGTCAAGCCGTTCGATCAGGACGATATCGCGGATCGAAATCTGTGAAAGCATCCTGTTTCAGATCTCTTCGCCTAGGTCTTTATTTTCATGCATGTCGTAGTCGCACACTTTTGGGCGACATGCATCAAGCGCCCAGAAGCTTCTTGCCCGCGCGCGAAATCCACGAATTGCCGCTTTCGCGCGGTTCAAGGCCGCCGGTCTGCAGCAGCTTGTAAGAATCAGCGTACCATTGGCTATCCGGATAGTTATGACCGAGAACCGCCGCTGCCGTCTGCGCTTCGGTGGTGATACCCATGGCGAAATAGCTTTCCACCAGCCGCGACAGGGCTTCTTCCACCTGGTTGGTGTTTGGATATTGTTCGACGACGGAGCGGAAACGGGTCACCGCAGCAAGATATTCCTTGCGCTCGAGATAGTAGCGGCCGACCTGCATTTCCTTGCCGGCCAGCTGATCCTTGGCAAACCGGATCTTGGCCTCGGCATCCTCGACATAGTCCGACTCCGGATATCTGGTAACGACAGCCTGCATCGCCTCGATCGTCTTCATCGCAGGCTTCTGGTCCTGCGTCACCGCCGGGATCTGCTTCGAATAGGCAAGGCCGACAATGTACTGCGCATAGGCGGCGTCTTCGGATTCAGGATAGAGATTGAGGTAACGGCTCGCGCCGTTGATGGCGTCCTGATACTGGCCATTGCGGTAGTTGACGAAAGATTTCATGACCAGCGCCTTGCGGGCATATTCCGAGAACGGATGCTGCTGGTCGATCGCATCGAACTTGCGCGCCGCTTCCGTCGTCTTGCCGGCATTCAGGTTGGCAAGCCCCTGATTGTAGAGGACTTCCGGCGGATCCGTTTCCGCGGTCAGCTTGGTGATATCGATGTCGGGATCGTTCTGGCAGGCGCTCACGAGCACACTGGTCGCGGAAGCCGCAAGCGCGATGACGGCAATACGTGCCATCTTCTTCAATTCAAACTGGCCTGCAAATACCATTCGTAAATCCCAACTCGCACAGCGGTAAGAATACCGCCGCCTATGAACCGCGTTTTAGATCAAGATGCAACAAGACCGCAACGTCATGATGATCGATTAACGCAATTTTGTGGCGGCGGGATCATGAAAAAGCCGGTCAAAAGACCGGCTTTGGCTAAGATCAGATCGGATTTTGCTCTCAGGGAAGAGCTGAAATCACTTACGGAGCGTTGACGGCGATGACCTCGCGAGGGGTCACGCGCTGGCGACGCGTTGCGGTCTCGACGATTTCGTACGCCGTCGGATCGCTCATCAGCGCCTTCAGCGCGTTGGCGTTCATCTTATGGCCACCGCGATAGGAACGGTAGCAGCCGATGAACGGCGCGCCGGCCAGAGCCAGGTCGCCCACCGCGTCCAGTGTCTTGTGGCGAGCGAATTCGTCCGTGTAGCGCAGGCCCTCGATGTTGATCACCGTGTTATCGTCAGCGATGACGACAGAATTCTCAAGCGACGAGCCCAGACCGCGGCCGGCCGCCCACATGCGCTCGACGTCGCGCATAAACCCGAAGGTGCGGGCACGCGACAGCTCGGTCTTAAAGACAGACGGCGTGATGTCGCCCTTCCAGGCCTGGCGGCCGATCAGCGGGCAATCGAAATCGATCTCCACTTCGAAACGCATGCCATCATAGGGCGTAAATTCAGACCAGGACGGGCCTGATTCGATGCGAACCGGCTTGAGGATGCGGATATAGCGGCGTTTGACGGCAAGCGTCTCGATGCCCGTCTGCTCGATCGCTTCGATGAAGGGTGCCGAGCTGCCGTCCATGATCGGCATTTCGGCGCCCTGCACCTCGATAAGAAGATTGTCGAGACCGAGTGCGTAGATCGCCGCCATCACATGCTCGATCGTCGCGATCGAGGTGGACGAGGAAAAACCGAGAACGGTGCAGAGATCGGTGTTGCCAACCTGCGAGGATACGGCCCTGAATTCGCTCACCGTCCGTTCGCCGTCAACCCGCTGAAAAACGATGCCGCTATCGGGTTCCGCCGGATGGAACGTGATTGCTACCTCGGCGCCTGAGTGAACGCCCGTGCCGCTAAGAGTTACAGAGTTTGCAATCGTCGTCTGAAACCCAAGCAGTCCAATTCCCAGTCCCATGCTTCCCGCCTTCAAATGCTTCCTGGCGTTGCCGCCGAATTTTTCCTGGACCGGAGCTGCGCGTTTCAAACGCCGCAAGACATACAGTCGGATAGCGGCGCCATACGCCACCACCCGGTTCAACCTGCACGTCAGCGATGCATCTAATCGCGGTTCAGCCCCGTCAGTCCCGAGTGTGAAGATAAGGGCACCGGACTGTCATTCCAAATCAATGTTTCTTTCGCTTTGTTACGCAAGGTAACCACTGAAACCATTTGATAATTCATAAAAAATGCCCGGGCGCAAACCCGGGCATTTCGGCAAGGTGGAAGGCGGGTGGAAAATCAGTTCGACTGGCGGCGCAGGAACGCCGGGATTTCGAGCTGATCGTCTTCATGCACGCGCGGCTGCGAGGCGGCGCGGGCACGGTCGTCAAGGGGAGCAGCCCGGCGCGGCGCGTAGACGCTTGCTTCGGGAGACAGCGGGCGGCGCTGTTGCGAGGCACCGCTCGGCGCACCGGCGGTCATGTCCGCGGTGACATTGTGGTCTTCCTCGTCGCGGCGACCGAGCGAACTGGTGATTCGCTTCAGGAGTCCCATCGGACCGCGTTCTTCCTGCGGCACCGGCTGGGCACGATGCTCGGCTTCGGCCTTCACCATCGGCGGAAAGTCTTCCACCTTCGGCATGCGGACCGACTCAGCCTGCTGGCGGATCACCGGAGCAATCGGCTCCTGGCGAACCTGGGCATGAACGGCGGGCTGCGGCTGGTAGGCCACCGTTTCAACGGTTCGCTGCACCGGAGCGGCAGCCTGGACGACCGGATGCTCGATCGGAGCAGCGCCTGCGAAGAGCTTGCTCTGCGGACGGAACTCTTCCTGAGCCTGCTGAACCGGAAGCGTTACACCGCCGCGCGGCATCGACAGGAACAGTTCGCGTTCCAATTCGGCTTCGCGGATCGCACGAGCGATGTCGTCTGACGACTGGGTCGGCGGGGCGATCGACTGCTGGGCGACCGACTGCTGGGCGACCGGCGCCGGCTGGGCGGCTACCGGAGCCGGCTGCGGCTGAACGGCGACAGGGGCCTGCTGGACCGGAGCCGCCGGGATCGCAGCGGACGGACGGACGATCGGCCTTGCTACCGGACGAAAGTCAGCAGAACGACCAGCGACCTCCGCAGCCGTGCGATCGATACCCGTTGCCACGACCGACACGCGGATGAGGCCTTCGAGTTCTTCGTCGAACGTTGCGCCGAGGATGATGTTGGCGTCCGGATCCACTTCCTCGCGGATGCGGGTCGCAGCTTCATCGACTTCGAACAGCGTCAGGTCACGGCCGCCGGTGATCGAGATCAGCAGGCCTTGAGCGCCCTTCATCGAGGTTTCGTCGAGCAGCGGGTTGGCGATCGCGGCTTCGGCGGCGGCCATTGCGCGGCCTTCGCCGGATGCTTCGCCAGTACCCATCATAGCGCGGCCCATCTCGCGCATCACGGAACGAACGTCGGCGAAGTCGAGGTTGATCAGGCCTTCCTTGACCATCAGGTCGGTGATGCAGGCGACGCCGGAATAGAGAACCTGGTCGGCCATCGCAAACGCGTCGGCAAACGTGGTCTTGTCATTGGCGATCCGGAACAGGTTCTGGTTCGGAATGACGATCAGCGTGTCGACGGACTTCTGCAGTTCGGCGATGCCCTGATCGGCGAGACGCATGCGGCGCTGGCCTTCGAAGTGGAACGGCTTGGTAACGACGCCGACTGTCAGGATGCCCTTGTTGCGGGCGGCCTGCGCAACGACCGGCGCAGCACCGGTGCCGGTGCCGCCGCCCATGCCGGCGGTGACGAAGCACATATGTGTGCCGTTCAGGTGATCGATGATTTCATCGATGCATTCTTCAGCGGCAGCACGGCCGACTTCCGGCTGTGAGCCGGCGCCGAGGCCTTCGGTCACGGCAACACCCATCTGGATGATGCGTTCGGCCTTGGTCATGGTCAGCGCCTGGGCATCGGTGTTGGCGACGACGAAATCGACGCCTTCGAGCCCTGCCGTGATCATGTTGTTGACAGCGTTGCCACCGCCACCGCCAACACCGAAGACGGTGATGCGAGGCTTCAGCTCGGTGATATCCGGCTTTTGCAAGTTGATCGTCATTGTACCCGTTCCTTCCTGGTTTCTGGCCGCCTTGCCGAGCCGGCCAAATCACTAAATCCCGTATTGCATCCCGTCAGCCGAAGCCGAAGGGCTCAAAAGCTTTCTTTCAGCCATTGGCCCATCCGGGCGATACGGCTGTTGTTTCCTGCGAGCGACGAGAGCAGGCCGCCCTGTGTCGCGTGCGTTTCCATGTCTGCGACCTGCGGATAGATCATCAGGCCGACGGCCGTCGAAAAGGCTGGGCCCTTGGCCGCTGCGGGCAAGCCCGACACGCCGAGCGGACGGCCGATGCGGACGTTACGGGCCAGGATGCGGCGCGCCGCTTCCGGCAGACCTGTCAGCTGGCTGGCGCCCCCCGTCAAAACGACGCGCTTGCCGACGATCGGCGAAAAGCCCGAACGCTGGATACGGTCGCGGATGAGTTCGAGCGTCTCTTCGATGCGGGCGCGTACGATGCGCGAGACCAGCGCGCGCGGCACATGCGTCGGCTGGTCGCGGTCGTCTTCGCCGATCGGCGCGACCGACACGATGTCGCGTTCGTCGGCGCTGTTGGGCAGAGCCGAGCCATGCACCACCTTGAGACGCTCTGCGTCCTCGATGCGGGTCGAAAGGCCACGCGCCAGATCGGTCGTGACGTGGTGACCGCCAAGCGAAACGGCGTCGGCGTGCACCAGCTTGCCTTCGGCAAAGACGGAGATTGTCGTCGTGCCGCCGCCCATGTCGATGGCGGCGCAGCCGAGTTCGACTTCATCGTCCACCAGCGCTGCGAGACCGCTTGCGTAAGGGGTTGCAACAATGCCCTCGACCGACAGGTGCGCGCGGTTGATGCAGAGCTCGAGATTCTTCAGAGCGGCGCGTTCGGCCGTCAGCACGTGCATGTCGACACCGAGCGAATCACCAAACATCGCCAGCGGATCGCGGATGCCGCGCTCGCCGTCGAGCGAGAAGCCTGTCGGCAGCGAATGCAGGATGACGCGGTCCTGGCGCAGCGACTGCTGGCCAGCGGCGGCCAGAACCTTTTTCAGGTCAGCGGCGTCGACTTCCTGTCCGCCGAGATCGATGGAAGCGGTGTAGATATCGCTCTGCAGCCGGCCCGCCGAGATGTTGACGATCAGGCTGTCAATCGTCAGGCCCGCCATGCGCTCTGCCGCATCGACCGCGAGACGAACGACGCTTTCGGCGGCGTCGAGATCGGCGATCACGCCGTTCTTCATGCCGCGGGACTTGTGATGGCCAATGCCGATAATCTCGATCGAATGTGTGCGACCCGGCAGGATCTGGCTCTCGGCACGCGGCGTCAGCCGTCCGATCATGCAGACCACCTTGGTGGAACCGATATCCAGCACTGAAACGACATGCGACCGCTTGGAATTAAGCGGCTTCAGGCGAGGCAGACCAAAATTCGAAGAACCGAAAAGACTCATATACGGTTCTCCTTTTCCTGCTTCTTCAACATCTTCGTGCGCGCTTCCAGAACCACCTGCCGGCGGGCGGCGGCTTCGGGGGTCAACTGTATCGTGGTGCGATCCTCGAGCCGCAGGTCGACCGCGGCGATATCGCGCTCCAGCAACTGCTGCCCCTCCTCCATCGTCGACAGCACCTGCATGGCGCGGTCGATATCGTGTTCGGGTAGCTTGATCGTGATGCCGTTATCGAGCATCAGGTCCCAGCGGCGGCCGGCAACGCGAACATAGGCTTTGACGCGCTTTGAGATTTCCGGCCACTGCGCAAAGCGCTGATAGAACTCGGCGGCGGCCGTCTCTGCGTCGCGGCCGACGAACAACGGCAGGTCCGCGAACTTGTTGTCGCGCAGCGGCGCGATCACACTGCCACTCGCCTCGATCAGGGAAAGATCGGAGCCATGCTGCCAGATGCCGAAGGCCTTGCGCTCCTTGAGGCCGACCTCGATCGTACCGGGATAAACCTTGCGGACGGCAACGTCCTCGACCCAAGGCATCTCGCTGATCAGCTTGCGGGCGATATTGATGTCGAGCGCCACCAGCGACGTCGCGCCGTCAAGGCCGAGCTGCTGGAGGATATCGATTTCCGAGGTCTGGTCATTGCCGGAGACCTTGACGTCCTCGATCGCGAAACCGACAGCAGTAGTCGTCGTTTGCGCGAAGTCCTGACTGTGGCCGCCGAGCGACATGCCGTAGAAGCCGGTCGCAGCGAAGAAGGCCAGCGCCGAGGCAGTGCCGGTGTGCGGTGCGAAATGGATGCGGCCGGTTCCGAGGCTGATAAGGAAGCGTACGACGCGGCGCAGTGGCCGCGGCAGCACGCGCTGACCATCGAGATCAGCCGCCTCCAGCGGAGCACGCACCCTTGCTGCCTTCCTGCTTCTCAACGCAAACACGACGCGTCCTCCACCATCCACCTGAGGAATTCACCGAATGTATGGCCGGCATGCGCCGCCATTTCAGGCACCAGAGAGGTTGGAGTCATTCCGGGCTGAGTGTTGACCTCCAACCAGATGAGCTCTCCGTCTTCAGAGAAACGGTCGTCAAAGCGGAAGTCGGAGCGGCTTACGCCGCGGCATCCAATCGCCTGATGCGCCTTGACTGCGAGTGTTTGTATTTTTTGGTAAATATTCGGTAAAATATCTGCCGGAATGACGTGTTTTGAACCGCCTTTTACATACTTTGAATCATAATCGTAAAAGGCGTGCCCCTGCGGAATGATCTCCGTCACGCCAAGTGCCGTGTCACCCATGACGCCGCAGGTCAGTTCGCGCCCGTAAACATAGCGCTCGACCATCACCCGGTCGCCGTAGCGCCACTCGCTGGAGGTGATCACCTGCGGCGGATGCGACTGGTCTTCCTTGACGATGACGACGCCGAAGCTAGAGCCTTCGCGGACCGGTTTGACGACATAAGGGGGCTTCATTGGGTGCTTCGTGCCGAAATCGTGGCGATCCATGATCCGTGCCTCGGCTATCGGAATGCCAGCGGCACTTGCGACATGCTTCGCCTGCGCCTTGTCCATGGCGAGCGCCGACGCCAGAACGCCTGAATGGGTGTAGGGGATTTCGAGATATTCCAGGATGCCCTGGATCGTACCGTCTTCCCCGAAGGGTCCGTGCAGAGCGTTGAAGGCGACGTCGGGACGCAGATCCGCAAGGACGGAGGCGACGTTGCGATCAACGTCGATGCGGGTGACGCGATAGCCTTCGGCCTCCAGAGCATCGGCGCACGCAGCCCCGGACGACAGGCTGACCGGCCGCTCCGAAGAAAATCCGCCCATCAGGACAGCGACGTGCTTACCACTCATAAAAATCCCCGACATTACGCCAGTCCTACAAATTCCCGCTTGCGCCCAGCTTGCTGACGCTGACGAGTCGCACCCCTCAGGCACAACTCCACTAGAACGGCATTATGGTTAATGAACCGTTTACTTTGGTTAATCCGATCCAGGGGATGGAGAAATATTTGCTATCGAATCAACGGCCTGCTCGATTCATCTCTTGGAATCAGAGAGTTAAATCCGATGCAACTGATTTTTAGAAATGGCGGGCCGATAAAGGCAAAAGGTCTCGCATGTTACAGCGCCGCGCGTCGAACACGACGCGCAAAGAACGCTGTAACACTTTGATCTGCTGCATAATTTTATCCTTAAATCGATTCCGATTTAAGGAACTATGCAGTAGCGCGAAGGCAAAAAAGCCGCCTTGGGTTGCTCCGCGGCGGCTTTTCATTGTCGATAAATTCTCAGGGATCAGGCAGTCAGCTGGCCGAGGAATTCCTTGACCTCGTAGCCGGGCATGAAATTGCCAATGCGCTTGATCTCCCATTCGAGCGTGATGCCCGAGGTTTCATAAACCCGCTGGCGCACGGTTTCGCCAAGATATTCCAGCTCGTAACCGCTCGCCTGCCCGGCATTGATCATGAAGTTGCAATGCATCGGCGACATCTGGGCACTACCGATCATCAGGCCGCGGCAGCCCGCCTCGTCGATCAGTTTCCAGGCGGAATGACCGTCGGGATTCTTGAAGGTCGAACCACCGGTCTTCTCGCGGATCGGCTGCACCGTCTCGCGATGCTGGCGCACCGCATCCATATCGGCGCGGATCTTCGCTTTGTCTTCCGGATAACCCTCGAAGAGGGCATGCGTGAAGATCAGGTCATTTGGCGCAGAGGAATGCCGGTAGGTGTAGCCCATATCGGCATTGGTGAGCACATGCTTGTTGCCCTTGCGATCGACCGCGTGAACCTCGACGACACGATCGCGCGTCTCGCCGCCATTGGCGCCGGCGTTCATACGCAGTGCGCCGCCGATCGAGCCGGGGATTCCATAGAAGAAATGAAATCCACCGATGCCGTGATCGAGCGTCATCGCTGCAAGGTTCTTGTCCGGGCAGATCGCTCCGGCTTTGACGCGGGTCTCGGAAACCAGCTCGACATCGCCGAACCCCTTGGCCGAAAGCCGGATGACGACACCCGGAATGCCGCCGTCGCGCACGAGCAGGTTCGAACCGACGCCTGCGACCATGACAGGCACTTCGGCCGGCACCAGCTTCAAGAAGGCAACGAGATCGTCGGCGTCATGCGGCTGGAACATCAGTTCGGCAAGGCCGCCGGCACGAAACCAGGTGACGCGGTCCATCGGCGCGTCCGGCGTCAGACGCCCGCGCAGTTGGTTTACGCCGTCCCCGAGAGAGGCCAGTAGCTTGGTACCATCAACCTGTTTCATGCGGAATTTCCTGAAATGCCTGCGAGTTCCTTCGGAAGGGCGGCCGCCCAGTATGTGATGCTGCCAGCCCCCAAGAAAACCACAAAGTCACCCGGTTGCGCAATGGCGGAGACGATCGGCACGATCGCTTCCGGGCCGTCGATGAAACGCGCGTCGCGGTGCCCCCCGGCCTTGATGCGGGAGACGAGTTCCGGCGAACTGACGCCTTCGATCGGATCCTCGCCGGCTGAATAGACCGGCGCCAGCAGAACGGTATCGGCATCATTGAAGCAGGCCGAAAAGTCCTCGAAGAGGCTGTGCAGCCGCGAGAAGCGGTGCGGCTGGTGTACGGCGATGACGCGGCCGCCCTGGCAAGCTTCGCGCGCAGCCTTGAGCACGGCCTTGATCTCGACGGGATGATGACCGTAGTCGTCATAGATGCGCGCACCGTTCCACTCACCGGTGAGGGTGAAGCGTCTCTTGACGCCACTGAACGCCGCCAGCCCCTTGGCGATGGCGTCCGGTTTGATGCCGAGCCGTTGGGCAACCGCGATCGCAGCCGTCGCGTTCGCGACGTTGTGACGGCCCGGCATCGGCAGCCGCAGATCCGGCAACTTGATAATCTGGCCGGTCCGGCGGCGGCGGATTTCGACGTCGAAGACCGACGTCGCACCATCCATGCGGATATTGGAATAGCGCACATCCGCCTGCGGGTTTTCGCCATAGGTGATGACCTTGCGGTCCTCGATCTTCGAAACCATCGTCTGCACCTCGGGATGATCGAGGCACATGACGCCGAAGCCATAGAAGGGCACGTTCTCGACGAACTGGCGGAAGGCCGCGCGGACCGCATCGAAATTGCCGTAGTGATCAAGATGCTCCGGATCGATATTGGTGACGACGGCGACGTCGGCGGGGAGTTTCAGGAAGGTGCCGTCCGATTCGTCGGCCTCGACCACCATCCACTCGCCCTCGCCCATGCGGGCATTGGTGCCGTAGGCATTGATGATGCCGCCATTGATCACCGTCGGGTCGAGCCCGCCGGCTTCGAGAAGCGAGGCGACCATCGATGTCGTCGTGGTCTTGCCGTGAGTGCCGCCGATCGCGATCGCATTGCGGAAGCGCATGAGTTCGGCGAGCATTTCGGCGCGGCGTACCACCGGCAGCAGCTTTTCACGCGCGGCGATCAGTTCCGGGTTGGTCTTCTTGATGGCGGTCGAGACAACGACGACTTCGGCATCGCCAATATTCTCAGCCTTGTGGCCGACGAAAACCTCGATGCCCTTGTCACGTAGCCGCTGGACGTTGGCGCTGTCGGACTGGTCGGAGCCCTGCACCCGGTGACCGAGATTGTGCAGCACTTCGGCAATGCCGCTCATGCCGATACCGCCGATACCGATGAAATGAACCAGGCCGATCGTCTGCGGCATTTTCATGAGCGTGTTTCCTTGAACTGTGCAATCGTCGAACCGCTGGCAATAGCTTCAACCATGGCGGCAAGCAAGCGTGCCGCATCCGGTTTGCCCGCCTGTTTGGCGCCCGCGGCCATGCCGGCGAGCTTGGCGGGGTTGTTCATGGCCTCCGTCAGGATCCGGCTCAGCTTCTCGGACGAAAGTTCGGCCTGGGCGATCACCTTGGCCCCGCCGGTCGCCGCAAGTGCTGCTGCATTGGCGGCCTGATCATGATCGAGCGCGTAAGGATAAGGCACCAGGATCGCCGGTCGGCCGATCACCGCGATCTCCGACACCGTGGAGGCTCCAGACCGGCAGATGACCAGATGAGCCTTGGCGATACGCTCCGCCATATCGGTAAAGAACGGCGCGATGTCCGCATTCATCTCAAGCTTGGCAATGCAGCCTTCGACCATCGGCAGGTCTTCGGCGCGGGCCTGCTGGGTAACGCGCAGGCGCGCCCGCAAGCTGTCGTCGAGCAGGCTGATTGCCGTCGGCACGCTCTTCGAGAAATACTGCGCGCCCTGGCTGCCACCGAAAACGACGAGGCGGAAATCTTCACCTTCACCAGACGGCTGATATGGCACCTTGGCGGCTTCCAACACCGCCGGACGGACGGGGTTGCCCGTCGTGACGGTCTTTGTGGCATAAGGACCATTCGTTTCTGGAAGAAAACCGCCGGCGATAGCCTTGACGCGTTTGGCAAGCGCCTTGTTCGCCCGGCCCATGACGGCGTTCTGCTCGTGGATCATCGAGGGAATGCCCATGCCGGTTGCGGCCAGCAGTGGCGGAATGGTCGGATAGCCACCGAAGCCAACGACGACCTTCGGCCGGACCTTCACCATCAACCGGCGCGCGATACGCATGCCGGACCAGAGCGTCCACAGCGAGCCTGCTACTTTCAAAGGGTTCTTCGATCCGATGGTTGCCGACGGCACGACATGGATTTCATCCGCTGGAAATTTTTCCGCATAGCGCTCGGCCCTGCTGTCCGTCACCAGGTGGACGGAATAACCGAGCGCCTTCAATTCGTGCGCCAAGGCTTCCGCCGGAAACAGGTGGCCGCCGGTTCCGCCGGCGGCGAGCATGATGATGCCTTTGGTCATAATCAGTCCTTGTTACGCCGGCCCTATTCCGCTGGCACGCCCATGCCTGAGCGGAACAGGCTGCGTTCGACGGCGCGCTTTTCCGGACGATGGCGGGTCAGAGCCAGGATGAAACCGGCCGTCACGCTGATCGCCACCATGGAGGAACCGCCATAGGAGATCAACGGCAGGGTCATGCCCTTGGCCGGAAGGAGCTCGAGGTTGACGCCGATATTGATCATCGACTGAATGCCGATCTGCAGCACGAGGCCGGCTACGGCGAAGCGGGTGAAGTCGTTGCGCTCGCGGAAGGCATGGGAAAGACCGCGCATGACGACGAAGGCGAAGATCAGCACGATGACCATGCAAAAGATGATGCCGAACTCTTCCGCAGCGACCGAAAAGATGAAGTCGGTGTGGCTATCCGGGATGATACGCTTGACGATGCCTTCGCCCGGGCCTTGCCCCAGCCAATCGCCGCGAATGATCGCCTCGCGTGCGGTATCGACCTGGAAGGTGTCGCCCTCGCCGGTCAGGAACCGGTCGATACGGCCTGCCACGTGCGGCAGCACCGTATAGGCCCCCACCAGGCCGCCGACAGCTACCCCGCCGAGCACGATGATCCACAACCAGGGCATGCCGGCCATGAAGAACATCCCACCCCAGACAGCGGTCGTCAGGATCGTCTGGCCTAGGTCCGGCTGTGCCACGAGCAAGGCGACGACGATGATGTAGAACAGAATGGCGAATAGATTCCCCGGAATTTCCGGCTGGCGGGCATGCTCGGAGAACAGCCAGGCGCAAACGACTACGAAGGCCGGCTTCATGAATTCGGACGGCTGCACGGAGAGACCTGCCAGCGAAATCCAACGCCTGCCGCCCTTCACCTCCTGCCCGAAAAACAGGACCAGCACCATCATCGCAAGCGAGACGAGGAGCATGATCACCGCGGTTCGCCGCACCTGTCGCGGCGAGAGGAACGAGATACCGACCATAACCGCAAGCGACGGCAAGAGGAACGCGGCGTGCCTCTTGACGAAGTGGAAGCTGTCGAGATTGAGCCGCTCGGCGACCGCCGGGCTTGCGGCGAAGGACAGCATGAAGCCGATCCCCATCAACAGAATGAAGGTCGCCAGGAAGAACCTGTCGATCGTCCAGAACCAGTCGGCCACGGGGCCACGCTCGGCACGGCTTACCATCTCTTCGTCCCCTTCAACGGCGCGTCCGGCGCCCGGAAATCAACGCAAGGCCACCGGCCTTCATATCAGCATCGTCACGCCTTCGATCGCAGCAACATGGCTGACGAAGGCATCGCCCCTGACTTCAAAATTCTTGTACTGGTCGAAACTTGCGCAAGCCGGGGACAGCATCACGGCCGACGGCCCCGTGTCCTTCGCCGCATGGGCGGCGGCATGAGCAACTGCCTGCGCCAAGGTCCCGGAAATTTCGAAGGGCACGGCCTCCCCCAAGGTCGCGGCAAAAGCAGGCGCGGCCTCGCCGATCAGAAAAGCCTTGGCGATCTTGGGGAAGAATGGCGCCAGCGTCGTGATGCCACCCTCCTTCGGCAGGCCACCGGCGATCCAGTAGATCCGCTCATAGCTTGACAAAGCAGGCGCTGCCGCATCCGCGTTGGTCGCTTTGCTGTCGTTGACGAAGACCACCTGCCCCTTGCGGCCGACCGGCTGCATGCGGTGCTTCAAACCGGGAAAGGAGGAGAGTCCCTTGACGATGTCTGTCTGCGAGACGCCGACCGCAAGGCAGGCGGCAATCGCCGCTGCCGCGTTCTGGGCATTGTGGCCGCCGCGCAGGGTCTGGATACCATCGAGCTCGGCGAACAGGCTGGTTGCTCCGGCCCGGGCCTGCACGATCCGGCTGCCGTCGGCATAGAGGCCATCCGCCAGCACCTGGCGCCGCGAAATCCGCACGACCTTGGTGCCGGAGCGCTCGACGCGATCCGCGATCAGGCTCGAAAAACTGTCATCGACGCCGACAACGGCAACGCGGCTACCGGCGACAAGACGTTCCTTGATATCAGCATAGTGCTGCATGGTGCCGTGCCGGTCGAGATGGTCGGGCGTCAGGTTGAGCAGGACGCCCGCGGACGGGTCGATCGTCGGCGCAAGGTCGATCTGATAGGACGAGCATTCAACGACGTAGAAGCGGCCATTCTTCGGAGGATCGAGCGTCAGTACCGCCGTGCCGATATTGCCCCCGAGTTGCGTATCGCAGCCGCTGGTCTTGAGGATATGGGCGATCAGCGCCGTCGTCGTGGATTTGCCGTTGGTGCCGGTAATGGCGATGAAGGCGCAATCCGGTGCATGCGCCCGCCGCTCGCGGACGAAAAGTTCGACATCGCCGATAACCTCGACACCGGCTGCATGGGCAAGATCGACGGTCCAGTGTGGCTTCGGATGCGTGAGCGGAACGCCCGGCGACAAAATGAAGGCGGAAAAGGCACTCCAGTCCGCCTGTCGCAGATCACCGGTACCGATACCCTCGGAAACCGCCTTGGCGACGCTCTCGGGATTGTCGTCCCAGGCCGTCACCCTAGCCCCCCCGGCAACCAGCGCCTGTGCCGTCGCCAGACCGGAGCCGCCGAGACCGAAGAGCGCGACCTGCTTATCCTTTAATGTCGTGACCGCGATCATCGGCTTACCGCAGCTTCAGGGTCGAAAGGCCAACCATGGCGAGGATGACCGCTATGATCCAGAAGCGGATCACGACTTGGCTCTCGGTCCAACCCTTCTTCTCGAAGTGGTGATGGATCGGCGCCATCAGGAAGACGCGCTTGCCGGTGCGCTTGAACCAGAACACCTGGATGATCACCGACAGGGTTTCGATGACGAAGAGGCCGCCAATGATGATCATGACGATCTCGTGCTTGGTCGCAACGGCAACAGTGCCGATCAGGCCTCCCAAAGCGAGCGACCCGGTGTCGCCCATGAAGATCGCCGCCGGCGGTGCGTTGAACCAGAGGAAACCGAGGCCGGCGCCGATGACGGCGCCGAGGATGACCGCGAGCTCGCCGGTGCCCGGCACGAAATGAATCTGCAGGTAGTTCGCAAACACCGCGTTACCCGCGAGGTAGGCGATGACGCCGAAGGACGCGGCGGCAATCATCACCGGGACGATGGCAAGACCGTCGAGACCATCGGTGAGATTGACGGCATTGCCGGCACCGACGATCACGAATCCGCCGAACAGGATGAAGAAATAGCCGAGATTGAGAGTGAAATCCTTGAGGAAGGGGAATGTCAGCGACGAGCCGAACGTCGAGCCGTTCGTTCCAGCCAACAATGCGGTCCGCATCATGAAAAAGACCGCGATGGCGGCGATAACGAACTCGATCCCGAGGCGGGCCTTGCCGGAAAATCCCTTGTCCGACTGTTTCGTCACCTTGAGATAATCATCGTAGAAGCCGATGGCGCCGAAACCGAGCGTCACGAGCAACGTCGAAACCACATAGACGCTGGAAAGATCGGCCCAGAGCAGCGAACTGCCGACAATACCGGAAAGGATCATCAGCCCGCCCATGGTCGGCGTGCCGGCCTTCTTGAAATGGGTCTGGGGCCCGTCCGCGCGGATCGGCTGGCCACGGCCCTGCCGGACACGCAGCGACGAGATCATCCGCGGACCGAACAGGAAGACGATGATTGCCGATGTGAACAGGGCGGCGCCGGTACGGAAAGTGATGTACCGGAAGAGGTTGAAGAATTGAAAATGGTCCGCCAGTTCGACAAGCCAGATGAGCATAAGGGACCTTTCCCCAAAGGTTCGTTGCAGGTGTCATCCATCAGAATCACCGAATGGAAGAATAACTGCGTGGTATCAAAAGTGTCAGCATCGAACTTCGGCCATGAAAGCCTTGTCCCAGCCTTATTCGGCCCGTCCCGTTTCCGATGAAGGCGGATATTTCTGAAGCAAAGCCGCAACGATCCTGCCGCAACCGGTCCCCTTGGACGACTTGACCATCACCACATCTCCAGCCGCGATCGATCCGAGGGCGAATTCCTTCAGGTCCTCGACAGTTTCGCGATATTCGACGCGGATATCCTCAGGCAGCGCATCGCGCAGATGCGCCATCTCCGGTCCGGCGAGCCAGACATCGCGGATACCGGCTTCGACTAGCGGTGCCGAAAGCCCGGCATGGACCTTGCCTGCGAGTTCGCCCATCTCCAGCATATCGCCGAGAATGGCAATCCGCCGCCCGCCCTCCGGCAGTTCGGAATCCTTGAGAAGCGCGATCGCCGCCCGCATCGATGCGGGATTGGCGTTGTAGCTTTCATCGATCAGAACGACGGTACCCGAGCCTATCGGCAGACGGTACCTTGCGCCCCGCCCCTTCTCCGGCTGCAGCGTCGCAAGGGCCGCAACTGCGGCATCCACGTCCGCCCCGACCACGCTTGCGGCGCCGAGCGCGGCCAGCGCGTTTTCGGCGAGGTGACGGCCCGGCGCACCCATCTGGATTTCGACCGTCCTGCCGCCGATCGCCGCCCAGAGCACGGCCCCTTCCGAGCCGCCAGCGAATTCCACCATGCGGAAGTCGGCCTTGGCGCTGCTGCCGAAGCTGTGCACATGGGCAACGCCCAGCACCGCTGCCGTTTTTTCCAGCGTCTCGAACTGCTCGTTATCGCGGTTGAGGATCACATGGCCATCATCGACGAGCCCTTCCATGATCTCTGCCTTGGCAGCGGCGATTTCGTCGAGATCCTTGAAATTGCCGAGATGAGCGGCGGCGATCGTGGTGATAACAGCCACATGCGGGCGAACCATCCTGACCAGCGGCCGAATCTCGTCGGGGTGGTTCATGCCGATCTCGAAGATGCCGAAATCAGTGTTTTCCGGCATGCGGGACAGGGTCAGCGGCACGCCCCAATGATTATTGAACGAGGCAACCGACGCATGCACCCGGCCGGACGGCGACAACAGGTGGCGCAGCATCTCCTTCGTGGTGGTCTTGCCGACGGAACCGGTCACCGCGATGATCCTCGCGGCACTACGGTCTCGAGCGGCGCAGCCGAGCCGCACCATGGCCTCCAGCACGTCGTCGACGACGATCATCGGCGCGATCAGACGCCCGAGCGCCGGCAGTTTCGCCTCGCTGACGACGAGCAGTTCTGCGCCATTGGCAATCGCGATGCCGGCATAATCGTGGCCATCGACCCTGTCGCCCTTGATCGCGAAGAATGCTTCGCCCTTGGCGATGGAGCGGCTGTCGATCGAGATCCCGGTAATGCCTTCAGGCAGGTTTCCCATCGGTCGCCCGTGCATGGCCGCCATCAGGTCGCTAACTGTCCAGAGAACGCTCAAATCATTGACCTCCCAATGCTTTTCGGAGCTCGGCATGGTCGGAGAAAGGCAAAGTTACGGAGCCGATCGTCTGCCCCTCCTCGTGTCCCTTGCCAGCGACGATCAGGGTATCACCGGATTTCAACAGAGCGACGGCAGCCTTGATCGCTTCCGCACGGTCGCCGATTTCGGTCGCGCCCTTGGCAGCAGCCATGATCTCGCTGCGAATGGTCTCGGGAACTTCCGAGCGCGGATTGTCGTCGGTCACGATCACCACGTCGGCAAGCCGTGTGGCGATCTCGCCCATGATCGGGCGCTTGCCCTTGTCGCGATCACCGCCACAACCGAAGACCACGATGATCCGGCCGGTGGTAAAGGGACGCACGGATGTCAGGACGTTTTCCAGCGCATCCGGCTTGTGCGCATAATCGACATAGGCGAGTGCACCGTCCGTGGTATGGCCGACCAGTTCGAGACGACCTGAAGCACCCTGAAGCTTTTCAAGCGCCGCCATCGCCGCTTTGGCGCTGACGCCGGTGGCCATGGCGAGGCCCGCCGCGACCAGTGCGTTGGAAATCTGGAAGTCGCCGGCCAGCGGTACGTGCACCTCGAAGATCTCGTCACCGACATGAACTTCGGCGATCTGCTTGTGACGGAAATGTTCGACGCGCTTGAGGCTCAGATAGTCGCCCTTGCGCCCGACGGTCAGAACCTCGTGACCGGTAGCTCGGGCTGCAGCGATCGCCGGCGCCGACCAGGCGTCGTCGGCGAAGATCACCGCCGGCGACCCCTTCGGCAACACCCCCTCGAACAGCCGCATCTTGGCCGCCAGATAGTCCTCGACGGTCGGGTGGTAATCCATATGATCGCGGCCGAGATTGGTGAAACCGGCGGCGGCAAGGCGGACACCGTCGAGCCGGCTCTGGTCGAGCCCGTGGCTGGAAGCCTCCATGGCCGCGTGGCTGACGCCGGCATCGGTGAGTTCAGCGAGCAGCTTGTGCAGCGAAACCGGATCCGGTGTCGTCAGCGAGCCATAATCGTTGCGACCCGGCGCGATGACGCCGGTCGTGCCGATCATTGCAGCGGCGAAACCGGAATGCGCCCATATCTGGCGGGTGAACGAGGCAACCGAAGTCTTTCCGGCCGTGCCTGTTACGGCCACCATCGTGTGGGGCTGGCGCCCGTAGAAGTTTGCGGCTGCGAGCGCAAGCACACGGCGGGGTGTCGAAGCGGCAAAAACCGGCGCTGAAACATCGTCCGAGGGTTTTGCGCCTGCAACCACGGCTGCGGCGCCGCGCGCAATTGCGTCATCAATGAAGGCCTTGCCGTCCGCCCTGCTTCCCGAAAGGGCCACGAAAAGCGCGCCTGGGACGACCTGCCGGCTATCGGCGGTGATGGCGGCAATATCGATATCGCCGGCGGCGGCGTTCAACTGCGCGGCAATTTCCGGGAAATCCTTCCCGATCAGGTCTTTGATCTTCATGGATGCACTTTTCAGTTATAACGACACGCCGGGCGGCGAATCCTCCAGATTGTCATTCCATGGTCAATAAGACACAAGCAAGGCAGAACCGTCTTCACCGAACTTCGGCTCCACGCCAAGAAGCGGTGCAGAGCGGCTGATGATGTCGCGCACCATCGGGGCTGCCGTATTGCCTGCAAGTGCTGCGCCATTGCCCTTGTCTGTTTTCGGTTCGTCGATGAAGGTCAGGACCACATAGCGCGGATCATCGATCGGGAAGCCGGCCAGAAAAGCGTTGAAATTGGCGTCATTCGAATAGCGACCGTTGACGACCTTGTCTGCGGTCCCGGTCTTGCCGCCTACATTGAAGCCAGGCACACGCGCGTTCTTGCCGGAACCATTGACGGCATTCCAACGGAACAGGTAGCGCATATCGTCGCTGGTCGATTTTTTGATGACCGTCGTCGAGGCAGCCTCTGCCTCCTGCGCGGTGCGCGGCAGGAAGGTCGGTTCGATGAGGTGCCCGCCGTTCAACAGGGCTGCACCGGCAACTGCCGTCTGCAGCGGCGTCGTGGAGACGCCGTGACCGAAGGAGATGGTGATCGAGTTGATCTTCTTCCATTCCCGCGGCTGGCTCGGCGTCTTCACTTCGGGCAGTTCCGTCTGCATCTTGGAGAGCAGGCCAATCCTGGTCAGGAACTCCTTGTGACCCGCGATGCCAACGATATCGGCCATCTTGGCCGTTCCGATATTCGATGAATACTGGAAAATCTCCGGCACCGTCAGAACACGATGCTTGCCGTGGAAATCCTTGATCGTGAAGCCGCCGATTCTGATCGGGAAGCGGGCATCGAAGCTGTCTTTTAACGTCACCTTGCCGGAATCGAGCGCCATCGCGGTCGTAAACGATTTGAAGGTCGACCCCATCTCGAACGTGCCGTTCGACATGCGGTTCATCCAGCCTTCCTTGGCGCCATCGGCGGGCTTGTTTGGATCATAATCGGGATAGGACACCATAGCGAGAATTTCGCCGGTCTTGACATCCATCACCACGCCGCCTGCGGCAATCGACTTGAAATTTTCCATGGCATCGACGACGACGTCGCGCAGGATGTTCTGCACACGCAGGTCGATCGAGAGCTTGACCGGCTCGATCTTCGCATCGCTCGTCATGCCGATGGCGGCCAGATCGGCTAGTCCCTGGTTGTCGATCCAGCGTTCCATGCCGGCAATGCCGCGGTTGTCGACGTTGACGTGGCCGACGATATGCGAGGCGGTGGCACCGCCCGGGTAGAAGCGGCGTTTCTCCGGCCGAAAGCCGATGCCGGGAATGCCGAGCGCCAGTATTTCACTCTGCTGTTTCGGCGTGAGCTGACGGCGCAGCCACTGGAACCGTGATTTGGATTTCAGCTTGTTGTAGATATCCGCGACATTGAGATTGGGCAGGACGGTCGACAATTGCTCGACCGCTTCATCGGCATCGACGATCTTGTGCGGCTCGGCATAGAGCGAGACCGTGCGAATGTCGGTCGCGAGGATTTCACCGTTACGGTCGAGAATATCAGGGCGCGAGGCCATCAGATTGTCGGCGCGGCCGATGCTGGAAACCGTGTCGGGCTTTGCAAGCCCATATTGCACGAGCCGTCCGCCGATCACGCAATAGACCGCGGTGAAGCTGATAATGACGATCGCGACACGGCTGCGCGCCTGGCTGCTGCTCTTCTTGCGCGTACCTTCGAACGGCATTCCCATATCGCCGGGATGATTGTTGCCACCCGCGGAGAAGTGGGCCTTGCTCTTGACGACCATGATGCGGGACAGAAAAGACATCAGCGTGCCACCGAACCTGTTGCAATGTTATCCGTCTTCGCTAGCGGCTTTTTCGACTTGCCCTTGGCCATGCCCATCACTTCGAGGACATCCTGCGGCGGCGGCAGATCGGCCTTGAGCATCGGCAACTCTTCCGGGCGCGCGAGCTGGGTCGAGACGGTGGGCGCGAGCTGCAGGTCCTGCTGGTAGACGGTGACGAGCTTCTCGAGGCGGTTGGGCTGGGTGAGCAGCGCCCAGTCGGCGCGCAGAAGGTCGATCGTATCTTCCTCGAGCTTTATCTCCGCCTCCAGCTTGCGCACTTCTTCCAGCTTGTTTTCCGCCCGGTGCTTGATCGTGTAGGTGACCGTCGCAGCGGCCGTCATGACGACGATCAGGACAACGTCAAAGGTTCGCAACATGTCTCAGCCCCCCATCTTTCCAAGGCTCGCAAGGTTCGGCAAATCGAAGATAGACAGATCATCTGCTTCGGGCGGGGCATCAGTACGGGCTCCGACCCGCATCTTGGCAGACCGGGCGCGCGGATTGCGGGACGCTTCTTCTTCGCTGGCCGCCACCATAGATTTGCCAACTGGTGCGAAAGTTGCCGCACGCTCGTGCACCAGCGGCAGGTGACGCGAACCGGAGGCCTTGCCGGCGCGATCCTGGAAGAATTTCTTGACGATCCGGTCTTCCAGCGAATGGAAGGTGACGACCGTCAGCCGCCCGCCCGGCTTCAGCACGCGCTCGGCGGCAAACAGCGCCCTGGCGAGTTCGCCCAGCTCGTCGTTGACGAAGATGCGCAGCGCCTGGAACACACGGGTGGCGGGATGAATCTTGTCCTTCGCTTTTCGCGGCGTGACGATCTCGATCAGGCCAGCAAGGTCACGCGTCGTGACGAAAGGCTCTTCGAGACGGCGTTTCTCAATGGCGCGAGCGATCCGGCCGGATTGCGGCTCTTCACCGAGAAAGCCGAAGATGCGCGTAAGGTCCGAAACCTTGGCCCTGTTGACGACGTCTGCCGCGGAAACACCATCCAACGACATGCGCATGTCGAGCGGCCCGCGCTTCTGGAAGGAGAAGCCACGCTCCGCTTCGTCGATCTGCATGGAGGAAACGCCGATATCGAGCACGACCCCGTCAAGTCCGCCCTCCGGGGCATATTTCGCAAGGTTGGAGAAACGCGAATGCACCAGGGTGAGGTGGCCGTTGCTGGCGGCGACCAGCGGCTGTCCGGCTTGAATGGCCGCCGGATCACGATCGAGCGCGATCACATCGGCACCGGTCGCCAGAATGGCAGAGGTATAGCCACCGGCACCAAAGGTGCCATCGAGGATGATCTTACCGGGGGCGAGATTAAGGCTCGCAAGAACCTCTGGAAGAAGAACCGGAATGTGACGGACCGGTCCGCCATCGGCATCGGGTAAACCTTCGCCTTGATCCGCCATCATTCCGCTTCTCCACTCTAGTCCGAACGCCGACCTCGCAACCTGCGTTCTTCCCGCGCCGCCGCTTGTGTTTCCAGAAACACCTGCGGCGCCCACAACTGAAAATGATCCGCTCGCCCCACGAAGGTGACTTCCGTGGTAATTCCGGTGAAGTCGCGGATCAAATCCGTAACCATCAATCGGCCTTCCTGGTCGAGCTTCATGAAGACCCCGCCCCCATGAATCAGGAGCGACATCTGATTGGCCTGCGGCGAAAACGGATCCTCGCCGCCGATTTGCCTTTCGAAACGATCCAACAATTCCGGACCGCCGGCGCTGATAGCCGGAAAGACGAAATCCTGAAAGCAATAAAGCTCCCGAATATCGAGCGCCGACAGAACAGAGCGAAACATCGAAGGAACGGAAACCCGCCCCTTTGCATCGATCCGGTTTGTCGCATGCGATAGGAAGCGGTTCATGACGCGATACTGCCGTTTCCGGTAAACGCGCAAGCCCCAACGGCCCGCGCACACCTTCAAAACAAAGCGCAACACTCCACCAGCGGGCGACATGCCCGTTCGAAAACCCTCCGAAGGGAGGTCCCGAAACTTGCGGTGAATCGGCCTGAATCAGCCCGTGTATTGTGCATGATTGGGATAACATGGGACCATATGGGCGTCAATGGGATTTGCTCTATTTCAGCACGCGTCGTCAGCAAATATTGATAGTCCGTTAAGTTTAACAAATGGTTACGACAGCCCCCTCAACACTTTGGATTCACTATCGAATCACCTCCGGCAAAATGATTTATTTTATATATTAGCAATATATAATAAAAATAAACATTCAAGCGGATACGCGATTTTGAAATCGCGTTGCCCAGATCAAGGAAAAGGAAAATTTGCCAGTTGGCCTGTAAGCCGGGTTCTGTATGGCTCCGGCCCGAAAGCCGGAACGTGGCAGCCATTCATCTGGGACAACGCTTGCGCGCTGCCTCCTGCAACCCACCCGGATGACTGGCCCGGAAACGGCCGGACCGCTTGCGCGATCCACGTCATCCCTATTCGGTCTTGCTCCCGGTGGGGTTTGCCTTGCCACCCATGTTGCCATGCGCGCGGTGGGCTCTTACCCCACCCTTTCACCCTTACCTGCTCGAGGCAGGCGGTTTCCTCTCTGTGGCACTTTCCCTGGGGTCGCCCCCGCCGGACGTTATCCGGCACCGTTTTTCCGTGGAGCCCGGACTTTCCTCCCCCCGCAGCCTTTCGGCCCTAGCGGAGAGCGGCTGCCCGGCCAACTGGCAGGCGGTGCATAACCGACGCATCCGCCAATTGCCATAGCCAAAAGAAAATAAGGTGCCGGCGCCGGTAATTCTACCCGTAGCAAACGGAAAAATCCGTCTCGTATTCCGGCGCATCCAGTTGACCCTCTCGATCAATATCGCGCCGAGCCTGGGCCGTGACTAGCGCACGCGGGTTGATATAGCCGGCGTTCCGGGGTTCGAACACGCCGGCGTAGCCAGCCGGGAAGCGGAACCAGGGAAATCGATCGGCGAGGGCGTGTTCCCCGACGAACGGCGCATCGACGCCGAGACGGATGGAGCGCCGGGCCAGCAGCGCCCAAACGGGATCGGAATCGATCGTGCGGGTAATGCGGCCATTGTCGTAGTGGCTGCTGAAAACTCCGCCGTGGCTCGACCAGTCTTCCGGCTCGTCCGGCCCGATCAGCGCAATCTTGGCGCCGCTGCAGGACAGATGACGGGCAGCAGCTGCGCCCATCATGCCCTTGCCTACAATGATGCAATCAAATGCTTCCGCCATGCCTGCCGTCCTCGTAGCCAATCTGGCGGAAATAGCATGGCATTCGTCGGCTGGCATCTGCGAACTTGAAAAATGCCGGTACTCAAAACCTTATCCGGCACCCGGACGGCTCAGTTGATGATGCTCTGGACCTTGCCGCAATAGCGGCGCGACACCGGATTCATCTTCTTGGCGCCGTGGCCGGCATTGTAGCGAAGGATCGTACCGCAGGTGAAACCGCCGGACAGTTCATGCGCCACGGAAAGATATTTCATACCGAACTTGATGTTGGTCTCGGGATCGAACAGGCCGCCCTTGCCCCCGGTATAGCCCATCATCCGGGCTGTCGCCGGTTTGATCTGCATCAGGCCGATTTCGCCGGCGCTGCCGCGTGCCTTGGGATTGAAATTGCTTTCGACCTTGACGACGGCGTGGGCGAGATCGACTGGAACGCCGTACTGCTTCGCATAGGTCTGGATCAGGCCGCTATAGGCTGTCGTCTCGAGAGAGGCGCCCGGCGCCGGATAACCCGTGGTTCTCGTGATTGGCTTGATGGAGGAAGTGATGGTCTTGTCGATACCGGCGGCATACGACATTTCAACCCCGGAAAAGAGCATGCAGAAGCATGCCGCAGTCGCAGCAAGATGCGATAGTCTCATTTAGCTTGAAATCTCCACTTTCGGGCACAGCAGCATGTGGGCGCACCCCGCCCTGCCGTCCTGCAGTCCGATCTTCGTCATCAGCAGGAGGAGGCGTTGCGCCTCGAAATCACCTGCAATTCGGTACGGCTGCAAAAGACCCCGGCATAGTGACGATCATGTGGCAGTGCACAAATTTTGTAACAGGAAGGCTTCAGGCGATCTTCAAAAACCGTGCCGGGAAGCCCGTTCAGCGGCTGAAATTCGGCAGCGCGGACAAGAGCCTGTGGAGCGTATCAAGGGTCGAAATATCGGCGATGCCGTCGACCTGGGACTGGCGGAAATGGCGCTGGAAGGCGGCAACCGCACCCTCCGTCTTCTCGCAAAAAATGCCTGTCACTTCAATTCCGTAGCCATAGAGGGACAGCATGGTCTGGACCGCTTCGACGGGCTGGCCTTGATCGCCCCTTTGGAAAAATCGTCCGCCGCCGATCGGGCTTGGCGGAACCCAGTGCCCGACACCCTTGGAATGGAGCTTTTCCCAAGGAAATTTTTCTCCCGGATCCACCTTGCGAATGGGGGCCACATCGCTGTGCGCAAGTACCCTTTCGGGGGCAATAGACCAGCGTTTGCCACAGTCCCGACACAATTCAGCGACCGCGTCGATCTGCGCGGGGGGAAAGTCCGGAAGTCCGGCGAGGTGGCCAGCATTGGCGATCTCGATGCCGATCGAGCGGGAATTGATGTCTGTTTCGCCTTTCCAGACGCTCTTGCCGGCATGCCACGCGCGACGATCCTCGGCGACGAGCTGATCAACGCAACCGTCCTCATGGACGAAATAGTGGCTCGAAACCTGGCTCTCCTCGCGACAGAGCCAGTGGAGCGCGGCTTGCGCCGTCTCCATGCCGGTATAGTGCAGAATGATCATGTCCGGCTTCTGCCCGCTTGCCCGCTCCCCATGATTGGGCGATGGCACGGCGCGCGCAGCCGGGTAGTCACAGACGAAGTGCGTCATGCGGCGCGGCGTTCTTTCTCGATCGCCTCATAGGCAGCGTTGAGTGCCGCCATGCGATCATTGGCGATCGCGTGCAATTCTTCCGGCACGCCGCGGGCGACCAGCATATCGGGATGATTTTCCGATACGAGCACGCGGTAGCGCTTGCGGATCATCGAGAAGTCGTCCTTCGGAGAGACCCCGAGCACTTCGTAAGGGTTGGCATCGGACGCGTGAACATGGCGGGCCATGATCTCCTGAAACCGCTCTTCTTCCATGTGGAAGATTTCCGCCACACGCGCGAGGAACCCGATCTCCTTTTCGTGCAGGGCGCCATCCGACTTGGCAATATGAAAGAGCCCGTCGATGATGTCTTCCAGCACTGGGCAGTTCTCATCGCAGGAAGCGCAGAGCGACGCCATCTTCTCGGCATAGGCCTCGTAACCGGCAACGTCCTGGCGGGCGAGATTATAGAGCCGCGCGACGTTCTGCGCCTGATCGTCGGGAAACTTGAAGATATCGCGGAAAGCAGACACCTCGGCCTCGGTGACGATACCGTCGGCTTTTGCCATCTTGGCGGACAGCGCGATCATGGCGACGGAAAAGGCCACCTTGCGGCGCGTCTCCGGGTCGCCTTCAAACAGCGTCCTGATCGCCTCGACAACGCCGGCAAGCGCATTGCCCGTCGCGGTGACGATGCTGAGGATGCGATCCCAGAAGGACATAGGCACGTTCTTTCCCTTGGTTGCTGATCCACATTGCTTTCGGGAGGCGGCCGCATGGGCAAGGCGCCCATGCGCAGGTGCAAAGAGGCAGACACAGCGGTGCGGCCGCAATAGGCGGGCAGCTCAAAGAACAGCATGACCAGATGTTGTCGCGGATTGCAAGGCATACAGCCCGCCGAATCGACCCGGATGACGAATTTGTGATGGCACCTCACTATTTTTCACTCGTCGGGATTATCGGTCGACCATGCAAATGAATTTGACCTTCATCCCTTCGGGATGCGATCGAAAGTTGAATCTGATGTCGATGTTCGGCGGCGTCGTCTTCTGGAATGCCGGCCCGGTGCTCATCGCCCTGGCTCGGTCGCAGCGCGGGCATCGCACAGGCAATCCGGTCGAATTGGCCGCATGTCATTTAACTTCTATGGGAATTGCGCTAGAGAGACCTCCGACGATCTTGCCGAAATCCCGAGGAGAAATTCATGCCCAAACAGAAAGTTGCAATGCTGACCGCAGGCGGCCTCGCCCCCTGCTTGTCCTCCGCCGTTGGTGGCCTGATCGAACGTTACACCGACATCGCGCCGGATATTGAGCTCGTTGCCTATCGCTCCGGCTATCAGGGTCTTCTTCTCGCCGACCGCATAGAAATCACCCGCGACATGCGCGATAAAGCCCATATCCTGCACCGCCATGGCGGCTCGCCGATCGGCAACAGCCGCGTCAAGCTCACCAACGCCGCAGACTGCGTCAAGCGCGGCCTGGTCAAGGATGGCCAGAACCCCCTGCGGGTCGCTGCCGAGCAGCTGGCTGCCGATGGAATCACTATTCTGCACACGATCGGCGGTGACGACACCAATACGACGGCAGCTGATCTCGCTGCCTATCTCGGCGCCAATGGCTACGACCTGACCGTCGTCGGCCTGCCGAAGACCGTCGATAACGACGTGGTGCCGATTCGCCAGTCGCTCGGCGCCTGGACGGCCGCCGAATACGGCGCCAGGTTCTTTGACAATGTAAGCAATGAACAGAGTGCCGCACCCCGTACCCTGGTGGTGCATGAAGTTATGGGCCGCCACTGCGGCTGGCTGACGGCCGCGACTGCGCGCGCCTATATCCAGATGACCGGCGAGAAGGAATTCGTCGACGGCTTTATGATGGACACCAAGCTGAAGAACATCGATGGCCTCTACCTGCCCGAAACAGCCTTCAATCTCGAAGCCGAGGCCGAGCGGCTGCGCGCGACGATGGACAAGGCAGGCTTCGTCACCCTGTTCGTCAGCGAAGGCGCCTGCCTCGACGCCGTCGTCGCCGAACGCGAAGCTGCGGGCGAAACCGTGAAACGCGACGCATTCGGCCATGTGAAGATCGACACGATCAATGTCGGCGGCTGGTTCTCCAAGCAGTTCGCGGCCCTTCTCGGCGCCGAGCGCTCGATGGTGCAGAAATCCGGCTACTACGCCCGCTCGGCGCCTGCCAACGTGGACGATCTGCGCCTTATACAGGGCATGGTCGATCTCGCTGTCGAAAGCGCGCTGAACAAGGTCTCCGGCGTCACCGGGCATGACGAGGACCAGGGTGGCAAGCTGCGGACAATCGAATTCCCGCGCATTCGCGGCGGCAAGCATTTCGATACGTCGGCGAGGTGGTTCGGCGAAGTCATGGACGTCATCGGCCAGAAGTGGTCACCGGCGTCCTGATCCGCTACTGACAAGGCCTATTGACGGCTCCGTTTGCGCATGGCTTCCTCGATGGAACGCCACGTCAAACGGAGCTTTTTTCATGTCGATCGAACATTGGCTGGCCTTCGTCGCCGCCTCGTCCATTCTGCTTGCGATTCCCGGCCCGACCATTCTCCTGGTGATCTCCTACGCGCTCGGGCACGGACGCAAGGTCGCGAGCGCGACCGTTGCCGGTGTGGCGCTTGGCGATTTTACTGCAATGACCGCCTCGATGCTCGGCCTCGGCGCCCTGCTCGCCACGTCGGCTGCGATCTTCACGGTTCTGAAATGGGTGGGGGCCGCCTACCTCATCTGGCTTGGCATCAAGCTGTGGCGCACGCCGCTCGCGGCCGAGGCAACGGACGGGACGATGGCGGTTCCGGCGGAGCAGCCGTTGCGAATTTTCCTGCACACCTACGTCGTCACGGCGCTAAACCCGAAAAGTATCGTGTTCTTCGTCGCCTTCCTGCCGCAGTTTCTCGATCTCAACCGCCCGCTTTTCAACCAGATGCTGATCTTTGAAACGACATTTCTGGTGCTCGCCACCATCAATGCAGCTGCCTATGCGCTGATGGCTTCCGCCGCACGCAAAACGATTCGAAAGCCGAAGGTTCAGGCCATCGTCAACCGCACCGGCGGCTCCCTGCTGATCGGCGCAGGCCTTCTGACGGCGGGCCTGCGGCGTGCGGGCGCCTGAAAAGCCGTCCCGTGCTTGCGGTTCCCTGCCCCATGAGTTAATGAAGTTTTGCACGGGGCGGCTTTTGGCTGCTGATTTGCAAGGGCTGCGGGGCCTGACAGCACGAAAGCGACAGCATGGCTAATTTCCGTTTTTCCGTTTCGAAACCGGCTGTTACGGTTTGCACTCTGGTTTCGGTGGCGCTTGCCGGCGGATGCTCGAGTGTCGAGCGAACACCGATGGAACAGTTGATGGCCGTGCAGACGGTAACGCCTCTGCCGAAGCCCGGAACGGAAATGACGGCTTACGCTCTGCCGACCCCGGATGGCGCAGCGACCGCGACAGCCGCTGCGCTTGCAGCCGAAACCGCGATGATGACGCCCGGCGAGAATCCGTCGGCAATGTTGGTCGGTGCCAACAACGAAGGCATCCCGGCTGCCGCTCAGCAGGCGTTAGCCGTTCCGACGGCAAATCCGCTCGTCACCCCTCAGGCATCCGCGACGGGACAGGCCGCGACACCGTCTGCTCTGCCGCAAGCGGCGAGCGCTATGGTCGCTCCGACCGCTGGCGAGACCGCCACTGCCCTGTCTCCACAGATTCCCGAAGGCATGATGATGGCCGCGATGGAATCGGATTTCGATACCGGCGAACCGGTTGGCCTCGAGACCTTGGTCGCCAAGCGCATGATCGTGCCGGTGCAGAAGCCTTCGATGGCGGCGGCCGCACTTGGCGGGGCCAAGGACATGCTTGCGTCGCTGACCGGGGCGGAAAAGCCGACCAGCTCGCGCCCTGAGCTTGACCGCCTGATCGCCTATTACGCCAAACTCAACAATATTCCGGAAGAGCTGGTGCATCGCGTCGTGAAACGCGAAAGCACCTACAATCCGCGCGCCTATCATGCCGGCAACTACGGCCTGATGCAGATCCGCTACAACACGGCCAAAGGCCTCGGTTATGAAGGTCCGGCCGAGGGCCTCTTCGACGCAGAGACCAATCTAAAATATGCGACGAAGTATCTGGCCGGCGCGTGGATGGTAGCCGACAACCAGAACGACGGCGCCGTCAAGCTCTATGCGAGCGGCTATTATTACCACGCCAAGCGCAAGGGCCTGCTTGAAACGCTGGGCATGAAATAAAGCCTCTCACCCAACCGATGTCACCGGATTACTTCAGAGCCGGTCAATGGACCGCCTCGACTATTTTCGCCTCAAGCATGCGCACGTCGTAGCCCGAGTTCGACGGCGTGAGCCCCAGGCGAACGACGGCAAGCCCAAGGGAGGGCACGAGCATGGCGGTCTGCCCGTCATGGCCCTGCAGCCAGTAGGCATCCGCAGGCAACGACGGCCCGCCATCCTTTCCAAACTTCGTCCAGACATGCCCCGCCCCATAGCGTCCGTTTGATGCCTTGGTGGGCGTGCGCATGAAGGTAACAAAGTCCGGCGGCAGGATCTGCTCGCCATTCCAGTTGCCGTTCTGCAGCAGGAAGAGCCCAAACCGGGCCCAGTCTCGCGCCGTCGCATACATGTAGGAAGAGCCGACAAAAGTGCCGCGCGCATCCGGCTCCAGCACCGCGCTCGTCATCCCGAGCGGCCGAAACAGCGCTACGCGTGGAAAGGTAAGAGCCTCGCGGATGCTGCTGAAGGTATTCATCCAGAGCCGCGAAAGAATCGTCGACGTGCCGCTGGAATACCTGAAGCGTTCGCCCGGCCGCGCCTCGAGCGGCTTCGAGGCCGAAAAATTCGCCATGTCACCCTCGAGGAACAGCATCCGGGTGACGTCCGTCACATCGCCGTAATCCTCGTTGAACTGCAGACCGCTCTGCATGGCGAGAAGATCGGCGAGCCTTATCTGCCTGCGCGGGTCGTTTCGCCATTGCGGCAGGAGCTCCGCCCGATCGAGCGCCATCTGCCCATCCCTGATTCGCAAGCCGATCAATGCGGCCGTCACCGCCTTGGTCATCGACCAGCCGAGCAGCGGTGTCGAACTGTTGAAGCCTTCGCCATAACTTTCCGCAACGATTTTGCCATCCTTGACGACAACGATTGCTCGCATGCCAGGCCCGGCAAGCTGCGGATCCGTCAGAAGCGTCTGCACCGCAGGATTGACGTTCGTGCCGCTACCGTCGGGCCAGGGTTTACCCTCATCCGATTGCGGCGGCCTGCGGCGAAGCTGCCGGTTGCCGGGGAACGCGGCGAACTCGCCCTCGGTGACATTGGTGCATCCGAGACCTTCGCGGTAGATCGCGTGGCCCGGAGCAGCAAAGCCGAACATGCGGGCGGTCACCGTCTTGCGGGTTTCATCGACTGATATTCGCACAAGGCGCAGAAGGGGGTGCCCGGGCGCCTGAACGTCCTCGGCAAGCACCGCATCGACGTCTCTGCCGGCAACGAAAACATTCGAGCAGACGATCTTGGCAGCATAGCCATCGCCGACGCGCAGCAGTTCGGGCGGCATGACGACAAGCCAGCCGGCAATCGCTGCAACGGCAACCGACACCGAGCCCGCAAGCCATAACAATCTTCTGCGCATACGCATCGCCTCTGCTTCGCCCCCGACACAAAAACAGGATTCCATGTTTTTAGGAAGGGTTTATGGCGATCACTTTGGTGCGAGAAATGTTTCTAACCTATTGATCGCGCCGCAACCCTGGTCTGTTCGCACCATCAAATGGCGATCATGTCAGCGGCTGAAACGGGTCAGGAATCAGAACGGACCTTTCCCATCATGTTCGCGGCCGGGCAGGATGACTTCATCTAACATGTCCGAACGCAAACGATTTTCCAGAATGGGAGTTTGTATAAGCCGTCCGTCATCAAAGTGTAGCGGACTCGTCTTAGAAGCCTTCCAACTTCAACAGATGGCAGGCTGACATGACCGATCTCGCCCCCGATGCAGGCTACGGCAAAAAGAACCGCAAGCTTAAAACCGCTCTGATTCAGCACAAGGCGCTGACTCTCGACGGTTTATCGGAACGGCTTTTCGGGTTGCTTTTCACCGGTCTCGTCTATCCGCAGATCTGGGAGGACCCGGCCGTCGACATGGAGGCTATGCAAATCCGGCCGGAACACCATATCGTCACCATCGGCTCCGGCGGCTGCAACATGCTCGCCTACCTCTCCGCGGCACCCGAGCGGATCGACGTGGTCGATCTCAATCCGCATCACATCGCGCTCAACCGGCTGAAGCTCGCTGCCTTCCGGCACCTGCCCGGCCATGCCGACATTGTCCGTTTCCTTGCCCGGCATGATATTGCCAGCAACGTGCAGGCCTTCGACATGTTCATCGGCCCCAAACTCGACAATGCGACGCGGAAATACTGGAACGGCCGTGGCCTGACGGGCCAGCGCCGCATCCGGGTTTTCGGCAGGAACATCTATCGCACCGGCCTGCTCGGCCGCTTCATCGGGCTCGGCCATCTCCTGGCACGGCTGCACGGCGTCGATCCGAGCGAGCTCGCCAATGCCCGCTCGATGCGCGAACAGCGCCAGTTCTTCGACGAGCGGCTCGCCCCCCTGTTCGATCGCCCGGTCATTCGCTGGATTACCGGCCGCAAGAGCTCGCTGTTCGGGCTTGGCATTCCGCCACAACAGTTCGACGAGCTTGCGAGCCTCAGCGACGAAAAGTCGCTCGCAGGCGTGCTGCGCCAGCGTCTGGAAAAGCTCTCCTGCCATTTTCCGCTGAAGGAAAACTATTTCGCCTGGCAGGCTTTCGCGCGCCGCTATCCGATGCCGCATGAGGGCGAACTACCCGTCTACCTGCAGGCCAGCCGTCACGAGACGATCCGCAACAATGCCGAACGCGTCCATGTGCACCACGCCAGCTTCACCGAACTTCTGGCGAAGAAGCCGGCCGGATCCGTCGATCGCTACGTTCTGCTCGATGCGCAGGATTGGATGAGCGACCGCCAGCTCAACGACCTGTGGACCGAAATTACCCGAACGTCGGCAGAAGGTGCAGTCGTGATCTTCCGCACCGCTGCCGAAGCCAGCATCCTGGAGGGCCGTGTGTCGCAGGCCCTGCTCGGTCAGTGGCACTACGATCAAGACAAGTCGCAGGCCCTGAACCTCAAGGATCGCTCCGCCATCTATGGCGGCTTCCATATCTACAGGAATACGGCATGACGGCGATCAATACCGGCGTAAACACCATCCATGCCGAGCGCATGGACCGAATGTATCGCACGCAGCGGCATTTCTACGATCTGACCCGCAAATATTATCTCTTCGGCCGCGACACGCTGATCCGGGAACTTGAGGCGCCGATCGGCGGCAGCGTGCTGGAGGTTGGCTGCGGCACGGGCCGCAACCTGGCGCTGATCGGACGGCGGTTTCCGCAAGCGCGTCTTTTCGGGCTGGACATCTCGGCTGAAATGCTCGTCTCGGCTGAGGCGAAACTGGGCCGGCCCGGGCGCACAAGGACGATTCTGCGCGTCGCCGACGCGACTGATTTCCAGCCTTCAGAATTCGGCGAAAGCGGCTTCGACCGCATCGTCATTTCCTATGCGCTTTCGATGATACCTGACTGGGAAAAAGCGATCGACGCAGCGATTGCAGCACTCAATCCCGGCGGCTCGCTCCATATCGCCGATTTCGGCCAGCAGGAACGCCTGCCGCGCCTGTTCCAGCGCGGGCTCCAGGCCTGGTTGAAACGCTTTCATGTGACGCCGCGCAAGACGATGGTAACAGTGCTGAGGGGCAAGGCCGCACAATTCGGCGACACGGTCGAGCACCGGTCGATCGGCCGCGGCTATGCCTGGCTTTTCACCTACACGCGCTTGCCGAAATAAGCTGGCGCAAGGTCCGCATAACGATCCTGTTGTAAAGTCGGATCGACATTAGCTCCGCGTTTCGGTGCAGCCCGGACAATTGGTGCTTGAAACTAACTCAATTTTTACGATGATATGGTGAAAATGAGGTTCACGCCTCCCGGGGGATTCACATCAGCGGATATCATCGTGTGAGGCAGCATCGTCGATCGTTTCAGAACGGGAACCTCATGCGCCGGCTATTCCTGGCTCTTCTGCCTATTGTGACTCTTCTTTCCGGCTGTACGTCGACAGATTACGATCTCGTTTCCACCGCATCGATCCCGCCCAAGTTCCACGACAAGGATCCGCAGGATTTCGGCAAACGCACGCCGTATAATCACAATATCCACGGTGTCGACGTGTCCAAGTGGCAGGGCGATATCGACTGGGTCAAGGTGAAGGGATCCGGGGTTTCGTTCGCCTTCATCAAGGCGACGGAAGGCAAGGACCGGGTAGACGCGCGGTTCAACGAATACTGGCAGCGAGCCCGCGCCGCCGGCCTGCCTTATGCGCCCTATCATTTCTACTATTTCTGCTCGACGGCCGACCAGCAGGCCGACTGGTTCATCGCCAACGTGCCGAAGAGTGCCGTCCATCTGCCGCCGGTTGTCGATGTCGAATGGAACGGCGAATCAAAGACCTGCCGCTATCGGCCTTCGCCGCTGACCGTACAGACCGAAATGAAGCGCTTCATGGACCGGCTGGAACAGCATTACGGCAAACGCCCGATCATCTACACCTCGGTCGATTTCCACCGCGACAATCTTGTCGGCCAGTTCAACGACTATCATTTTTGGGTTCGTTCGGTCGCCAAGCACCCGACGGAAATCTACCCGGAGCGCCGCTGGGCCTTCTGGCAATATACCAGCACGGGCGTCATCCCCGGCATTGACGGCAATGCCGACATCAACGTTTTTGCAGGATCGCCCAAGAACTGGAAAAACTGGGTTGCCGCCGTTTCGAAAACGCGCGAACAGGCCGAGAATTGAGTCGCTAAGACCTGCGTTTTTTCTTCTTTCCGCCCCATTGCCGTGCGACAGCCACTCCCATATTTCTCCCAACCGTGGCAACCCGTTTTCGGGTTGCATCCGGCCGGTTCCGGCCCGACAACAAGGACTTGCGATGACACGCGGCACACTGCGCTCCGTTCTTTCGATCGGCTTTCTCACCCTTTTGACCTCGTCTGCCCTTGCGCAGCAAGCGATGACGCCCGCTGCGCCCTGCGGCGGGGATCTCGCTTCCTTCCTGCAAGGCGTCAAGGCCGAGGCGATTGCCAAGGGTATCCCGGCAGACGCAGTCGACCGCGCACTCGCCGGTGCGGCGATTTCCGAGAAGGTGCTGAGCCGCGACCGGGCGCAGGGCGTCTTCAAGCAGAGTTTTACTGAATTCTCCCAGCGCACCGTCAGCAAGGCGCGTCTGGATATAGGCGCGAAGAAGATGACGGAATATGCCGCCGTCTTCAATCGCGCCGAAAAGGAATTTGGCGTTCCAGCCCCGGTGATCACGGCCTTCTGGGCGATGGAGACGGATTTCGGCGCCGTTCAGGGGGATTTCAACACCCGCAACGCGCTCGTCACGCTGGCGCATGACTGCCGCCGCCCGGACATGTTCCGCCCGCAACTGATCGCCGCAATCGAGATGGTCCAGCACGGCGATCTCGATCCGGCAGTGACCACGGGCGCCTGGGCCGGTGAAATCGGACAGGTGCAAATGCTGCCAAAAGATATCATCGCGCAAGGCGTCGATGGCGACGGTGACGGCCATGTGAACCTGAAGCAAAGCTCGCCGGATGCGATCCTGACGGCTGCGAAATTCATCAAGAGCCTCGGCTTCACCGCCGGCCAGCCTTGGATCCAGGAGGTCGTCCTGCCTGAGAATCTGCCCTGGCAGAAGACCGGGCTGCAGTCCGGCATGACCGCCGGCGACTGGTTCGCACTCGGCGTCAAGCCGCGCGACGGCAGCACCGCGTTCGCTCAGCTCCCTGCCTCAATCGTCATCCCTCAGGGGCGCCATGGCGCCGCCTTCATGACCTATCCGAATTTCAACATCTATCTCGAATGGAACCAGTCGTTCATCTACACAACCTCCGCCGCCTATTTCGCCACCCGCCTTGCCGGCGCCCCCCCCTATGAGAGCGGCAACCCTGAACAAGGCCTGAGCGACGAAAGCATGAAGGCGCTGCAGGCGAAGCTGCAGACCATGGGTCACGATGTCGGCAAGATCGATGGCATCCTCGGCTCCGGTACGCGTACCGCGCTCCAGAAGGAACAGCTGCGCCTCGGCCTGCCTGCCGACGGCTGGGCGACGGAAGCCGTTCTCAACGCTCTTTAACGTCTGCCTCGCGCTCGCCCTGCAAACGCGCCCGCCGCCGGTGGTGGCGGGCAAGCCGGAAGGCACGATACCGCAGCCTCAGCGACCAGCGGGCGCCGGCAAGCGCTGCGCCACCTTTCGACACCTCGCTTAGCTCGCGCGCATAGGCGACCGCAAAAGCCTCGCGGTAGGTCGAGAGATGTTCGGACGCGATGCTCTCCAGGCGGTGCATCATGCTGACCCACAGCGGAGAGACCAGAAGCGTGACGGCCGTGACGGCGATCGCCACCTTGTAGGTGTCGAATTGCAGCACGCCGGCGCCCAAGCCCGCAGCCGCCAACACGAAGGAGAATTCGCCGATCTGCGCCATCGACAGGCCGGCGATCAAGGCGATCTGCGGTGACGATCCAGTCTGGCGCAGCAGGAAGATGTTGAGCACTGTCTTGGCGGCGATGACGATCAGCGCCGCACTCAGCACCGACCAGAAATTCTCGCCGATGAAGGTCAGGTCGATCAGCAACCCGATCGACAGGAAGAAGACCACCAGCAAGACACTCTGGATCGGCTCGATTACCGGGATGACGCGGCTGCGCAGGGTGGAATTGCCGATGACGATGCCGGACAGGAAGGCGCCATAGGCGGGCGACATACCGGCAAGACCGGAAACCGCCGCGGCGCCGAAACAGACTGCGAGCGCACCCAGCGCCAGAATTTCGACCTTGTCTTCGACCGCTTCGCTGAAAGGAATTCTAAGTTTCCCGTGCCGGCCGAACCACCATAGCAACGCGGAAAGAATGGTGATGGCGATCAGCATCTTGACTGCGATCGTGCCGATGCGCGCCTCCTCGCCTCCCAGGCTCGAGACCAGGATCAGCATGGGCACGACCGCGATATCCTGGGCGATCAGTACGCCAACGGCAATCCGCCCGGTTTCGCTGCGCAGTTCGCCCATGTCCTCGAGCATCTTCATGGCAACGACGGTAGACGACATGGCGATGACGAAACCGAGGATCAGCCCTTCGGCCAGGCTTGCCCCGGTAATCAAGGCAATCAGCCCAGCGGCCAGGATGGCAGCGATAACCTGACCGGCTGCGACGAGCAGTGCCTGCCGCAGGCTGAGCACGAAGGCCTTGATCGAGAGTTCCATGCCGATGAAGAACAACAGCACGACGACGCCCATCTCGGCAAGCAGCGTGACATTGCCGCTCGAGGAGATGAAGCCGAAGCCGGTCGGGCCAAGCGCCACGCCTGCCAGGATGAAGCCGACCAACGGCGGCTGGCGCAAACGCAGAAAGCCGAGCCCGAGAAGTGCTGCGACCGCCACCACGATCGCGATGGGAATGAGCCCCTGCCCTTCATGCGCGGCAGCGGCTATGGATTGTGTCGTCAGCGGCTCCAGCAGATCATCCTTCATGTCGATGAGGCTATGTTCAAGAATCGGGTGGATAAATCCCACCCCAAGCCTTAACCGTCGTTATGTTCCGAATGAGGCAGGGCAAGGTCAAGTCGTATGCACGCAAAAACGGATGGTCTGCAGCATCGGATGACGCTTGCCACCTGGGGCCTGCTGGCGCTGCTCGGGCTGATCTGGGGCGGTTCATTCTTCTTCGCGCGCATCGCAATCCAGCATGTGCCGGCCTTTACGCTCGTGCTCCTGCGGGTGGGCCTAGCGGCTCTGGCCCTGCATGTCTATGTCTTTGGCCGCTACGACATCTACCGCGAGCTTAGAGCCCGCTGGCCGCAATTCCTGCTGCTGGGGCTGATCAACAACGCCATCCCGCATACATTCATCTTTCTCGGCCAGACGCAGATCGGCGCCGGCCTCGCCGCCATCCTCAACGCGACGACACCGGTCTGGACCGTCTTGATCGCCAATACCCTGACGCATGACGAGAAGCTGAGCCTTTCCAAGATCTCCGGCTGCCTGCTTGGCCTTGCGGGAACGGTGGTTCTGATCGGCCCGAGTGCCTTGCCTGGCCTGATGCAGTCGGGCAGCAAAATCCCGCTCTGGGCGCTGCTCTTCCCGGTTATCGCGGCGATCAGCTACGGTTTCGCCGCGACCTACGGCAAGAGCTTCAGGGGGCTGGCGGCGCCCGTGACCGCAGCGGGGCAGCTGACCGCTTCGACATTGATCATGTTGCCGCTCGCCCTGGTCATCGACAAGCCCTGGCAGCTTCCGGTGCCGCCGATCACCTCGGTTCTCGCCGTGCTTGCCCTGGCGCTGCTGTCCACGGCCTACGGCTATATCCTGTTCTTCCGCATCATGAGCCGCGCGGGTGCGACGAACACGTCGCTGGTGACGCTGTTGGTGCCGCCAAGCGCAATCCTGCTCGGTTTCCTGTTCCTCGGCGAAACGCTTGAACCGACGGACGCCGCCGGCATGCTGCTGATTGCCGGCGGATTGGTCGTTCTCGACGGCCGCATCCTGCCTAGCCGGCGAACCTGAAGGAAGGGGAATCGGAACTGTCCGCTGGGAATCCGAATGTGTCTATTCGGCCACTCACGGCGCATTTCAGTGCGTTACATTAACCAGATCGAAGACATTGTGAAAAAAATGTGGCAGCGATTAAGTCTTTTTTAATCAGTTAGTTAAGCCTGTGTATAACCATTTTTCAGGCTTCGTCTACTGCACCGCAGCATAACTTTTCCTTTCAACCGTGACATTTTCACCCTATGTTTCGGTCGTTAACGCAAGGAGGGCCGATTATGGGAATTACACATTCGTTGAATGTCCTCATGATAAGTGCAGCGTTCGTTTTCGTAGCAACCATGCTTTTCATCTGAAAACGTCAGCGAACAGTCCAATCGGTAAAAAAGGACTATAATACCGTAAACCAATTGCAGCAGGATCGAGCAAGTTAGTCGCTCTACCGAGCACTGCGAAGCTAGTATGCGTGGCGAACAAAGCCCTTGAAACCTTCCGGTCTCAAGGGCTTTTTTATTGGCGCATCGCCATCCGTTCAGACTCAGGCCGCAGCGCCCGCCGCATGGGAAGGAATGGCCGCAGAGGTGTCCCGCTCGAATCCGACGAGATCGCAGACAGCGGCGACAAGCGGCGACCGGTTCATCGTGTAGACGTGGAAATCACGGACACCGCGCCGGGCGAGATCAACGATCTGCTCGGCAGCGATATGGGTCGCTTCCTTGAAGCGTTCCTCGGGGCGCTCGGCGAGATGGACCAGCCGGGTGACGATCGCCTCCGGAACCCGTGCACCGCACAATCCGGCAAACTTGCTGACCTGCGTCAGGTTGTTGATCGGCAAAATCCCAGGAACGACAGGGATGGTGATACCAGCACGCCGGACACGCTCGAGATAGCGCTCGAAATCGTTGTTGTCGAAGAAGAACTGTGTCAGTGCGCGGGTTGCTCCGCTGTCGACCTTGCGCTTTAGCATGTCGATATCGGTAGTGACGTCCGGGCTTTCGGGATGCTTTTCCGGATAAGCGGACACGGAAATCTCGAAGTCGCCCCTGCCCCGGATCGCCGCGACAAGAGCGGCCGCGTTTTCATAACCGCCGGGAAAGGGCTCGTAACGGGCGCCGATCCCGCCCTGAGGGTCGCCACGCAAGGCCACGAAATGCTGCACGCCGCCGTCGATGAACTCGCAGACGATCGCATCCACCTCGTCCTTGGCCGCGCCGACGCAGGTCAAATGCGCGGCCGTGTTCGGGAAGCCGGCCTGATGGATCATCCGCCGCACGGCCGTCAGGGAGCGCGCCTTGGTGGAGCCGCCGGCGCCATAGGTCATCGTCACGAAGGCCGGATTGAAGACCGCAAGGTCTTCGACGGTCTGGAATAGTTGCGTTTCCATCTCATCGTTCTTCGGCGGGAAATATTCGAAGGAGAGTCTGAGATTGCCGCGTTCCGCCGGGTAAAGGGTGTGTATCGCCATGTCATGTCCTCCCGGCATAGGCAAGGGTCCTGCCGCCCTCGGATAAATCGGCAGCGGCGGCCTGCCGCTGGTTGCGCGCAAGCCATATGGTCACAATCAACTGCCGGTCTCGATCCTTTTCCGGAGCGAGATCGACGACCTCCTCGACACTGAGCCCGGCCTTTTCCAGCCATTCCGCCATGGTCTGGCGCGAAAAGCCGAGGCGCATATGGGCATGCTCGTCGCGCAGATATTCCAGCGTGTGCGGGGCGAGATCGATGATCGCCAGCCGGCCGCCAGGCGACAGCATGCGGGCCGCTTCGATAATAGCCGCCTCCGGCTGCTGCAGGAAATGCAGAACCTGATGGATGGTCACCAAGTCGAACTGGCGTCCATCCAGCGGCAGGTTGAAGATATCGCCATGCCTGATCGATGCCTTGGTGATGCCGGCCCGATCCAGATTGGCGCGGGCGACCGCGAGCATGTCACGGCTGGCATCAACGCCGACGCCGCGCCGGTACAGCCCCTCGAACAGTTGCAGAATGCGGCCGGTGCCGGTGCCGAGATCGAGCAGCCCATCGACCGGCTCGATGCCGACGACCTTTTTCAGCGCAGCCTCGACATCCGCCTCGCTGACATGCAGGCGGCGCAGTTCGTCCCATTCGGCGGCATTGCGGCTGAAATAGGCCTGCGCCTTCTCCGAGCGCGCTTGCTTGAGCGCCGTCAGCCGCTCGCCATCCCGCGTCAGCACCGCATCGGAGAGGTCGGAAGCGGCGAGCAAATCGCGCACAAGTGCGACACCAGCCCCTTCGCCTCTCAGGCGAAAATAGGCCCAGGCACCTTCCTGGTAACGATCGATCAGCGCGACCTCGGCGAGCAGTTTCAGGTGGCGGGAAATTCGGGGCTGCGATTGACCGAGAATTTCGGTAAGATCGGTAACGGTGAGGTCGCCGGCGGCCAAAAGGGCCAGAAGACGCATGCGCGTCGGCTCTCCCGCCGCCTTGAGGACGTCTACCAATGCGTCCAGTCCCAGCCCCTGATCTCTTGCCATCGTAAACCTCATCAACACATAAAGATATGTTTATGTGATTTTGGTGAGTGCTGCAAGATGAAATGTGACGCAGCCGCAACGTCCACAAAAGGAAAAGGCGGCCACTGGAGCCGCCTTTCCATTGAGTTTTACCACGAGGCGCCTGAGAGGCCACCCTCGGCAAGCACTTAGCGGGTCAGACGCTTGTAGCTGACGCGGCTCGGGTTGACCGATTCCGGGCCCAGGCGCCGGATCTTGTCCTTCTCGTAGTCTTCGAAGTTGCCCTCGAACCATTCCACGTGGCTATCGCCCTCGAAGGCCAGGATGTGGGTCGCGAGACGATCGAGGAACATACGATCGTGGCTGATGATGACGGCGCAGCCGGCGAAGTTTTCCAGCGCGATTTCGAGCGCCGCCAATGTTTCCGTATCGAGGTCGTTGGTCGGTTCGTCGAGCAGGAGAACGTTGCCGCCGGCCTTCAGCATCTTGGCAAGGTGGACGCGGTTGCGCTGACCGCCGGAAAGGTTTCCGACCTTCTGCTGCTGATCTGTGCCCTTGAAGTTGAATGCGCCGCAATAGGCGCGCGAGTTCATTTCGAGCTTGCCGAGCTTGATGACTTCGGCACCGCCGGAAATCTCTTCCCAGACTGTCTTGTTGCCATCCAGCGCATCGCGGCTCTGGTCGACATAACCAAGCTTGACGGAATCGCCGACGCGGAAGCTGCCGCTATCCGGCTTCTCCTGACCGGTGATCATCCGGAACAGCGTGGTCTTGCCAGCGCCGTTCGGTCCGATGACACCAACGATGCCGCCCGGCGGCAGCTTGATCGACAGATCGTCGATCAAGACGCGATCGCCGTAACCCTTGGTGATGTTCTCGGCCTCGATAACGACCTGACCGAGACGTTCACCGATCGGAATGATGATCTGCGCATCGCCAAGACGCATCTTGTCGGCTGCATCGACCAGTTCGTCATAGGCCTTGATACGCGCCTTGGATTTCGCCTGACGGGCCTTCGGGCTGGAAGCGATCCATTCCTGCTCGCGGCTGATCGCCTTCTGGCGGGAGGCGTCTTCGCGGTTTTCCTGCTGCATGCGCTTGGCCTTGGCAAGGAGGTAGGCCGAATAGTTGCCCTCATAGGGAATGCTGCGGCCGCGGTCGAGTTCGAGGATCCAGCCCGTAACGTTGTCGAGGAAGTAGCGGTCGTGGGTGATCATCATCACGGCGCCCGGATACAGGCGCAGATGGTTTTCCAGCCAGCCGATTGTTTCGGCGTCCAGATGGTTGGTCGGTTCGTCGAGCAGAAGCAGATCAGGCTTGGAGAGCAAAAGCTTGCAGAGCGCCAGACGACGGCGCTCACCGCCCGACAGGCTCGTCACGTCGCCGTCCCCCGGCGGGCAGCGCAGCGCGTCCATGGCCATCTCGACCTGGCTCTCCAGATCCCAGAGGTTCTGGCCGTCGATGATATCCTGGAGCTTGGCGCCCTCTTCCGCCGTCTCGTCGGAATAGTTCATCATCAGTTCGTTGTAACGCTCGAGGATGGCCGTCTTGTCGGCAACGCCTTCCATGACGTTTTCCATCGCCGTCTTGGTTGGGTCGAGTTGCGGCTCCTGCGCCAGGTAACCGACGGTCGCACCTTCGGCGACCCAGGCTTCACCGGTATATTCCTTGTCAAGGCCGGCCATGATGCGCAACACGGTCGACTTACCGGCGCCGTTCGGGCCGAGGATACCGATCTTGGCGTCCGGGTAGAAGGAAAGATTGACATTCTCCAGCACCTTCTTGGTGCCGTAGGACTTGTTCAGCCCGGACATATGATAGATGAATTGACGTGCCATAAAGAGACTGCTCCGACGGGAATGGGATTTTGCCCGCTATGTAGGCGAATTATCCCGGCGGAGCAATGAAGAAACCGGCTTTAACTCAGCCATTCACTCGATGCCGGCGGCGTCAACGATGCCGCTGCCGCATTTGAAATCGGTCTCTCCGGCGGCAAGGATCAGGGGCGACAGGCCAGCACTGGCCGAGACATTCCCCGAAAGCCCGATCGTCAATCCCGTGATGACGCTGCGGGAACCCGCCTTCTGGCAGCGCATCCGCACCCGGTCGCCCGCACCCTTTCCGAAACTCGCGTCGAAAGCCCGCTTGACCTCGCCCTCCGTGACCTCTCGTCCGAGGCGTTCGGCGAACAGGCTTCGCACTGCCGAGCCGTTGAGCTCGTCGAGAAGACGGAGCTGGACGGCAAAATAGTCCTGCGCAGTGCCGCCCTGGCAGGTGCCGCTGCGAAGCCATTGATGCCGGTCGAGACCCGATTGCGTTCCCGGCATGGCGATCAAGAGCTTCGCCGCCGTTTCTTCGGCCATTGCCAGTTGCGGCAGTTCCAACCAATCGCCCTTCTTGTCGCGCGCGCGAATATCCGCTGCGACGCCGCAATAGCTCTTCTTCATCGGCCAAAGGCCATGCAGGGAAAAATGCGTCGCGTCGTGGCGCTCCGCCGTCTGCCCGACGCACTCCTTGCGCTTCGGCCGCACCTCGCAGAAACCCGGCTGCCAGCTGACGGCGAGAATATACTCGGTCTTTCCTTTCGACAATGCCGCCTCTCCATCGGCCAATACCGGGGACGCGGCCATAGCGGCCAATACGGCAAAACCCAGACGGCGCAGAAATGGCATAAAGATATTCGCTTGCATGAAAAGCCCCTCCTGAAAACAGAACAAAACAAGCTCATTTAGAGACTAAAACGGGAAAAATGCAACCTGTAATCCCTGTCCGACCAATATTTCCTGACCTGATGCGAAACGGGCACCAAGCGGAGATTGCCTTTCGCCAACAAATCAAGTTGATAACATGACGTGGTGGAACTTCGCTTGGGAGGGTCTGGGTGTTTGCCAAGGTCGAAACGTTGCAAAGCCCGAGCGGAGCCGCCCTCGCCTGGCGCCACTGGCCGGCTGCCGCGCCAGAAAAGGGCGTCCTGATCGTCAGCCACGGCCTTGCCGAACATTCCGCCCGCTATGCCCGTTTCGCTGAATTCATGGCCGGTCACGGCTTTCACGTCTATGCGCACGACCATCGCGGGCATGGCGTAACCAAAGCCGATGATGCACCGCTTGGCCGGTATGCACACCGGCAAGGCATCGACAAGGTGCTGTCCGACATCCGGACGATACGCGACATGGCAGCGGCCAATCATCCCGGCCTTCCCATAATCCTGTTTGGCCATTCGATGGGCGGGCTGATCGCGCTCAACGCCGCGGAGAGCGAGCCCGGCCTTTATGACGGGTTGGCGGTATGGAACTCGAACTTCAATCCGGGCCTTGCCGGCCGCGCCGCGCAGGTCATTCTGGCCGTTGAAAAGATGCTGAAAGGCTCCGACGTACCAAGCCGCCTCCTGCCGAAACTGACCTTCGCCGCCTGGGGCCGCTCTATCAAGAACAGCAGGACCGAGTTCGATTGGCTCTCGCACGATGACGCCGAAGTTGCAAAATATGTCGGGGACCCGCTCTGCGGTTTTGACGCCAGCGTCTCGCTGTGGACAGACCTCTTCGAACTGACGTTTCAAGGCGCGCGCCAGGATCGCCTGCAACGGCTGCCTCAACGGCTGCCAATCCATCTCGTCGGCGGCGGCGAGGACCCGGCCACCAATGGCGCCCGGGAAATCAAGTGGCTGGCTAGGCGGATGCAATCGGTGGGGCTGAAAGGCGTGACGACGGTCGTCTACCCGACGATGCGCCACGAGACGCTGAATGAAACGGAACGCGACAGCGCCATGCGGGATTTTGCCGCCTGGTGCCTCGCTGTCGTGGAACGGCGGATATAACAAGGCATGGCATGACCGAAATGTCCGGCCACATTATCTGGCAGGCAATGCAGTATCAACAAGAGCGCCAGCGTGGCGCCGGCATCGCCTGCAGGCGACAAACTAGTTTTCACAGGCTTTGGGAGGAGCGGACATGAAGACAGGTGGAGAACTGATCGTCGAGGCGCTGAAGGCGAACGGCGTGAAGCGCATCTCCTGTGTGCCGGGCGAGAGCTATCTCGCTGTGCTCGACGCGCTTTACGACACGGACATCGATGTCGTGGTCTGCCGCCAGGAAGGCGGCGCGGCGATGATGGCGGATGCCTGGGGCCGTCTTACCGGCGAACCCGGCATCTGCATGGTGACCCGCGGCCCCGGCGCCATGAACGCGTCCGCCGGCCTGCATATCTCCCGCCAGGATTCGATCCCGATGATCCTGTTCATCGGCCAAGTGCAGCGCGACGCCCGCGAGCGCGAGGCCTTCCAGGAAATCGAGTATCGCCGCGCCTTCACCGAAATCGCCAAATGGGTCGGCGAGATTGATGACCCTGCCAGAATTCCGGAATTCGTCACCCGCGCTTTCTCGATCGCGACCTCGGGCCGCCCGGGGCCTGTGGTCCTGATTTTGCCGGAAGATATGCTGACCGATAAGACCGAGGCTCCGGCAGCCAAGCCCTACCAGCCTGTTGAGAGCCATCCCGGCGCAAGCCAGATCACGGCGCTCGAAGGCATGCTGGCAACGGCCAGGCGACCGATCGCCATTCTCGGCGGCACGCGCTGGGACGAGCGAGCAGTCCGGCAATTCCAGGCCTTCGCTGAGCGGTTCGATCTGCCGGTCGGCTGCTCCTTCCGCCGACAGATGCTGTTTGATCATCTTCATCCGAGCTATGCCGGCGATGTCGGCATCGGCGTCAATCCAGCGCTCGCCAAGGAAATCCGCGAGGCGGATCTTGTGCTGCTGATCGGCGGTCGCTTCTCCGAAATGCCTTCGTCCGGCTATACGCTGCTGGATGTGCCCTACCCGCGCCAGACGCTGGTGCATGTCCATCCCGATCCCGGCGAACTCGGCCGCGTTTACCGACCGGATTTGCCTGTCGTGGCGGCGCCTGCCGATTTTGCAGCTGCCTTGGAAGCGATGATGCCCGCCGCCTCGCCGCCATGGAGCGATCGCACCAAGGCGATGCATCAGGCCTATCTCGCCTGGTCCACGCCGCCGGAAGCCGGCCCCGGCGATGTGCAGATGGGACCGATCATGCGGTTCATCGAAGCGAATACGGCCGCGGACACGATCTTCACCAACGGCGCGGGTAACTACGCGACCTGGCTGCATCGCTTCCACCGGTTTCGCCGCTTCAACACGCAGGCGGCGCCGACGTCCGGCTCGATGGGCTACGGCCTGCCTGCGGCTGTCGCTGCAAAACATCTGTTCCCAGAGCGCGAGGTCATCTGCTTTGCCGGTGACGGCTGCTTCATGATGCACGGGCAGGAGTTCGCAACGGCGGTCCGCTACAACCTGCCAATCATTACGCTGGTGATCAACAACGGCATCTACGGCACCATCCGCATGCATCAGGAGCGGGACTATCCGGGCCGGGTGAGCGGAACCGATCTCACCAATCCGGACTTTGGAGCCTTCGCCCGCGCCTATGGCGGCCATGGCGAACTGGTGGAAAAGACCGAGGAGTTTGCCGGCGCTTTCGAGCGTGCCCGGCAGAGCGGCAAACCGTCGATCATCGAGATCCGGCTTGATCCCGAGGCGATCACGCCGACGCGAACTCTGAGCCAGATCCGAAACGGCTAAGTTCCTTGAAGCGCCGAACGGCGCGCAATCGAAACGCACGCCGTTGGCAAAAACGCATTAGCCGCGAATGTGCTGGGTCTGCTGGTACACATTGGTCGAGCGGGCGCCGGAACGGCAATAGCCGAGCATCGGCCGTTCGAACGTATCCAGCGCGTCGACCATGTCGCGCACGGCGTCTGCCGTCACGCCCATCGGGCCGACCGGGATATGGGTGATGTCGAGGCCGAGTTCCTTGGCGCGTGCGGCGATGGTTTCAAACTGCGGCTGGTCCGGCTGCTCGAAGTCCGGGCGGTGGCAGACGATGGACCTGAAACCCATCGCCTTGATCGCATCGAGGTCTTCGACGGAGATCTGTCCGGTGACCGAATATTCATCGTTGATCTGGCGAATGTCCATGGGAAAACCTTCCTGAAAACGGTGTCCGCATTGATGTAGGACCGGCGGCGCAAGGCGTCAATCGGAAAGCCGGTTTTAGCGGATCTGGAATGCCAGTGCGTAATCCACCGTTTCTCCCGGCGCGAGCAACGGCAGTTCACCCGCAGCGGCAAGATCGGTCCGTTTGGCAATCCGGTGAGACACCGGCTCGATGCTGATGACGTTAGCCGAGCCGCGCCGGCATCGCCACATCTGGAGAAACGGCAGGGTTGCCGCCTCGAACCGGACGATCAGCGAGCGGCCGCACACGGCCTCGAACGGACCGAGGGCCACCTGCGCCCAGCCGTCCCGGGCTGTCGGCGCGGCCGGCAGACAGAAGTGTGCGCTTTCGCCATCACCGAAGCGCCACGGCCATCGCTCGTTGCCGAACATCGTTCCGGCAATATGAGTGTCGTCGCCAAGCATCCAGCCGCCCATATTCATGTGATACATCAGCATCGGAGCAAACGGTTTGGCGCCCGTGTTGGTCACCCGGTCCGACAGGAGTATCTCTGATCCATCCTGGCTGATCGCCCAGCGCCGCGACACCAGAGCCGTTCCGCCATTGGCAAGCGGAACCTCGATTTCCGCAAAACATCCAGGCGGTTCGCCCGGCTCCGACATCTCCGTCCGCCGTACCGGCGTGCCGCAAAGCGAACCATGCAACGGAAACCTTCGCCCGTCATCAAAGCCATCGATCGGCTCTGGATGGCGGATATGGTCCGGTCCGCAAGTGAAAAAGAAGCCCTGCAGCGCCTGGTCGATGCGCCGGTCGCCGTCCGAGGGGATCGCCGCGCCCGGTGAAATATCGACGCCATCGACGACGAAGGCACCGATATCCAGCGCCGACTGGCGGTCGAGCAGAATCTGGAATTTTCCTGGCCTTTCCCCGCCGGATATCGTGATCGGCATTGAACATCTCTCCGAAGCGCTTGAATCGGCGATAACCGCCGGCAAACTATCCGCGGAATCTAACTCATAGAAAGCGCCAAATCTGCACCTTGCAACTGGCAACCCACCGAATTAAATGGATTTTAGGGAACTGTTCATGATGAATTCAGTTTATTCATATTACCGTCCCATTTGATTTGTAGGCCCGAACGCAACTGCTAGACCATAGGTTTCCTCGTGACGTTTGTTTCCCGAACCGGATTAGCCCTCCTCGCTGCCGCCAGCATGCTGGCCTTTACCGGTGCGGCAAAGGCCCAGGACAGCCTCGGCCGCTTGCCGGCAGACGCGGTTCTGGTGACGCCACAGGGTGAAATCCTCGATTACCTGCCTGAATCGGGTGACGTGCAGATGATGCGCGACCGCCGCGGCAGGACCGTGCTGGTCGATTCCTGGGGCAATGTGGTGGCGACGGTGATGGGCAGCGGCAGGCAGCGCAACGAGGCTCGCCGCCGCGACATGAACCGTGACTACTACTCCGATCAGGGCTTTGGTTTTTCCGAGCAGGGGTACCCAGAACAGGGTTTTTCCGAACCCGGCGATGTAACCGGCTCCGTCCCCGATTACCGCGATGCGACGCCGCCAAGTGTCGAGCGCCAGGAACTGCCGGACGAGTACTCGGCGCTCCCGGACGAAAACGACATGGAAGCCCTACCGCGGGAGGAACGCCAGACCCTGCCTCCCGCCGCGCAGATTACCAAGAAATCCAGCGCCGAAATCACCGCCCTGCAGGTATTTCTCGATCGCGAAGGGTTTTCGCCGGGCGTGATCGACGGCAGGAGCGGCTCCAACGTCACCAAGGCTATCGAGGCCTGGCAGCAGGCGACCGGCGAAACGCTCGACCCGAACAACACCGACGACATCATGGAGCGGCTGCGCTTCTCCGGCGGGCTGCCGATTACCAGCTATACGATCACGGCGGCGGATGCCGCCGGTCCCTATGTCGCCTCCATTCCGGAAGATTACGCACACAAGGCCGCCCTACCGCACCTGTCCTTCACCTCGACCGTGGAGATGCTCGGCGAAAAGTTCCACATGGACGAGGCTTATCTGCGGGAATTGAACCCGGGCGTCGATTTCACTGTCCCCGGCTCGATCATCAAGGTGATCAACCCCAGCGAAATGAAGAAGGGCAAGGTTGCCCGCATCGTCGCCGACAAATACCGCAAGCAGGTCTTTGCATATGACGAGGCCGGCACGCTGATCGCCGCATATCCGGCGACGATCGGTTCGTCCGATACGCCATCGCCCTCCGGCACGGTGCAGGTCGATCGTATCGCATTCGATCCCGGCTATACCTACAATCCGAAGATCAACTTCAAGCAGGGCGAGAACGACAAGATACTGACCCTGCAGCCCGGTCCGAACGGCCCCGTCGGCACAGTTTGGATCGCGCTGTCGAAGCCGACTTACGGCGTTCACGGGACGCCGGAACCGTCAAAGATCGGCAAGACCCAGAGCCACGGCTGCGTACGCCTGACCAACTGGGACGCGACCGAACTCGCCAAGATGGTCAGCGTCGGAACCACCGTCGAATTCCTCGACTAAAAAATGCGCGACATCCCCCATTTGGGGGAGTGAAGACGCAAAAAAACTGTTAAAAATAAGGGGTGTCTGGAGCCTGCGGTCAGACCGCAGCGCAGCCCGGCGTTTTCAGCACGAAAACATTCACCGGACGGGTTCTACCGCCGGCCAATGGAGTAATGGGCACATTTCGCGAGATGGAAATCGGGGCCGTGGTGCTTAGCTTGGAAGCGCCGCGGCCCCAGCCGTTTCAGGGCTTCTCGCACATCCCTTCGCTTCATGACGTCATCATCCTTTGTCATTAAAAACATTGCCGCAATGCTTTATCTGTCGGAAGAAAGTAAGTTCAATCCCGACAGACGAGGAATGCCGCGATGGCCGCCGAACGCTCCCTTCCCAACCTCTGGCATGCCACGGCGCCTGCGGCACCCGAGACCCGGTCGCTTGCAAGCGACATCAGCGTCGATGTCGCGGTGATCGGGGGCGGCTTCACCGGTCTTTCCGCGGCTCTTCATCTTGCCGAAAAGGGCGTGAAGGTCGCTGTTGCTGAGGCGAAGATGATCGGCTTCGGCGGTTCCGGCCGCAATGTGGGCCTTGTCAACGCCGGCATGTGGACGAAACCCGACGACCTGATCGCCACGCTCGGCGTTGATGCCGGTAATCGGCTGCTCACCGAACTCGGCGATGGGCCGTCTGTCGTCTACGACTTGGTCGCCAGGCACGCGATCCAATGCGAGGCCGTGCGCAACGGCACTCTGCACATGGCCGTCGGCGCCGAGGGCCTGGCGGAGCTCAGGGACCGGGAGGCACAATGGAAGAAATTCGGCGCACCCGTCGAGGTGCTGTCGGCCGCGCGCGCCAAGTCACTGACCGGTGCGGAAGGGTTCGCCGGCGCCCTGCTCGACCGGCGCGCCGGCACGATCCAGCCGCTCGCCTATGCCCGCGGCCTTGCCCGCGCAGCCCTCGCAGCCGGCGCCGAGATATACACCGAGACGCCTCTTCTTGCCGCCGAGCGAAAGGGCGATGTCTGGATCTTGACGATGCCTGGCGGCTCGATCACCGCGAGAAGCGTGATCCTTGCCACCAATGCCTATGGCAAGCTCATCGAGCGCACGCCCTGGTCGGCCCACACGGAAGAACTGACCATCCTGCCCTTTTTCCAGTTCGCCACCCAACCGCTCAGCGACAATGTCGCACGCAGCATTCTGCCGGAACGCCAGGGTTGCTGGGATACCGGCCTCGTGATGACGTCCTTTCGCATGGACGAACAGAACCGGATGATCTTCGGCAGCATCGGTCGGCTGGACGCAGTTGCGAAGGGAACGCACCGGGCTTTCGTCAAGCGCTCGCTGCGCAAGCTTTTCCCGATGATCGGCGACGTCCGCCTCGAATACTGGTGGGACGGCCGCATCGGCATGACCACCAACCACCTGCCGCAGATGCACGTGATGGCGCCGAACGTCTTTTCGATCAGCGGCTATAACGGCCGCGGCATCGCGCCGGGCACGGTCTTCGGCCGGGCGCTCGCCAATCATGTGATGGGCGAGCCGAACGCCCTGCCACTTGCCGAAACGCCCTTGGCGCCCGACCCATGGCGCAGCCTCAAGTCGGCATTCTACCATGCGGGCGCACAGGCCAAACACTTCATCGACCGTCGTTTCTGACAAGAAGCCGGCCAAAAAGTTCGGCCAGCGAGACGCCTATTTCCCACGAGATGGAACCTTTCAACGGTTGTCCGGTTGAGGACGAGACGCAAGAGGAGCCAGACATGAAACAGAAAACACCCAAACCCGGCCCTGCCGGAACAACCGAACAGTCGCCGCGCTGGGAAGGACCTGAAGAGACCCGACCGCGCGGATACCTGCCTGCAAAGGACAACCCTGCCATTGCACGCGATGCTCATGGCGAAAACCTGAATGACCCGGACCGCAACAAGCTCTCCGACGCCGGGAAGACAAAGGGTGATCGCTGATGACCATCCGGGACAATCCGCCTCGCTCGGGCGGGAAAAGCGTTATTCGCAAGGATGCCGAAGGTCAGTTTGCCGGGTCGAAAAGACGCAGCGACAACAGTGGCGTCGCCAGCGCCAAGCCCCGCGTGATCACCGGATCGGACGACGCCACGGCTCATAAAACCCCGCCCGGCCAAAAAAAGCCAGGCAAGGAATGGGACCTGAACTACGATCCGCGTGACATGAAGGACGGTGATTCTCAAGGATAACCGTCATTGCAAGCTTTTTCCTGCGCGGCGTCGCGATCAGGCTGCCCGGCGCGCCCGGTTGACCAGCCGAAGCGGAACAAGCTTGCGCACTTCGTCGGCGAAGGCGCGGGCATTTTCGCGAGCCTTGTCGAGATTGCTGACCCGGCTCTCGTCCATCGTTTGCAGGGTACCGCCACAGTCGAAAATGTCGCGGAAAGCGGCACGTTCGATGATCGGCGTGTCAAGCACGGGGACGGCACGCTCGCTCAGCAACTGCTTTACCACCTGTAGCGCCCGTGTCGTCACCAGCGAGTTGACCCGGGTCAACACCACTGAATGGTTGATCCGAATACCGGCCTTCTCGTGGAGGTGACAGAGCAACTCGAGCACCTGGGCGCCGCCTTTGGCATCCATCGCACACCCCTGGACCGGGATCATGACATGGTCGGAAAGGCCGATCGCTGTTGCCATTAGCGTATTGCGGGCACCGGCGAGATCGATGATGAAATAGTCCGTCCGAGCTTTGTTTTCGCTGATATGCGTCTGGATCGACGCCATGGTCACATGCGAAATGACCTCGATGTTGGGAACTTTTCCCGAAATCTCATGCCAGTGGGTGATCCAGTGCTGCGGATCGGCATCGAGGATGGTGACGCGTGCACCGCAGCGTGCGAGCTCCGCCGCAAGGATAAGTGCTGCGGTTGTCTTGCCCGCACCGCCCTTGGTATTTGCAAAAGTGATGACTGGCATTGCTGTCCCTGTCTGAAAACGTCCGAGCCCCCGGCATGGCTCCCGCAAAGCGCAAAGCCCATCGCGCTCCGTTAATCAAACCTTTCAGATCGTGGTTAAGAAAATCTAAACACGCCCCTCGCTAGAATTAACGATGCTGGCCCGGATGACATGAAAGTGCGCCAGAGGTAGGCAAATCTCGCGACAAGACTTTCTGGATTATGGGCGATCAGCGTGTATCGCGCCGCGCTCCAAGGGCAGAGCGGCGCGCACGGGATTTTCCGAGTGCGGGATACGTTCCGGCGCCTTGTAGCAGATTCGCCCAAGCGAACCGCTCGATTGCAGATGCGGCTGCCGGCACACCAGGTGCAGGACTTCCGTTGCAAGTCCTTGCATGTTTCGCTGCGCCTTGGCGAGGTTTGTGAGCTTCGCTTCATCGATCGTATAGAGCGTGCCCCCATGTTCGAACATGTCGCGGTAAGCGCTGCGCTCAATGATGGGCGTGGAGAGCAGCGCCACATTGCGCTGGGCAAGAAGCGCCTTGACGCTGCGGATGGCGCGTGTCGTCACGAAAGAACTGACACGAGTGAGGACCACGGCATGATTGATGTGGCTCCGCGCGTTGTTTTCCACCTGTCCTATGATGTCGAGCACGTGCGCAGCGCCCTGCGCGTCCATGGCACAGCCCTGCACAGGGATGAGCATGAGGTCGGAAAGACCGGCGACCAGGGCAATCAGCGCGTCGCGTGCTCCGGAAAGATCGATGATGACCTGATTGGCCTGGCCCTGTTGAGCCCGCAGATTGCTACCGAGATTGGCAAATGTCACACCCGTCACAACGGAGATACGTTCGACTGCACCGGGCAAACCGCGCCACTTGGCTGCAAATTCGAGCGGGTCGCAGTCGAAAATGACGACAGTCTCGCCCCTCCGCGCAAACTCTGTCGCCAGAAGCAATGCCACCGTCGTCTTGCCCGCTCCACCCTTGGCGTTCGCAATTGAAATTATAGCCATATCATTCCTGCCGGCATGTCGCCTGCTGCCATCGTTACTGCCTTCACGCAAGGGCACGCGCTGCCATACAAGCTTGCAAATCAGCGTTAACGAACGGCAAACAAATCATTAGCCGGAAAACAAAAAAATGGAGCAACCGCCGGATCGCTCCATTCCAATGGTGACTACGAATGAGTGACGCTTTCTGGAAAAAGCGACACGCCCCCGCTTAGATGCACTCTTTGAAGAGTTGCTTGGCGGCATCAAGCGTCAGTTCGACCGGATTGCCGCCTGCTGTCGGATCGACGATCGCCATTGCGGCCATCTCGTCGATGCGATCGGTGCCGACGCCGAGCGCAGACAGCTTGTCCGGCACGCCCAGCTCTTCGCGCAGCTTCAAGACATAGTCATAGAAGCCGTCAAAGCCACCGGAGATACCGAGATAGGCGGCGGCCATGCCGATCTTGTCCTCGATGGCCGGGCGGTTGAAGCGCAGCACCGGCGGCATGACGACAGCATTGGTCATGCCGTGATGCGTGTTGTAGATTGCGCCGACCGGATGCGACAGCGAGTGGATGGCGCCAAGCCCCTTCTGGAAGGCGACGGCGCCCATGGCGGCCGCACTCATCATATGGGCGCGGGCCTCGATATCCGTGCCGTCCTTGTAGGCGCGCGGCAGGTATTCCTTGACCAGCCGCAAGCCTTCGAGCGCGATGCCGGCCGACATCGGATGGTAGAACGGCGAGGAATAGGCTTCCAGGCAGTGGGCGAAGGCGTCCATGCCGGTACCGGCGGTGATCACCTTCGGCATGCCGACGGTCAGTTCCGGATCGCAGATCGTCACAGCCGGCAGGAACTTCGGATGGAAGATCACCTTCTTCGTGTGCGTCTGCGAATTGGTGATGACCGAGGCGCGGCCGACTTCAGAGCCGGTGCCTGCCGTCGTCGGCACGGCGATGATCGGCGCGATACCCTCGACGCTGGCTCGCTTCCACCAGTCGCCGACATCCTCGAAATCCCAGACCGGCCGCGTCTGACCGGCCATGAACGCGACGCATTTGCCGAGATCAAGCCCCGAGCCGCCGCCGAAAGCAATCACGCCGTCATGGCCGCCGTCCTTGAAGGCCTTGACCCCGGCCGCGAGGTTGACGTCGGTTGGGTTGGAATCGACATCGCTGAACAGCGCCCGGCCGAGCCCGGCCGCATCGAGGATACTGAGTGCGTTCTGCGTGATCGGCATCGGCGCGAGGCCGCGGTCGGTTACGAGAAGCGGCTTCTTGATACCAAGCGCCCTGCAATGATCGGCAAGTTCCTTGATCCGCCCCGCCCCGAATTTGATGGCGGTCGGATAGCTCCAGTTGGCTGTGATGGTCATCGTTCAGGCTTTCTTCAGATGGTAGGATTTCGGGCGGGTCAGGTTCTGGAAACCGATGACGGAGAGCGAGCCGCCGCGGCCGGTTTCTTTAACGCCGGTCCAGCACAGCGCCGGGTCGAGATAATCAGCGCGGTTCATGAAGACCGTGCCGGTTTCAAGGTCATTGCCGATACGGACAGCGCGTTCGGAGTCCTTCGTCCAAAGAGACACCGTAAGCCCGTACTTGCAGTCATTCATCAAAGCCAGCGCTTCTTCGTCGGTCCTCACCTTCATGATGCCAACGACCGGGCCGAAGCTTTCTTCCGTCATCACCTTCATGGAGTGATCGACATCGACAAGCACCTGCGGCGCAAGATAGGCGCCACCGTCATCCTGCGGGAACAGCTTCGGGTCGACCAGCGCTTTGGCGCCCTTGGCAACGGCCTCGGCCGTCTGGGCGCGGACCTCTGCGGCAAACCGCTTATGCGCCATCGGGCCGAGCGACGTTTCCTGCTCGAGCGGATTGCCGAGCTTGTAGGCGGAGGCAAAGGCGACGGCCTTTTCGACGAAATCGTCATAGAGTTTCTCGTTCACATAGATGCGCTCTATGCCGCAGCAGCATTGCCCGGAATTGAACATTGCGCCGTCCATCAGCGTATCGACGGCAGCATCGAGATCGGCGTCTTCCATGACATAGCCCGGATCCTTGCCGCCGAGCTCAAGGCCAAGGCCGGTAAACGTACCGGCAGCGGCCCGCTCGATCGACCGGCCGCCCTCGACGGAGCCGGTGAAATTGACGAAATCGAAGCTCTTGGCCGCGATCAGCGCCGAGGTCGTGGAATGGTCGAGGAAGATGTTCTGGAAGACATCATCCGGAACGCCTGCTTCGACGAAGGCGCGGACCATGCGCTCACCGACGAGGATCGTCTGGCTCGCATGTTTGAGGATGACGGCATTGCCCGCCATCAACGCCGGCGCGACCGTGTTGATCGCCGTCATATAGGGATAATTCCACGGCGCGATGACGAAGACGACACCGTGCGCGACACGCTCGATGCGGCGCTCGAAGCTGGCGCTGTCCTCGACGACGATCGGCGCAAGCGCGTCCGCAGCGATTGAGGCGACATAGTTCGAACGCTCGTTGAAGCCGCGGAATTCGCCGCCGTAGCGCACCGGCCGCCCCATCTGCCAGGCGAGTTCCGGCACGACCTCGTCAACCATCTCGTTCAGCCGCGCAACGCCGGCCAGCACCAGATTTACACGATCTTCGACCGGCCGTTTCGCCCAGCTCTTCTGAGCCGCCCGCGCGCGGGCTACCGCAGCCGCAGCGGTGGCCGCATCGACAGCGGGGCGCTCGGCGTAAACCTCCCCGTTCACCGGGGAAATGCATTGGATCACGGTCATGATCGTTTTCCTGTTCTGTCGTCAAAAATTGTGATCCGGCACCGCCCTATCGGGCACCTACCGGGTTCGAGCCGATTCCGGGTTATGGCGTTACGCCCTCTCGAATCCCCGTGCAACTTCCCAATCGGTCACACGGCGGTCGTATTCCTCCTGCTCCCATTCGGCAGCCCGGGTATAATGTTCGATGACCTCTTCTCCGAAGGCCTCCAGCAGCATCTTCGAGGAGTTCATCGCCTGCGTCGCATCGCGTAGCGTGCCGGGTATTTCGCGGATGTTCTTGCCGCCATAAGCATCGCCGACGAACGGGGCTTCCAGTTCCAGCTTGCCCTCGATACCGGCAATGCCGGCGGCGATCAGGGCTGCCATGGCAAGGTAGGGATTGAGGTCGGAGCCGCCGACGCGGCATTCGATGCGGATCGCCTTGGTGCCCTCGCCGCAGAGCCGGTAGCCGGCGGTGCGGTTGTCCTTGCTCCAGACGGCCTTGGTGGGCGCGAAGGTTCCGGCCATGAAGCGCTTGTATGAGTTGATGTACGGCGCGAGGAAATATGTGATCTCGCTCGCATGCGTCAGAAGGCCGGCGACGTAGTGGCGCATCGTGTCCGACATGCCGTATTTCGCTTCCTTGTCGAAGAATTGCGACGTCTTGCCGTCAAGGCTCCAGAGCGACTGATGGATATGCGACGACGAGCCGGCGGCATGATAGTTCCACTTGGCGAGGAAGGTGATCGCCTTGCCGCGCGACCAGGCTATTTCCTTGCAGCCATTCTTGATGATGACGTGGCGGTCGGCCATGGTCAGCGCATCGGCATAGCGGACGTTGATTTCTTCCTGGCCGGCGGACGCTTCGCCTTTGGAATTTTCAACCGGAATGCCGGCACCCTGCAGGCCGTTGCGGATCGCCCGCATCACATCCTCTTCCTTGGTCGTCTGGAAGATGTGGTAGTCCTCGTTGTAACCGCTGACCAGCTTCAGATCGCGGTAGCCGCTTTCGCGCGCAGCGTCATAGCTCTGGTCGAACAGGAAGAATTCGAGTTCCGTCGCCATATAGGCCTTGAGCCCCATGGCTTCGAGCCGGGCGATCTGCCGCTTGAGGATAGCGCGCGGCGAATGCGGCACTTCCTCGTGAGTGTGATGGTCGAGCATGTCGCAGAGAACCAGCGCCGTGCCTTCAAGCCATGGAATGCGGCGAAGCGTCGAAAGGTCCGGCTTCATCGTATAGTCGCCGTAGCCCGCTTCCCAACTGGTCGACTTGTAGCCGGAAACGGTTTCCATCTCCATGTCGGTCGCCAGCAGGTAGTTGCAGCTATGGGTCTCCTCCCAGGCGCTGTCGACGAAGAACTGCGCGTGAAAACGCTTGCCCATCAGGCGTCCCTGCATGTCGACCTGGCAGGCCAGAACCGTATCGATGCGGCCTTCGGCAACATCCTTCTTCAATTCCTCAAACGAGTAGCTCGCGCTCATGGTAAAAATCCCGTGCTTGATCGTAACGAAGCCTTGCGCGGCCCGTTTGCTGGACGTCTGGCGGAAGCCGCGCCGAGGCGGCTTCCGCGCTGTCTTTACTGGGTCACTTCTCTCCGACGGCCCGTTCGGCCGCCGCGATTTCAGCCGCGCGACGGGCAACCTCATCGCCAATCGGCGGGCCCTTGAAGCGGCGGTTTTCGAAACCGAACCAGACAATGCCGGTCAGGATCAGGAACCCGACCGTCACGTAGAGAGCCGGACCGTTCGGTGGCTGAACGCCAAGTACGAAGATCAGGATCATCGCCAGGATCGTCAGAACTGCGAATAGCTTGAACATGCCTTCGCCAAGATTCCACGGACCCATCTTGTCCCACTTCGACGTGCCCCAGGCAAAGAGACCCAGCGTGATCGGGATCGCGAAGGAGAAGAACAGGAAGATGACCGTGCAGGAAACGACGATGGTGTATACCGGCGTCTCGCCGATCGTCACCAGCGACGAACCCCAAACGAACAGCACGGACAGGATCGAACCGGTCCAGATCGCCGCGACCGGCGTGCGATAGGTCGGGCTGACCTTCGCCAGCGCCTTCGATGCCGGCAGGCCGCCATCACGCGAGAAGGCGAAGATCATGCGAGAGACCGAGGTGACGGTCGCAAGGCCACACAGCCACTGGCTGATGAAGATGGCGAGGTAGAGGATATCCTTGATCAGCGGATTGACCTGAGCGTCCATTGCCCAGAAGAACACGTTCCAGCCCTGCTTCGCAGCGTCATCCATGCTGGGGAGCATCAAAACGAAGCTGCACAGCATGATGTAGCCGAACAGGGCCGACCACAATACCGATGAGATCATACCGCGCGGCACCGACGTTGCCGCCTTCACGGTCTCTTCCGAGGTGTGCGCCGAGGCATCGTAGCCGGTAATCGTGTAGATCGGCAGCAGCAGGCCGAGCAGGAACACCCAGGTACCCGAGGTTGCCGGCCAGACGTTGCCGCCCGTTTCACCCGAATAGTTGGCGAATGTGAACAGGCGACCGAACTCGAAGGCGTCCGCCGCGGCCAAGCATACCACGGACAGCGCGATGGCAGTCGCGAAGATCAGGTAGCCGGAGAAGTCGGTGAGCTTTGCGGTCAGGCCGATGCCCATGTGGTTCACGATCGCCTGCAGGCCGGTAATGATGACCAGGAACAGGATGCGCACAAAGGTGCTATCCTCGAGGCCGAAATAGCTGGCACCGAACGAGCCCATGAAGAAATAGTAGGTACCGACGTTGATCGCGCCGAGAACCGTGACTAGGCCGAGCAGGTTGAACCAGGCGGTCACCCAGCCGGTGAAGCGATTGCCGAGGATGGAGCCCCAGTGATAGAGGCCGCCCGCGGTCGGATAGGCCGAGCTGATCTGCGCCATCGCAACGGCAAAGACCAGAGAGATGAAGCAGCCGAGCGGCCAGCCGATGCCGATCGCAGCGCCACCGGCCCCGGACGTCGCCTGTGCCAGCGAGTTGATGCCGCCCGAAAGAATGCAGATAATTGAAAAGGATACGGCGAAGTTCGAGAACGAGCTCATGCGCCGTTCAAGTTCCTGTGCATAGCCCATCGAATGGAGGACCTGCATGTCCTCGTGCTTGTCTGTATCAGTATAGTCTGACATTTTTTTCCCCTGTATCGACCAGCCTCCGGCGGTATTGCCGGTCGGCTGAAGTGCCGGTGTCCATGGAAGTTCATGGACCAATCTCCGCGGACATGCCGCTCCCCAGGTCTTTTTATTGCGACAGTGACGCCAGGCTTTCACCCAGCAGGCCTGTCAGATAATCGGCCATGACCTTTTGACCGACTTCATCCAAAACGAGATCGTTGCGGATCTCGATCATTACGTTGAGCAGGCCATTCTTCAAGCCATGCTCGATGAGTGTATGCGTGACGCCGTCGGCCGGCCCATAGGGCTCGTTGCGGCGGACATCGTAGCGTTTCGTTTTCCCGGCGACCGAAAGCATGCGGTCGGCCAGCCTTTTGTCCGTGTCGTGCAGGATACCGACTTCGACATCCCGCTGCCTGCCGTGATAGACGGGTGTGAAGGTATGCATCGTCACAAGCACAGGCGGTCGGCCACTCGCCTTACGCGCGGCGATAAAATCCTCGAGTTCGTCACGGAAGGGAACGTAAAGCGCCTCGGTCCTTACCCGGCGCTCTGACGCTGAAATCGCGGCATTGCCCGGTATCTCGAACACTTCGCTGACGGGCGGCATGGCAGCTTCCGCCTCCGGAGGGCGATTGCAATCATAGGCCAGGCGTGAAAAGCGCTGATAGATCAGCGCAGCATCAATGCTTCTCACCAAGAGCTGGCACACAGAAAGCGCCCCCGGATCCCAGGCGATGTGGCTGGACAGGGCCTCGGGCGAAAGACCGAGCGTGCCCATTTTCTCCGGAAGGCGGCGTGACGCATGCTCGCAAATCAAGAGAACCGGGCTTGATGCCTCTCGGTTTTCCACTGCGACAGGCGCGCCATCCGCCTCGGTCAAAAGCCCCGTCAAAATGCGTTTTCCTCTTCAGTTGCCCGTCAGAACTGAAAGCCATACCCGGGAAAGGAGCCTACAAGCACTGGTTAATGAAAAGAATTCTTCACGATTTTACCCATGTCAACCGAAAACTGAAACGATCTCTTCAAAAAGGCCATTGACTCGAATTGTGACAGCGATGTTTACTCTGTCACAAAGCTGGCAAAGACCAGCTAGGGGATCGATTTTGACAAGCTCTGAAGGCACCGTGTCGGATGTGATCAACGCCCATTTCTCCGTGCTGACGCGCGCGGAAAAGCAGTTGGCGGCGACGCTTCTCGACAATTACCCGGTTTCCGGACTCGGCAGCATCACGACTGTTGCCGAGAACGCAGGCGTGTCGACGCCGACTGTTGCCCGCATGGTGCAGAAGATCGGCTTCCGCGGGTTTCCCGATTTCCAGCAGCGACTCCACCAGGAACTCGAAGCGACGATCTCCAATCCGATCAGCAAGCACGATCGCTGGGCCGCCAATGCACCCGGCACGCATATCCTCAACCGCTTCGCCGACGCGACGATGAACAACTTGCGCGCCAGCCTCGCTCAGCTCGAGACGGCTGAGTTCGATGGTGCGGCCGCGACGATTGCCGACCGAAAGCGCAATATCTATCTGGTTGGCGGCCGCATCACCCGCGCTCTTGCCGATTATTTCTTTACGCATCTGCAGGTCATCCGCTCCGGCGTCACCCAGATCGCAGCCAATTCCAGCTCCTGGCCGCATTACGTACTCGACATGAAAAAGGGCGACGTCCTGATCATGTTCGATATTCGCCGCTATGAGCAGGAAATGGAGACGCTGGCCCGCATCGCCCGCGAGCGCGGCGTCGAAATCATTCTCTTCACCGATCAGTGGAGCTCTCCGATTGCCAAGTCGGCTCGACGTGTTTTCCGCATCCAGATCGAAGCACCCTCCGCCTGGGACAGTTCGGTCGTCATTCTTTTTGCCGTCGAAGCGCTGATCGAGGCCGTGCAGAGTTCCATCTGGGACGAGACGCGCGGCCGCATGAAAACGCTCGAGGGTCTGTTCGATTCAACACGGCTTTTCCGCAAGCCGCTTTAGGAGGAGTAGGGGACATAAACACCGTGGCGGCCCCTGACGAAGGATGTCGCGAACCGCAATTCAATAAGTGGTATAATTGCCGCCTGCATCGGGTCGGATTGAATTTTTAAAATAAAATGAAGGTGTTCTGGCTGCGAATGTCTGGTCGCAAAGAGGACATCACCTGTCACATAAGCTTCATCGGACCCCAGTATCAGCTTCCATCGAAGCTGCCTGATATAACCACAAGAGGAGAAGACCAGTGATTTCACATATACGCCGCCTGCTTTCGCTTTCGACCGCCATGGTCATGGCATCGACCGCCATTGCCGCCGCCGAACCGAGCGCCGAACTGATTGCTGCTGCCAAGGCAGAAGGCACGCTGACCACGATCGCCCTGCCCCACGACTGGTGCGGCTACGGCGGCGTCATCGAAGGCTTCAAGGCCAAGTACGGCCTGACCGTTAACGAACTCAACCCGGACGCCGGTTCGGGTGACGAAATCGAAGCCATCAAGGCCAACAAGGACAACAAGGGCGACCAGGCACCGGACGTTATCGACGTCGGCCTCTCCTTCGGCCCGTCCGCAAAGGCTGAAAAGCTCATCCAGCCTTACAAGGTGGAAACCTGGGACACGATCCCGGATTCGGCCAAGGACGCTGAAGGCTACTGGTATGGCGACTATTATGGCGTTATGGCCTTCGAAGTGAACAAGGACCTCGTCAAGGAAAGCCCGAAGGACTGGGCCGACCTCCTGAAGCCTGAATTCGCCAACATGGTCGCCCTTGCCGGTGACCCGCGCACCGCAAACCAGGCCATCTCCGGCGTTTTCGCAGCCGGTCTTTCGGCTGCTGGCGGCGACGTCGCCAAGGCCGGCGAAGCGGGCCTTGCCTTCTTCAAGGAACTGAACTCGAAGGGTAACTTCGTCCCAGTCATCGGCAAGTCCGCTCCGCTCGCCCAGGGCACGACGCCGATCATCCTGCGCTGGGACTACAACGCGCTCGCCGACCGCGACACGCTTGCCGGAAACCCGCCGGTCGACGTCGTCGTCCCGGCGACCGGCGTTGTCGCCGGTGTCTACGTCCAGGCGATCTCGGCCTACGCCCCCCACCCGAATGCTGCCAAGCTGTGGATGGAATACCTTTATTCCGACGAAGGTCAGCTCGGCTGGCTGAAGGGCTATTGCCACCCGATCCGCTTCAACGATCTCGCCAAGAACGGCAAGATCCCGCAGGACCTGCTCGCCAAGCTGCCGCCGGCCGCATCCTATGAAAAGGCCGTGTTCCCGACGCTCGAAGAACAGGAAGCCTACAAGGAAGTCATCACCAAGGGCTGGGACAGCGTCGTCGGCGCCAACGTGCAGTAAGACCTGACCTACCAAGGCCTTCCCGCGACCGCGCGGGAAGGCTGTTTTTCAATTTTACCGAACGGTTTCAGGATGAGCGCCAAACAGGCCATTGATTTGAAGAAAACGGCCATCGATTGGCTCGGCATCACACCTTTCCTGCTCTTCGCAGTCATGTTCCTGATCGCCCCGACGCTCTATCTGGTCACCGGTGCCTTTCTCAATCCGGCCGGAGAATTCACCTTCGACAACATCCGGGGCCTTTTCACCGACAAGATTATTGCCTCCTACTGGATTTCGATAAAAGTCAGCCTGGCTTCGTCACTGGGCGGTGCATTCATCGGCTTCTTCCTTGCCTGGGCCGTCGTGCTCGGCGGCCTGCCCTCCTGGATCCGCTCCTCGCTCCTGACCTTTTCCGGTGTCGCCTCGAACTTCGCCGGCGTGCCGCTGGCCTTTGCCTTTCTCGCCACGCTCGGCCGCACCGGCCTCGTGACGATTTTGCTGCGTGACTGGTTCGGTATCAATCTCTACGCCACGGGCTTCAATCTGTTGAGCTTCCTTGGCCTGACCATCACCTACATGTACTTCCAGATTCCGCTGATGGTGCTGATCATCACGCCTGCGCTCGACGGGCTGAAGAAGGAATGGCGCGAAGCGGCTGAGATCCTTGGCGCGACCAACACGCAATACTGGATGAAAGTGGCGCTGCCGATCCTGTTTCCTAGCATCCTCGGCACGACGCTGCTTCTGTTCGCCAACTCGTTCGGCGCCATCGCGACCGCCTATTCGCTGACCGGTTCGACTTTCAACATCGTGCCGATCCAGCTCTACGCCCAGATCCGCGGCGACGTGCTGCACAATCCGAACCTCGGCTACGCTTTGGCGCTCGGCATGATCGTCATCACCGGCATTTCCAACCTCATCTATATCTGGCTCCGCATGCGCGCCGAACGGTGGCAGAAATGAAGACACAGAAAATCGGCGCCTGGATCGCCATCCTTTTCGGCGCCTCCTATTTCGTCGTTCCGCTGATCGCGACGTTCGAATTCTCGCTGCGCATGCGCCGCGGAGAATATTCCTTCGACGCCTATCGCTCGGTGTTCTCGGATGTCCAGTTCCGTGAATCCTTCAGCTACTCGATCGTCATGGCAATCCTCACCATCATCTTCGGCGTTCTGCTGGTGGTGCCGACGGCCTACTGGGTCCGCCTGCGCCTGCCGCAGATGAGGCCGGTCGTTGAGTTCATCACCCTGATGCCGCTGGTCATTCCGGCAATCGTCATCGTTTTCGGCTATCTGCGTCTCTACAACTCCTCGTCCTTCATCCCCTTTACCGGTTCGGCGCGCGGCACCGATGCCCTTCTGATGTTCTCGTTCATGACGCTGTCGCTGCCTTACATGTATCGCTCGGTCGATACCGCTATGCGCACCATCGATGTCGGCACCCTGACGGAAGCGGCCCAGAGCCTCGGCGCATCCTGGCCGACGATCATGTTCAAATGCATCTTTCCGAACGTCATGAGCGGTGTTCTCTCCGGCGCCTTCATCACCTTTGCCATCGTCATCGGCGAATTCACCATGCCATCGCTGCTCAACCGCCCGGCTTTCGGTCCCTATCTGCAGCTGATCGGCGCCAACCGCGCCTATGAGCCGCCGGCGCTTGCGATCATCGCCTTTGCCATCACCTGGCTGTCGATGGCGCTTTTGCAGCTCGCCTCCCGTCTCAACAAATCGGCTCCTTCCAGGCCCTGAGGTATTGATCGTCCATGTCCTTTCTCACACTTACCGGCATTCAGAAGAGCTTCGGTCCCGTTCAGGTCGTCAAGGATTTCGACATGGCGATCGAAAAGGGAGAATTCGTCTCCTTTCTCGGTCCGTCGGGCTGTGGCAAGACCACCGTCCTGCGCATGGTCGCCGGCTTTGAGGCGCCATCTGCGGGAACGATCGTCATCAATGGCCGCAACCAGAACGAACTGAAGCCGAACCAACGCAATATCGGCATGGTCTTCCAGGCCTATGCGCTGTTCCCGAACATGACCGTGCACGACAACGTTGCCTTCGGCCTGAAGGTCGCCGGCATGGACAAGGCGGCCATCGATGCCCGCGTCAAGGAAATGCTGGGGCTCATCCATCTCGGCCACCTTGCCGACCGCTTTCCCTACCAGATGTCCGGCGGCCAGCAGCAGCGCGTGGCGCTCGCCCGTGCGCTGGCACCGAAACCTCAGGTGCTTCTGCTCGACGAGCCGCTGTCGGCCCTCGACGCCAAGATCCGCGTCTCCCTGCGCGAGGAAATCCGGATGATCCAGCAGCAGCTCGGCATCACCACCGTCTTCGTCACGCACGACCAGGAAGAGGCGCTGTCGATCTCCGACCGAATCGTCGTCATGAACGCCGGCCGCGCCGACCAGATCGGCACGCCGTTCGACATCTACAACAGACCGGCGACCCGCTTCGTCGCCTCCTTTGTCGGCACGCTGAACCTGATCGAAGGCACGGTCGTCGATCCCACGGCAAATCGCATCTCGATCGGAGACCAGGATATCACGCTGCGGGAGCCACTCGGCCCGGCAAAGGCCGGCGACAAGGTTTCGCTGGCGCTGCGGCCGGAAGCGGGCTCGATTGCTGAAGGTGCGCGGGGCGATACGGCACTGACCGGGCAGGTCATCTCCAGCAACTTCCTCGGTTCGGTCATCCGCACGCGCATGAAGGTGGGCGAGCCCGTCATCTCCTTCGACATGTTCAACGCACCGGGCCGCAACCCGCCCGCCGTGGGCGAGGTCGTTACGCTGCGCTTCACGGCAAGCGATCTCCTGATCATTCGCGAATAACCACCGGCTATCCCGAAAAAAATTGCTCCAGGCGACAGATTGATTGGAAAATCTGTCGCCTTTTTCGCTGCGCGCGTCGCACACCGCATTTGACGCCCGCACGCCGATCCTTATAGTCAGCCTCGCACGTTCTCAGGGCGGGGTGAAACTCCCCACCGGCGGTAACGGGAAGAAATTTCCGGAGCCCGCGAGCGCTTCAGACGCCGTATGCCAGCATACGCGCATGAAGGTCAGCAGATCCGGTTGAATTCCGGAGCCGACGGTTAAAGTCCGGATGAAAGAGAGCAAGCAGATCGGGGGTCCCTTTTTTCCAAGGGGTTGCCGCGCCTGCGTGTTCGCCCAAGGGGATCATTGAAAAATGGCTCAACCCTTGAAAGGCCAGACTGACATGACAATCGCTTCCCACCCCATCCAGAAAATCGCAATCATCCGCGCCCGCTGGCACGCCGATATCGTCGATCAATGCGTCAACTCCTTCGTGGCCCATTGGCAAAAACTCAGCGGCAAGACTTCGGACATCGAAATCTTCGATGTGCCCGGCGCTCTCGAAATCCCGCTGCATGCGCAGACGCTCGCCAAAACCCGCCGCTACTCGGCCATTATCGGCTCCGCATTCATCGTCGACGGCGGCATCTACCGCCACGATTTCGTCGCTGGCACCGTGCTTGACGGCATGATGCGCGTGCAGCTCGACACCGGCGTGCCCGTCCTGTCCACCGTACTCACACCGCACAATTTCCAGGAATCGGAAGCCCATATCCGCTTCTTCCGCGACCATTTCATCGTCAAGGGCGTGGAAGCCGCCAATGCCTGCTCGCAGGTCCTGCAGGCGCGGGCCCAGTTGGCGCTCGTCGACGCCTGATCCGGACGGCGCGGTATCCCGAAAGTGGTGCCGCGCCGCAGCCATCGCGATCATCCGCGTAGTAGGGCGGCTCCGAAAGCCGTCCATCAGGCGAATGGAACGACGCCCCGACTAGCCCAGGCCACCGCTGCAAACGATCTTGGCCCATCCGGCTGACCCGCCTCATAAGCGGCCTTCACCGCAGCGTCAGTCACACTCCGTTGTGCAGGGCCAAGCGCAGCCACATACTTTCCCAGCGGCCCCTCGCCCGCGGCAATGGGCTCCCAGTAATCTTCGAACGACTGATAGTCCATTCGGATCAGGAGCGACGCCTGCTCCACCTCCGTGAGCCCATGCTCGATGAAGCTCTGCTTCATTTCGTCCGGCCGCATCATCGGCTGGAAACAATAGTGGCTCCGCAGTTGGCGCGCATTTTCGTCCAGCATGGCCACGGTATCCACCATCATTCGCATGCCCGGCATGCCGCCGAGGTGGTCCCAGACCGCGGCGGCGACCACGCCGCCCGGACGCACGACGCGCCGCATTTCCGAGATCGCCTTTCCCGCCTCGGGTACGAAATGGAGAACCAGAAGCGACAGCGCTCGATCGAAGTACCCGTCCTTGAACGGAAGGGCGCACGCATCTGCTTCCTGTATGGTGATCCGCGGATCGGCGTTGCGCCGTGTCGCTTCCTCGACAAAGACAGGCGAATAGTCGATCGCGGCAATCTCGCTGACATTGGCAGCTTTCGGAAGCGCAAATGTCAGGCTGCCAGTCCCGCACCCCACGTCGAGGACACGTTCGCCATCCGACAGACCTGCGAAGTCGATCAGAAGCGGTGCGAGCTGGCGGCTCCAGCGCCCCATGAGCTGTTCATAACCAGACGCGCTGCGGACATTGAAGCTCGACGTCATGGGAGCCTCCTCCAAACGGACATGCTACCGCGTGCCATGATCCTTGCCAAGGCGTCAGCTATCGGCCTGCATACGCGAGCGAGACGCAGGTCCTCGCTTCAACTCAAGCCGATATACCCGATCCCCTTCCTGCCGATCTCGTCCATCGACTCCTCGTATCCCGCATCTGCGTAACGGATGACGCCCAGCGACGTATCGTTGGTCAGCGCATGGTTCAGCCGTTCCGCTCCGCTCTCCGTGCCATCGGCCACCACGGTCACGCCGCAGCTGGTCATATATCCGGCATAACCACCGCCGCCGGAGTGGACGGCGACGAGATCGGCCATGGAGGAGCAGAGCAGCATGGCATCAAGCAGCGGCCAGTCGGCGATGGCATCGGAGCCGTCCTTCATCCGCTCGGTCATGATGTTCGGATGCGCCATGGCGCCGGCGTCGAGATGGTCGCGGGAAAAGGCGATCGGGCCTTTGAGGTCGCCGGAAGCGACCAGTGTATTGACGGCGAGCGCGAGTTCCGTGCGCGCGCCGTGACCGAGCCAGGCGATGCGGGCGGGCAGGCCCTCGAAGGGCACGTTTTCCCGTGCCAGCCGGATCCAGTTGGTGACGATCTTGTTGTCCGGAAACATCGTGAGGAGCAGGTCGTCGATGCGGGCGATGTCGCTCTCCTCGCCCGACAGCGCCATCCAGCGAAAAGGCCCGATGGCGCGGGCAAACAGCGGCCTGAGATAGGCCTCGGTGAAAATGCGGATGTCGAATGCGTTGGCAACGCCGCCTTCCCGCGCCTGGGTGCGGATCAGGTTGCCGTTGTCGAAGACTTCCGCGCCCTTCCCCTGAAACTCCAGCATGGCCCTCACATGATCGACGATCGAGGCGCGGCTGGCGGCCATCAACTGGCCCTGGCCCTCGACACGCAGCCGTTTCACCTCTTCGATACTCATGCCCTTCGGCACGTAGCCGTAGACCAGATCATGCGCCGAGGTCTGGTCGGTGACGATATCGGGCACGATGCCGCGCTTGGCAATTTCCGGGTAGAGCGCCGCTGCATTGCCGACGAGGCCAATGGAGGTGGCGCGCTTTTCCTTGACCGCCTCATCGATCATCGCAAGCGCCGTATCGAGATCCGGTGCCACATGTTCGAGATAGCCGATGGCCTTGCGTTTTTCGGCCCGGACGGGATCAACGTCGATGCAGAGGATCGCAGCCCCCGCCATGCGACCGGCCAGCGGCTGTGCGCCACCCATGCCGCCGAGACCGGCCGTCAGGATGAAACGGCCGGCGAGATCGCCGCCGAACCGGTTTTCGGCGATGCGCATGAAGATTTCATAGGTACCCTGGATGACGCCCTGGCTGCCGATATACTGCCAGGCGCCGGCGGTCAGGCCGCCCCAGCAGATCAGCCCCTGCCTCTCCAGTTCATAGAACACCTCGGCCTTCGCCCATTGGCCGACGATGTTGCAATTGGCCATGATGACGAGCGGCGCCTTCGCATGGGTCTTCAAGAGCCCCACCGGCTTGCCGGACTGGATCACCAGCGTCTGGTCCTCGTCCATTTCCAAAAGCGTCTTGACGATCGCCTTGTGGGACGCCCAGTTGCGCGCCGCCTTGCCGAGCGCCGCATAGACGATCAGATTGTCCGGGTCCTCGCCGACTGAAAGCACGTTTTCCAGAAGCCGCAGCAGCGCCTCCTGCCGCCAGCCCTTGGCACGCAACTCCGTGCCGCCGGGGATCGGGAAATTGGGGTGGCGTGGGTTGGGTTTCGGCATCGCGGTTCTTCCTTCTTCTTATCTGCGATCGTACCTGTCTCTCGCGCCGCTCCCGCGGAAGAACTAGCGCGAAGAGGAGGTACGCATCGTTTGTCGTTCACTTCGGCGGCAGGGAGACAACATAGGCGAGTGCCGCATCGAGCAGGCGATTGCGCAGGGCATCGTCGCCATAGGCCTTCGCGCCAGCGCGCACCCAACCATTCATCTGACGGTCACCCATCACCATGGGTTCGATGCCGGCAAGCGCCAGCGCCCAGCCATCATTGCCCTTGCCGAGGCGCACCAGCATGCCGTCGTTGCGCGCGCCGCAAAGGAGATTACCGTCGAGGAGAAAGGCAAGGCCACCGAACATCGGCTTTTCGGAAAGCGTCGGTCTTTCACCAAGCTCCTGCCTGATCAGTTCCTCGAGACCGGCGTCGCGCGACATGGCTCGCTCTCCTTATATCCGGCCGGACAAAGCATAGCGCGCCAGCTCAATCCCCATGGCCTTTTCGACCGACGGATAGACCGACGGATCGAGCACGCTGGAAGCGAGCGGGATCACCGTCTTCGGCACATGCAGCACGAAAATATTCATGCCCACCTGCAACTGGCCGACACTCAACGGTTCGCCTTCGGGCGACAGCGTCGTGATGACATCCGGGAAGGTCGCGAGCCGCACAGCTCCAGCATTCTCCACCGCCATGTATTCGTTCATGACGTGGAGTACCGTAGAGTCATCGCCCTTCCCCAGGGTCACCGTGCCGATATCGAAGGCTTCCTTGGTATAGACGACCGATTTGTCGGTAATCGTGCCTTTGGCGAGGATCGCGCCATTGGTCGTCTTGACGATGGCGTCGATGATCGCGCTACCGCCCTTGCCTTCCGCCGCGATGATCGCCTCACCAAGAGTCAGGGCGAGCGAGATGCCGCCGAGCGCCGCATTGGCCTTGACGTAGGATGCACGCACCGGATTGCGAGCCGACGCGATGAACCCGCCGGACATGTCGGAGGCTGTACGCAGGATCGGCGAGACCTTGGCAGTCGCGCCGCGCACGACGAGCTCGATATAGCGATTTTCCTCGCGGTTGCCGCCGACCGCCGTCTGGATCATCGGCTCGGGCGAACCAGCAAGACCGATCGATCCCATGTCTCCGGTCGGATGGGCGCGGATGTCACCGACGGCATCGACCACCTTCGTTCCGAGAATGGCCGACGGCAGCCAGCCGTTCAGCGTCGACGACTTGCCGTTCTGACCGACGATCAGCCCGGCGATCTTTTCGCCAAGCGCCTTCTGCAGCAGTTGCACCGCCTTGACGTAATCGACGCCGCGCATTTCCCAGGGCGTGGTCGAGGCCGGCGCACCGATCGCAGCAGCCGTCGCCACCCAGTCATTGGCATCAAGCTCATCGATGGACACCAGCTCCGGCTTGCCGATCGAGACCGCGGCATAGCCGAGCATACGTCCATGATGCGCCCATCCACCGCCGCCGGCGGCATAGACCGAGCCACCCTTGACCGCCGCCTCGACGTCTTTTTCTGTGAGTACCCGGCCCATCAGCGCGCTCCCTGTAAATCCGCATCGAGTTTCCTGACGGCCTCGAACAGCACCGCCGTTCCGAGAGCGATATCGTCATTGTCGGCCCATTCGTCCGGCGTGTGCGACCGGCCCTCGCGACAGGCGATGAAGATCATCGCCGCCTTCGAAATCCGCGCCATCCAGGCGGTGTCATGCCCGGCGCCAGAAGCCATGCGGCGATGTTTGGCGCCAAAGCGATCGCAGGCTTGTTCGAGATTGCTCAGCACTAGCGGATCGGCGGGCGTCGGGAAATTGTCCGATATCAATTTTGGCGAGGCAATCGAGACGCCTGTGTCGCGCTGGATATCGACGGCGAGCTGGTCGATCTCGGCGATGAAGCGCTCCATGTCGGCTCGCTGCTCCGCCCGCGCATCGATCAGCAGCCGGGCTCGGGACGGCACGACATTGGCCGCATTCGGCTCGATCGAAAATTCGCCCACCGTCGCCGTGAAATGCCCCTCGCCCATTGAAAACGCAATGCCGAGCCTCTCGACCTCGCCTACCATTCTTGCAGCCGCAGTCAGCGCGTCGCGCCTGCGGCCCATCGGCGTGGTGCCGGCATGATCAGCCTGGCCCTCGAACAAGGTTTCGATCCGGGTGATCCCGGCAATGGCCGTCACAATCCCGACGTCGCAGCGTTCGGCTTCGAGCACCGGCCCTTGCTCGATATGAAGTTCCAGAAAGGCCTTGATGTCGGACCGCTTTTGCTGGGCCAGGCGCGACGGATCGCCGCCGGCGTCGACCATGCCTTGCCGCAGCGTTAATTCCCCATGAGTCCGGCTGAGCCATCCGTCAGGTAGCAACCCCGCCATGCCGCGGCTGCCGATGCAGGAAACGCCGAAGACCGAGACTTCTTCCGCCAGGAAATCGATTACCTCCAGATCATGATCGAGCCGGATGCCGGCATCGCTCAACGCGTGCGCGACCTCGAGTGCTGCCGCCACACCAGCGATACCATCGAACCTTCCACCCTCCGGCACCGTGTCGGAATGCGACCCAAGCATGATCGTGCCGAGACCGGACTTCCGGCCCTTGCGGCGGCCGATCAGGTTTCCAGAAGCATCGATCCGGGTTTCGAGACCGGCGGCCTTGAAGCGCTGCTCGAGAAAGGCTCGCCCCTCCAGAAACAGCGGCGTGAAGGCGCGCCGCGTATACGGACGGTCCGGCTCGGTGATCCGCGCCAGCCCCTTGATGATGTCGGCGATGCGGCGTGCATCAACCGGTAGATTGGTTTCGATCACCGCCATCACACGGCCTCGCGCAGCGGCAGGCTCGGCAGAGGCCGGATAAACTCGCCGGCCCCCGGCTCGGCGAGCACGGACTTGCCGTCGAAGACAAGCCTGCCGCGGTTGTAGGTGGCGGCCACGCGCCACGGCAGCCGGACGCCGTTGTACGGCGACCAACCGACGACGTTGTTGCCACTTTCAGCCGCATCGTAGGTGTAGGGCTCCGGCGTCAGAACGGCGATGTCGGCGTCCTTGCCGCCTTCGAGCGCACCCTTGCGGTGATCGAGACGGAAATGCCGGGCCGGATTGAGCGCCATCAGTTCCGCAGCACGGGTCAAAGGAATGCCCCGCTCCAGCGCACCCTTGACGAAGAGCGGGATCATCACTTCCAGCCCCGGCACGCCGGAAGCATTAGCCAGCATGTCCGGATTGGTCTTGCGGTTTTCCGACCAGCTGACGTGATCGGTCGAGACCAGCGTGACGTTGCCGTCAGCCACATGCCGCCAGAGCTTTTCCACCTCGGCGCGCGGCCGGATCGGCGGATTGATCTTCGCCTTGCCGCCAAGCCGCTTGACATCGTTCTCCTCGTCGAGAACGAGATAGTGAATGCAGCATTCGATGGTGGCGCGGTATCCCTGCGCCCGGTAGGCAGCGGCAATCTCGTAGCCTCGCCCCACAGAGCAATGCACCACATGGGCCGGGCAGCCGGTCGCAGCCCCCGTTTCATAGATCTGGTTGGTGGCGAGCAACTCCGTCAGCGGCGGCCGCGACAGGCCATGCGCCCGGTAATCGGTGATACCCGCCGCCCGCACCTTGTCGATCGCCGCGCGCACAGCCTCATCGTCCTCGTTATGGACACCCGCCGCCAGCCCGGTCGGCGCAATGACGCGAAAACAATCTTCGAGAAGACCCGACGGGATGCGCGGAAAGCGTTTCGGATCGGTGCCGAAGGTCGAGAACTTGAAGGCCGCGACGCCGGCAGCGACCATTTCGCCGATCCTTGTCGGACCTTCCTCGGGGTCAATGGTGCCGTAGAGTGCAAAGTCGATACGTGCCTGCGGGCCGGCGTGAGCGATCTTGCGCTTCACGGCCTGCGCCGAGCAGACCAAGTTGCCCTCGTCATAGGGCATGTCGACGATTGTTGTGACGCCGCCAGCGGCAGCGGAGCGCGTCGACCAGATGAAATCCTCCTGATCCTTCTGGCTCAGCGAATGCACCTGCGCGTCGATGGCGCCGGGCAGGATAAGCGCTTGCCCGAGATCATGACGTTCGCGGGCGGCAGGCATCTCGCCTTGGCCGACAAAGGCGATCTTGCCATCGCGCACAGCCACGTGCCCGCCCTCGACGAGGCGATCGGGAAGAACGACTGTGCCCTTCAGAACCAGATCGAAATCAGACATCGGCGCTTCCCTTCGTTATTGGCCGAGCGCGAAGAAATCGTCGAATTCAGGCATCGGAGCCGCAGCGACCAGGGCGAACAGCAAATCCTCGGATGCAAATACTTCGTGAAGAGCCTCGATCTCCTTTGAGAGCGGCCGATCCTTCAGGTAGACCGGGCTCAGTGCCCGGACGCAATCATAGGCTATCTGCGTCACGCCCTGAGGCTTGTCACCGAGCAGATCGATCGCCTGTGCCGACAGCAGCGCCTCGATCGCCGCCATCTGACGCAGATCGCGCACCTGCATCTCCATGCGCTCGACGATGAGCGGCAGGAAGGTCGCTTCCTCCTCGAGACCTCCGGCGACGACGATCGACTGTGCCGACAGCGGCACCGCCATCGACTGGACGCGCATATAGAGTTCGACGACCAGTTTCATCAGCGGCCCAAGTCCGCTCGCCACCTCACCGGGAGCGACGAGATTGATCGGCAGGTTCCGCCGCACGCCGTTCGAGAGCAGGATGCAGCGGTTCAGCATGTTGCGCGCCACATGGGAGAAGGCGATCTGCGCCGTCTCGATATAGAGCGTGGTCGTCAGCGGCAGCGAGGCGCCCGACGCGTGCACCTGGCCGCCGAGCACCACCGGATTGTCGTCGGACAGATAGGTTGCATCGACCAACCGTTCGGCGGCGACGAGAAGCGTATCCACGGCAGCCCCGAACACCTGCGCAGTCATGCGCAGGCTCAAGGGATCATGGATCGCCGTCGGCAGCGGCCAGTCGACTACGTTGGACTGGCCGTAGAGCCAGGAGCCGACCAGCGCTTCGCCGCGCGTCGCAAGCGTCGCGGCAACCCGCCACGGATCGGCGGAAGCGCCCAAGGAGAGTGACGACATCAGGCCGGTCGCCATCGAGACACGAACGGCGGAAGCTGCTTGGCGCAGTACATCGGTCGCCGCGGCGAAAGCCGTCGCGTTGACGCTGAGCGCTGCCAGCGCATCGCGCGGCTGCATGACGAAGGGCTTAAGCTCGGCGCGGCGCAGGGCTTCGGCGGCGGGCAGCAACTCACCACGGAAAAATGCCTCACCCGTGCCGATCAAAACGGAAGCCACCTGCCCCATCAGACCGATATCGGCGCAGCCGATCGAACCATGACGATGGACGGCAGGCACGACGCCGCGTTCCAGAAGGCCGAGAAACGCCTTGACGAGATCGACGCTGCAGCCGGTATGGCCGCCAAGCGCGGTATTGATGCGAATGGCGATGGCCTTGCGGACGATCGCCTGGGAAAACAATTCGCCGGTGCCGAAATGGTGGGCCTTGACGAGCGCAGCGTTGAACTCCGTGAGATCATCGACCGTCCACAGGCGGTCCTTCATCGAGCCGACGCCGGTGTTGGCGCCGTAGACCGGCAATCCCATGGCGAGGCGGTCGGCGATGACCGTATGTGCGGATTTGACCCGCGCGAAAGACTGCTCGGCCACCATCGGCATATGGAGGCCGGAACCGATCTTCTCCAGCGCGGAGAAGTCGAGCGGATTGCCAGTCAGCGTAATGGTTTTCACCGATGCGTGCATGCTTTGACTCACGTTTGATGCCGCACATGCTATGCCCAATCTTCCCGATTGTGATATATCCCAAAAACGGAACATGAGATATCCATTTCGGATCACCCTGCCTTTGTCCCGCCTCTGCCTTCGCAAGGATGAAACAGATCATGGATACCGCCACGCTCGCCCTTGTTCATGCCATTCTAGAAGAGCGAGGAATTCGTCGGGCCGCAAAGGCCGCAGGCCGACCGGTGGCAACCGTCAGCGCAGCGCTCAAGCGTTTCGAAGCCGCAATCGCAGTACCGCTCGTCAGGCGCGAGGGCGGCATTCTCGTGCCGACGCTGGAGGCACAAAGCCGGCAGGCCGATCTGGCGGCGGCGAACCGCGCCGTACAAGCGCTTCTGTCGCCCGGCGCACCATCGGTCGGCGTGCCCTCGATCAGTCTCGCGGCCCTTGACCGTTTCGTCACCGTCGCGCGCAGCGGCAGCATTCGTGGCGCTGCAAAGATAGCGGGCGCCGGTCAGCCGCAGTTGACCCGACAAATGGCCGAGCTCGAACGGGATCTTGGCTATGATCTGCTGATCCGCTCCCCGTCCGGCATCGCTTGTACGCCAGAGGGCCTGGCGGCGATCCCGATCGCCGAGAGCCTGTTTGATATCTGGCGGCGACTTTCGCGTGCGTCCGGCGACCGGTTCCGACGAACGGCCGCCACATGGCGTTTCGGCTCGGTCATGCCACTCGGCCCGGAAAGCGAAATCGCCCGCATGCTCGCGGCGCTGACCGCCGAATGGCACCGGGCCCGCCCGCGCCAGCCGCTTTTTATCTCCAGCACCACCGCGGATGAGTTGATCGCCGGGCTGAAGAGCCGCCGGTTCGACGTCGTGCTGCTCGATCTCGAAACATTCCCGGCAGAATTCGAGGGGCGGCTCATTTCCCGCACACCATTGGCGTTGGCCGGACATCCCTCGCTGTTTACCACGCACGGCGAGGATATCGGTGGGCTGCTTCAAGCCAACCCGATCGCCGTTCCCAGCCTGAAGAGCGGTCTTCGCCAACAGGCAGAGCATTTCATTGGCAAAATTTTAGGCGAGCAGGAACGAAACCGCCTGACGGTTATCGAGGTCGATTCCATCCCCGTCATCCTCAACCTGGTGATGAACCACGGCTATCTTTCGATGCTTCCCGAAAGCTCCGCCGCGCGTGTCAGAAATGCCCCGGCGATGCGCAGGCTGGGGCCGGGCTATATGCAAAGCCTTTCGCTCGCCTGGCAGAAAAACGCCCTGTCGCGGCAGGCCGGCGAGGCCATGCTGACGATGATGTCGGCGCCACCCTCTGATTCAGAACCTTCAAGCCACTCGCCAAAGCGCTGATTCAACTCGCAAATCTTTCGCAACTTGAATCGACGCATGAACAGATTCAGTTCTTGAGCTTCAGTCGCCTGCGCGTCTCGCTCGGGCTTTCCCGATAATGGGCGCGGTAGCTGCGTGAAAAGGCAGAGGATGAGTTGAAGCCGGTGGCGGCAGCGATATCGGCGAAATCGGCCCGCGTCTCGATGACCTTGCGCCGCGCCGCGTTCAGCCTCAGCGCCAAATAGTGCGCATGCGGCGCGACACCCATCGTCTCCTGGAACAGGTCCTGCAGATGACGAGCGCTGACGCCAGCCCGCTTGGCGAGACGCGTCAGGGTCAGCGGCGCATCGACCGTCTCCTCCATCAGCTTGACGGCCGCGCCAACGCGCGCGTCGAGAATACGCATGTTACCGATCGCGGGCACCTGCAGGAGGTCGCCGCGCGTGCGCTCCTGCTCATAGATGAACAGGCGGGAGACTTCGAGCGCCAGCGAATAGCTGTGCTGGCGGCGGATCAATTCCAGCATCAGGTCGAGCGTCGGCAGCGATCCGCCGGTGGTGATGCGCTTGCCGTCGATGACGAACCGCTCGTGCACCATGGTGATCTGCGGATAGGCGCCAGTGAAATCCTCGAAATCCTCCCAGTGGGTCGTCGCGGAATAATTATCGAGCAGGCTGGTCTCGGCCAGCATCCACGAGCCTGACTCGATGCCGGCAATTACCTCGCGATAGCGCGCCGTCTGGGAAAGCTGCATGCGCAGATGCGAGGTGGTATAGGCCTGCCAGTTGTAACTCGACAGAACAAAAAGCGGTGCAGTTTCCTTCTGTGGCCGAAAAGGCCCGGCGACCGGGATCGGAATGCCGCTCTTGGTTTCGATCGCGTTGCCGTCCGGACTGAAGATGTCCCAGTCGTAGAGCGCCTTTCCGGCAATGCGGTTTGCGGCGCGCAAGGGTTCGATCACCGATGCGACGAGGATCAGATTGGTCTCCGGCAACACGAGTAGATCGATATGCTGAGTTTCGTCCCGTGGGGCAAGCATTCGTCCATCTCCGGCTTTGTGTTCTGAGAATGTATAACATACGTCCGAAAAGGAAAAGCAGAGCACTCGTTCTTGGCTCGTAATGCACGACAAGAACAAGGGGAGGCTGTTATGCCGCTGAGCATGAACCGCGACGTTTTCATCACCTGTGCCGTGACCGGGTCCGGCGACACCGTTTCCAAATCATCCCATGTGCCGATCACGCCTAAGCAGATCGCCGATGCGGCGATCGAGGCGGCCAAGGCGGGTGCAGCCGTTGCCCATTGCCATGTGCGCGATCCGGAAACTGGAGCCGCCGCCCGCCGCCTCGACCTCTACAAGGAAGTGACCGACCGTATCCGCTCCGCCGATGTCGACGTCGTGCTGAACCTCACCGCCGGCATGGGCGGCGATCTGATCTTCGGTAATGTCGAGAGCCCGCTGCCGCTCAATCCGCAGGGCACCGACATGGCCGGCGCCACCGAACGCGTCGCCCACGTCGCCGAATGCCGGCCGGAAATCTGCACGCTCGACTGCGGCACGATGAACTTCTCGCTCGGCGATTACGTCATGACCAACACGCCGTCGATGCTGCGCGAAATGGCTCGCCAGATGACGGCACTCGGCGTCCGCCCGGAAATCGAAGCCTTCGACACCGGCCACCTGTGGTTTGCCAAGCAGCTCGTCGAGGAAGGCCTGATCGAGGATCCGGTTCTCATCCAGCTCTGCATGGGCATTCCGTGGGGCGCGCCCGACGACCTCAACACCTTCATGGCAATGGTCAACAACGTGCCGAACAACTGGACCTTCTCAGCCTTCTCGATCGGCCGCAATGCGCTCGCCTATCCGGCAGCAGCCGTGTTGGCCGGCGGCAACGTCCGCGTCGGGCTTGAAGACAACCTCTATGTCGGCAAGGGCCAGCTCGCCACCAACGCCCAACTCGTCGAAAAGGCCGTGACGGTCATCGAGGGCATGGGCGCGCGGGTCATCGGCCCGGCGGAAGTGCGCGAAAAGCTGAAGCTGGTGAAGCGCTGAATGCGGGTATGAGGCGAAGACCCCTCATCCGGCCCTTCGGGCCTGGCGCAACGGGCCGGATGAGGGAAACCCCGAATACAGAATTCTAGAGGGAACGCGGAACTCATGACCAAAATCACCAAGGCAGCCTGCATCGGCGGCGGCGTTATCGGCGGGGCCTGGGCGGCGCGCTTCGTCCTGGCCGGCGTCGACGTCAATATGTTCGATCCGCATCCGGAAGCAAAACGTATCATCGGCGAAGTCATGGCCAATGCCGAAAAGGCCTATGCCATGCTCACCATGGCACCGCTTCCAAAGAAAGGCACGCTCACCTTCTGCAACAGTATTGAAGAAGCAGTGCAAGGCGCTGAATGGATTCAGGAAAGCGTACCCGAACGGCTGGAGCTGAAGCGCGGTGTTCTCACCCAGATCGACGCAGCCGCCTCCCCTGACGCGCTGATCGGCTCCTCCACATCGGGTCTCATGCCGTCCGACCTGCAGGTCGAGATGAAGAACCCTGAGCGCATGTTCGTGGCGCATCCCTATAACCCGGTCTATCTCCTGCCGCTGGTCGAACTCGTCGGCGGCAAGAGGACCTCGAAGGAAACCATTGCCCGTGCCGGCGTTGCCGTCGAACAGATCGGCATGAAGGGCGTCGTCATCGCCAAGGAGATCGAAGCCTTCGTCGGCGACCGTCTGCTTGAAGCGCTGTGGCGCGAAGCCCTCTGGCTGATCCGGGACGACATCTGCGACACCGAGACGCTCGACAATGTCATGCGCTATTCCTTCGGCATGCGCTGGGCGCAGATGGGCCTGTTCGAGACCTACCGTATCGCCGGCGGCGAAGCCGGCATGCGCCACTTTCTCGCCCAGTTCGGCCCCTGCCTGAAATGGCCGTGGACGAAATTCACCGACGTCGTCGATCTCGACGATGCATTGGTCGAGAAGATCGGCGCCCAGTCGGACGCACAGGCGGCCGGCCGCTCGATCCGCGAACTGGAGCGCATCCGAGACGAAAACCTCGTCGGCATCATGCATGCGCTGAAAAGCGGCGACGGCGGCAAGGGTTGGGGTGCCGGCAAGCTGCTTGCCGAGTTCGAACAGCGCCTCTGGGCCGACGCCGAAAAGCCGCAGGCCGATCTCGGTGGAGCGCAACCGATCCGCATTCTCGACACGAAGGTCAACGCCGCCTGGGTCGATTACAACGGCCACATGACCGAACACCGCTACCTGCAGGTCTTCGGCGATACGTCGGACGGCCTGCTCCGTCTGATCGGCGTCGATATGGACTATGTGAAGAACGGCCACAGCTACTACACGGTCGAAACGCATATCCGCAATCTCGGTGAGGCCAAGCTCGGCGACGCGCTTTACTCGACCTGCCAGATCCTCTCGCACGACGAAAAGCGCCTGCACATCTTCTCGACGATCTACAACGCGGCTTCCAACGAGCCTGTCGCCACCGCCGAGCAGATGCTGCTGCATGTGGATTCGAGGGCGAGCAAGGCCGTTCCGGCGCTGCCCGCCGTGCTTGCCAAGGTCACGGCGATCGCAGAAGCGCACGCCAGTCTGCCGAGGCCGGAGGGGGTTGGCCGATCAGTGGGGCAGAAGCGGTAAACGGACGGCAAGGTTGCCCCATATCCGGCACCTTTCCTCCGCCGAGGCGGGGAGAAGGACAGAAGCGGCAACCTCCGTCGTCCCCTCTCCCCCTCTGCGGGGAGAGGGCTAGGGAGAGGGGCAGGTTTGAGGAGACCGAAGCCCCAAACAAGAACTGGAGGGAACTCGGCATGGATTTCGCACTGACCGAAGAACAGCAGATGATCGTCGACACCGTGCGCGGTTTTGTCGAAACCGAAATCTATCCGCACGAGAACGAGGTGGAACGCACCGGCGTCGTGCCGCGCGAACTCGGCCAGGAGATCGCGGCCAAGTGCAAGGAACTCGGCTTCTTCGCCTGCAACATGCCCGAGGAGGTTGGCGGCGCGGGGCTCGATCACCAGACCTTCACACTGGTCGAGCGCGAGCTCGGCCGCGGCTCGATGGCACTGACCGTCTTCTTCGGCCGCCCCTCCGGCATCCTGATGGCCTGCAATGAAGACCAGCGCGAAAAATATCTGATCCCGGCGGTCAAGGGCGAAAAATTCGACGCGCTCGCCATGACCGAGCCGGACGCCGGTTCCGACGTGCGCGGCATGAAATGTTTTGCCCGGCCAGATGGCGACGACTGGATCGTCAACGGCACCAAGCACTTCATCAGCCATGCCGACATCGCCGATTTCGTCATCGTCTTCATCGCCACAGGTGAAGAGGAGACGCCGCGCGGCCCCAAGAAGAAGATCACCTGCTTCCTCGTCGATCGCGGCATGCCGGGCTTTGAAATCCGCGACGGCTATGACAGCGTGTCACATCGTGGCTACAAGAACTGCATCCTCTCCTTCGACGATTGCCGACTGCCCTCCTCCGCCATTCTCGGCGAAGTCCACAAGGGTTTCGACATCGCCAATGACTGGCTTTATGCCACCCGCATTACGGTTGCCGCTACCTGCGTCGGCCGCGCCCGCCGCGTCTTCGATTATGCGCTTCCTTATGCTGCCGAGCGAAAACAGTTCGGCAAACCGATCGGCGCCAATCAGGGCGTCTCCTTCAAGCTCGCCGACATGATCACCGAGATCGACGCCGCCGACTATCTGACGCTGGCGGCCGCATGGCGACTCGACCAGAAACTGCCGGCCAACCGCGAGATCGCGTCAGCCAAGCTCTACGCGTCGGAAATGCTTGCCCGCATTACCGATGAGGCGATCCAGATCTATGGCGGCATGGGACTGATGGACGACCTGCCGCTTGCCCGCTTCTGGCGCGACGCCCGCGTCGAGCGCATCTGGGACGGCACCTCGGAAATCCAGCGGCACATTATCAGCCGCGATCTGCTCCGGCCGCTGGGAGCGTGAGGATGTTGATATTCGTCGAGACAAAGACCCCTCCCCAACCCCTCCCCACAAGGGACTTAAATCGCAGCACCCTTGTGGCACCAACCCATTTGCTAAATGCGGGCGGGCGCTCCCTAGCTGGGTGGATGTCTGAAGCATTGCAGTTGCGGCAGAGTAAGCCCCTCCCCCTTGTGGGGAGGGGTTGGGGAGGGGTTTTT
>UCOA01000154.1 GCA_900474095.1 Hyphomicrobiales bacterium | reverse complement strand
CCCCCTGCCGTAGTAGCGGCAGGAACGGGAAGCGTACCGCCTGTTCCAGTGGCGATCCGCGCGCCAATGACGATGACGCCGGTGATTGACCTGTTCGACAGCACCGATCTGCACTTGCTCGGACTTCGGCACGAAGATGGGCGCGGCATTTAGCGGCAAGGTGAAAGACGCAGCCAAGGCTACGGCTGCGAGGGCGGACAAGAGCTTTGTCATCATGGACTCCTCCTCGTTGGCTATCACACTAATCCATCGGGCCTGAACCTCCGGTGAACGGCGGCCGCCCCACCCGCCTTCGCACTTCACCTATCCCGGCAACTTCCTCTACGTCGCCCTGCGGCGGATGAAGCAACTCGAAGGAGAGGTGCTGAAACAGCCTCACAATATCGGCGGCGACGAAGCTGTCGGCAAGGTGGAGAGCCTCTCCGTGTCGGAGCAGACGGCCTCGCGTGGCAAGGACTTTTGAGGTGGCAGCGAGTTGGTGGGGGGCTCTCGCGCAGGGCTTTTCCTGAATCCAAACATTGCCGTTATCCGTTGGATCATGCGGCTCAACAGGCGTCGTCAACATTCTGGAGGGATCCCGGTGGTAGTTCAGACAAATCGGCATAGATACCGAGTTGGGCTGCCAGTTCTTTTGCAGCGGTGGGGGACATCACAACCTGTATTTGATGGGGTACGCGGTCTGTGCGCTGATATGTTTCCCACTCTTCCTCAACGGCTGCGTATCCCACGCGCATGACGACATGGCATGGCGGCAGACACCCTACGCCCCATTCCAGTAGCGTTTGCGTCTTCAGTTGATCATCATGGCGGAAGTCCCATCGGGAGCTCTCAGCTGGTCGCACGACACACTACCTTTCAACAATTCTAGTCTCAAGCACCGTCACCCGGACCATAGTCCACCTTCGTCCAGATCAGCGACCATTCGTCACTACCGCCTTCATTATGGGCGTAATGGCCATGTCCGGGGATCTTATCGCGCCAGGGGTCTATCGTGAGCCAAAAGGGCGGCGCGGTCCCAGGGAGCTTTAGCATCTGTAGAATATCGTACAACTCGGGAAGCGTCGTGACCTTCTCGATATCCCGCCGGCCATGCGTCTTTATCGTCCAGGCATAGTGTGTCATCGCGCAGCTTCCCGCGTGTCATTTTGGTCAGGTCAGAATAACCGGGACCCAAACGTAGAACGTCACCTTTCCGAAAAACGTTCCGGTACCGGACTTCAGTCCGACGGGTAGTGAGACCTTTGGAGGATGGCTCCAGACTAAAGTCTCTTTGCGGAGCAAAAAGCCCGACACCGTCACCCTAAGGGACCGACCCGCCCGCTCCGTCCGACAACAAACCTTTGCCCAATTTCATTGGGAGGCGAGCGGCGGGCCCGCGCCCTGGAGCAATGTTGGGGCGACGAGATTGGCTGCGTTGTGCAACAATCACCATTGGGTTCAAGGCGCGCCTTTGTCCGTGGCGGTAGGTCTATTAGCGATGACGGAATCGCGACCCGGCCCTGGCGGCTCGTTGGCTGCTAACTGACGGTACTCCACTGCAACTGAGCCGTTCTGTTTCTGCTGGCCCGGCGGCAGCCGGTTTTTACCTTATTCGGCGATTTCAATCACAGTGCGGGCTTCGGTTAACGAGCACGCGCTTGTTGAATCTCGACTGTCTCAGGCAGGGCCGTTCCGACAGCCAAGTCGCCTCAAACGTGACCGACACGGCCCGGCGCTGGATGCGCCGGGCCGTTTTTGAGGGACGCCGGACAATGGCTAATTCTGCACTACGGGCCGTACAAGCGGCGTCACGCGACGGATTGTCACGCGGCGGTTCTCCTGTTCGGCCTCCTGCGTGCGGACCTTGAGGAAGCGCTCGCCATAGCCCTGGGTCACCAGGTTTTCAGCCGGGATTTCGTAGGCCTCGGTCAGAAGAGAGGCGACCGATTCGGCCCGTTCGTCGGACAGGACGAGGTTCGGCTCGTCGCCACCGACCGCATCCGTATGACCTTCGATGAAGAAGGTTTCGCCCGGATCCTTCTCGATGACCTGCAGCATGGCGTCGGCAACCTTGCGCAGGGTCTTGGCCTGAGACGTCGGCACTTCGGCACTGCCGGTCGCAAACGTGATCGTATCGAGATCGATACGGCGCACCTTGTCACGGATACGGGCGGAGTTCCTGACCTCGTCGATCGAGTAGACGCGTTCGACCTGCTCCACCGGCGGCTCGGCCAGGAAGTCGTAGTAATCCCGGTCCGGTTCGCTAGATGTGTCGATGATGTAGTCACGAACCGGCACGCGCAGGCGCATCGGCGGCAGATCCTCGCCGACATCGTAAATCGACGGACGTGGACCATCATCGACCTCCGGCGCATAGATCATCAGATATTCGCGTCCGTCCCTATCGATGCGCATGCGCTGCACGATGTCACCGTAACGATTGTAGATCGTCACGATGCGAATGCCGTTCGGCCGCTCGATGACCTCGCGGGACCGGCCACGCGACAGTTCTTCATAATAGGTTTCCTGGGCATTGCGGCGCAGGCGCGGGCGGTCGTCGCCGCGAACGATGATCTGGTCGCCGAAATCAAGGACGACACGATTGTCACGGGTCTCATCGATCCGAGGGCGGCTGCCGTCACTGCCGGTAAAGGCTTCGATCAGATCATTCGCGTTGAATTCCGGCACCCGCTCGACGCGGCGGCCTTCTTCCGTGATGCTGGCCCCCAGTTCCTCACGGGTCGGAGCGCGGTCACTGCGGCCTGACTGGGCTTCCTCGTCGGACTTCGGAACCTCGACATTCTCTTCCTCGGCGCGGGCACGCTCACGCTGCTTGCGGCGCGTTTCGCGGGCATTGCCATCGGCGTTGTCGGCTTCCTTGTCGCTGTCGAGAACGGCGGCGCCATTGTCGACCGGCAGCACGACCGTATCGTCGGAAGCAGCCGGATCGCGGGCGATCTCCTGCTTTTCTTCCTCGGTGCGCGTATCGACGATGTCCGGGATCGGCTCGCGGCGGTCTCGCCGCTTGCGGCGGGTTTCGGTCGCCTCGCCCTCGCCATCAATCGCCGGTCGCAGTTCGCCCTCGGCAGCGGGCTGCTGAGCGTCTTCCTGTTGCTGCCCTTCGGCCTCCTGACGCTTCCTGCGCTCGGCGCGGATCCTCGCCCGCTCCTCGGCGGTCTTCGCAGCCTCATCGTCGGCGGAAGGCTGAACCTCTTCCTGCTGCTGTTCCGCCTGCTGGCGCTTCTTCTTTGCCCGTTCCTCCGCAGCCTTTGCGGCCTCGTCATCGGCGGCAGGCTGGGATTCCTCCTGCTGTTGCTCGGCCTGTTGACGCTTCTTGCGCTCGGCACGGGCCTTTACCTTTTCTTCGGCTGCCTTCGCCGCATCGTCCTCGCCGGAAGGCTGGACTTCCTCCTGCGGTTGTTGCTCTTTCTGGGCAGCCGGCTGCTCTTCAGACTGTTCGGCCCGCTGCTTGCGCTTCTTGCGCAACAGCTCCTCCGGCACCTGTTCGCCGCCATCCTGGGAGATGCCGCCTTCCTGTGCGACTTCGTACGGCTTCATAAGGCTGTCTGCCAGCGCGGGCTGGATGGTCACGGACGCAGACAGCAAGGGAAATGCGACTGTCGCGAATAGCTTGAATCGAGTGCTCATTTAGTCCTCCTTCAGAACTGCCTGAAACGCTTCTCTGTGACCGATGTTCCAGTCGCCCTCAATTTCACGGACTTTTGCGCATTGGGTGTAAGACTTTAGTCCCTCCGCGCTAGACGGAGTGTTTGTCTCGCCTCCGACTGCGTGCACTATCGAAGCGTCGGAGAAGCGATACCAGTTCCGGCTCGTCAACGAGCAGCGCAGCTTCACTGGGTCGTAGCCATTATTCGACACCGAGGTATCTGACGACCAGGCGTGTCGCTGCCTGATTAATGCAATGCCAATCCCTGTTGGCGGCACCTGAGTTGTCGCGGCAAACAGGAGGAACGAACCAGTCGCAGCTGGGGTGCGGGACTGCAGCTGCGTACATGGACGACTCTGCTGCGATCCCGTTCTAGGCTAATCGGCTCCCACAAGATTCTACCCGCCTGAGACCACAACCAAGTCAAATAGGCGAGAACAGTCCTACAGCCGACACAAAAACGGCTAGCTGATCGGAGCTCGTGCAATCGTTCGGCGGTGGCTTTCGGTTGCCACCGAGGTCACCGGACAACGGGTTCGCCGTGATAACGCCGCTTTGATGGCTTCGAGACGCCAAATCCGACTTCCATCATCAGGCGCGGGGCGTGTTTTGCCAATGTCCCCATATGAAAGCCAAACGGATCCTCGACAAAACCGGTACCGGCCCTTCCGGTCAATGTGACGGCGCTGTCTTCCCCATAGAAACCCAGCACTTCATCGGCCGGATGCCCCACGAGCAGCGTCAATTGATGCTTGACGCGCCGGCGGTTGTGGCTGCCGCGGACGTAGACATGCGGTCCGGCATCGGCATCGACGTCGGAGAGATAAAAGAAGAATTTCAACATCCGCCAGTCGTCGAGATCGAAATGGAACTTGAACGAGGCGCGGCTGAGATCGGCCTCCGAGGCAGACTTCGTCGGGAAGCTCCACCATGTCCGTGTGGTGATCAGCTTGGCTTCGCCACCGAGATAATGTCTTGCCACGTCAAGAAGCAACGGGTCGCGCTGCACCGCCAAGGCGGCGTCACATTGCAACACCCGCTCGAAATGATGGCCGCTCAGGATCGTGCGGCCGAAGCGCCGCTCGGCGTCTTCGTGCTCGCCGGCGAGAAACTCAAGTTTGCGGTCGAAGTTGCCAAAACACGGCGTTTCGCGCCCGAACCGAGCGATTTCCTCGTGAACCGACGCCGGCAGCGTCAGACCGGTAGCGATACCTGTTCGTTTAAGTTCCGCCGCGACCGCTTCCGCTCGCAGGTCCCCGAACATCGAAGGCGCAGCACTTGGGCTCGATCGCACAGGTTTGGCGGTCAGCCAATGGGCCTTGCGAAACGGCATTGTCCGCGCCAGCAGGAACATCGGTAGCCAGGCGGGATTTTCCCGCACATCCGTAAGATAGGTTGGGACCCGTGCAGCCATGCGGCGGAGAGCTCCGCCGCTGCGGGCGATGGTTTCCAAGTCCGGCGATTTGGAATTGAGCGTATCGAGCATCTGATATCCTTGCACGATTGCACGGCTTTGGTGACAAAAACCTGTTCTAATCCGCAGTCCGTAATTACGGTAACGCGCCATTATTTGTGTTGCAATGCAGCAGAAGTATGATCGCTAGCCTGACGATGCTCTTTCCCTGAGCCACTGCGCTGGTCATCGGCTTGATAGGCGCGAGGCGGTCAGCGGGTCGCCTTGATCTTCTCCGCAACCGTAGTGTATTGGTCGAAGCATGCTGTGCAAGGCAAGCAAGGCCCTCAAAGCTTCCTAAGCGAGTCCGCAGAAGGAGCCTTTGACCGCTGCGCCAACCGGGCTGCCCTCAGCGCTTCCGTTTTTCGGCGCTAAACCTCCTTGCTCATTTTAATAAGAGCCCAAGCCACGGGTTCACCTCTTCAAACTGTCCGTGGGGCGAAGCGCCCTTCGGCCGGCGCCTTTTTGCAGCCTCGTTCACCGGAATCCTCCTCGTCTGTTCGATCGTTCCAGATGGTCTGGTCTTAATCAACACCGGATAATCCAAGCGCCTGCTGCAGTTTGGATATAGTCGGGGCTGCTGGTCGGTGATTTCGGAGCAAGAATTTTCCTAGTGTCCTCCTTTTCGCCAAGAACATTCACTCGGGCCGTGGCCAGGGCGAGACCGCAAGAGCAGAAACGTGGTCGCCTTGAGGTGATACGAACCACAAACCCGTTGTTCGAACAGCCAATCATTGAAGCGGAATGATTATTTTCGTCGTCGCGTTTTAGGAGTTCAACCGACAATTCTCCCTTTCATCAAGGAAAGATGCTGTTGCATAGCTGTATTGTTTTCAAAATCAATCTGCGGTCTTCCATGTACAATTTACCGAGCATGTCGACATGCTTCCGCATGTAAGCTTCAGCTTCCGCCTCGCTACGGCCCCTTACCTCGAAGCTCTTCTTGCCCCTTGAGTATAGTTCCTGAAACTTCTTTTGATAAAAGGCAGCCCTGTGCTGGTCGTTTGAATCTTCCTATCCCTGCCTAATTATCACGTAGAGTGCGCCACATTGGAACGGATAGTCGTTGTATTGGGCTGAGACACGCCCCGCACTCGCGGAACTCGAAGCCAAGATAAACATTCCAAAGGTCAATTTTTTCAGCATGTTCCCTCCTCTTGTCGATTGAAAGCTCAGGGAGAGAACAAATAGAGTCCTCGGCGAGGCTCGAAATCCCTGGTCAAAGTCTGAACATGAAGATTATCGCGGGAGGCGCAACAGGTGAACTTGCCTGTACTTGTGTACTTGTGGCATCCCCTCCTCCGCGTAAACCGGCCGCTTCCTTCGGGCCAAGCCTGACCTGCAGGACCGGCCACCTGACCGCTGAATACGACCTCAAGCCTGTGGTTCCAAGCGAGATATTGCGATCCTGCGAGCACAGAACGAGAATGTCTGCGACGGAGGCTACGCCCTCTTGGCTTTCCTGCGCTGAGATCGTATCCGATGCGGTGCATTAGTAGGATCTGTAGTAGCCATACTCCAAACGGAGTGTATTGCGCGTTCGCAACGCGCCTATCGGTTAATCTTGACGCCCACGTGTGTTCTGCCACTCTGCACGCCCCTGCATTGGTCAAAATTGGAGGCTTCAGTGGGTGCAGTTTATCCTGGAGAATCCGCAAGTGTTCGTGGGATTCTCGAGTTAGCAGGGCATTACAGATATGCGGCGAGCCTGCTGGAGGAGCGATCCCCCCGTGGCAAACTCCACTCCCATATTCCCCGTCGTTTTCTCGCTCTGCACGCTATAGAGCTCTACCTGAATGCGTTTCTGCTCGCCAAAGGCATTGATCATAAAACCATTCGCGGTCTTCAGCACGACATTGGCGAGCGAGCACAAAGAGCAATTGATGCCGGCATCCTTGAAAAAGCGTACGGCCAAGCACTTGGCAACGCTGTCCTCGAATAGAGAATATCTCGTCACACGATATAGCCCCGAACCCTCAGCTACGCTGTCGCAGGTAAACCGCGTGATGGCAACACTGGAAGAATTATCGCAAAAAGTGCAAAAGCTGGTGGCGTGACACCTACCTCCGCGGGCGATTTTAGGAACCTCCGCCATGAATTTCAGTCTGCATACACATGAAGGCGTGGATGTCGATCGACTGGCCCAGCTCTTCCGTGACTGTACCCAGTCATATAAGTTTTTGTTTTTTCGAGCGATCGTGGCCAGATTGCACAAGAGCGGTGGCGAGCACATGCGGTTTGACGAATTGCTCGCCGAAATGCTCGTTGCTGCCTGGTGGCCCGCCGTCGTCAGTCGCCTGGCGACCGGCAACACCGTCGGCAATGACACACTAACTTTGCTCCTCAACACAATCAGTGAATCCCTGCAGGAGAAGCTATCGACACGGGAGGCACATGACCTTGCGTGTCGCTGGGTGACGCGCGAGCGCTCCAGGGGATGCCTCCGCTATGTTCCGGAGGCATTGCTTAGTCCTTGGAAAGGAGATGCTAAACACCTGCCACTCTACCGGATCCGAAACGACGGCATCGAGCTCTATGAACCATGGCGACATTACCTTATGGCCAATCTGCCGATTGTTGGCGGATGGGCCAATAGCGCCTGGTTGGCATGGTTGCAGGCGAGAAATCCAAATGTGCCCGTGAGCATAGAGAAGCTGGGCCCACCCTCGAAGCGGATCAGCCTGACGCCGGAACGAAGGTTCTTTCTAAAAGGGATGTCAGGCATGCCGCTGGAATGTATCTACACAGAGGAATGCGTGCATGAAGCAGATCTGAGCCTTGATCATTTCCTACCGCGCAGCTTCGTCGGTCACGACAGAATCTGGAACCTGGTACCTGTCGCGAGATCGATCAACTCGGCAAAGGGAGCGCGGCTTCCTCAGCAAATGTACCTCGAGAGGCTTGTGCGCGTGCATCACCGTATCATCAACGGGATAATTCCGATTGCTGGAAGTATGGAGAAAATATTTCTCGACCAATACTGCACCGACCTCCGACTCCCGCCGGACCAGCTCACGGATGCTAGCGCGCTTCGTGATGCCTATATCGGTGTAGTGTTGCCGATGATGGCCATTGCCCAACGTATGGGCTTCCCCGCTGACTGGCCGTGACGGGCAAACCGGAAGTGTTTGGTTCTCACAGCACGAAGTCGCGCTTTACACGCACGCGCTACTTCACCTTTGTACTCGTCGTAAGCAATGTAACGACAGCAGTATCATCATGAGCTCATCGCTGCTCTGAAGGAGATTGGATGTCTCGACGTCAACTTTCTCGGGAGCAACTGTTTGCACTAGTCTGGGAAAAGCCGACCCAAGACGTCGCGAAAGAGCTTGGGGTATCGGATGTCGCGGTCGGCAAGCTGTGCTCGCGACTGCAGGTCCCGAAACCACCCCGCGGATTGGGCTAAGCTGGGCAAAGCCCACGGCAACCGGAAGGAAAGGTGGTGGCGACCTGGCACACCCCACACAACAGCCTCCAGAGCGTATCCCCTCACCGACATTGCAGACGGCGCAACTGACTCAATCCCTCGCCTTGAAGGATGAACCGGCGACCATGCACGCGAGGTTCTAGAAGCCAATTGCGATCTTCTGGGCTAGAAAAATGCTACCAGGTGTGATCTGAATTGTCTGCAAGGCAGGCGCGAAGATTTGGGATCCAAGCCCTGGGGGAGAACCAGACATAAATGGAAGACCCTACTCAACGCCAACGCAACGATTTGAGTGTCGGAGAAATAGTCCCGACCATCTTCAAGTCGGCGTTCTGTGCCTCTGTAGCTCTTTGCCTGTTGTGCATGGCCGCCATCCCAAATGCACATGCACAATCGCTGGCGGGCCATTCTGTTGGTGAAAACCAAACCTTGCTAGAGGCGCAGGACACCAGAAGACTCACGGAGGATCTTGGAGAATACACTGCGGTAAAAACTTCCCCATCCGTCGGTGTCGAACTTTCCGGCAGATACCGAAAATCGACGGGTAAAGTCGTCTACCTAGAGCTGGTTAGTGACGGGTTGAGACCCGCATCAGCCGATTTCGCAGGTTTCAGGTTTGGGAAAACAACTTTGGAGGATATCCGTTCCGAGCTCAAAAGCGCTGGGATCTTGTTTAAGAGGAGTCCGCCTGTGTACCCGACGCCAGATGGCGGGGTGATGATCGCGAGCACGTACGAGGTTGCAAATACAAACCTTATCGCATCCTTTATTTCAAAGATTTCCGTCACTTCATTGGCAAAACTTAAGCTGAAGTATGGCGCCGAAGCCTATGCGCACGCGGCTTTATTGGCAAAACTCGAGAAAATCATAGTCGCAGATGCTGATTACTTTAAAATCTTACATGGCTCCGAAGTTATCCTTGACGTCGGCTATCGGCCCTTTATCTGGCAAAAATCGGCATACGCGACAACAGCTTCCCCAGCGAGAGAGATTTCACTCGCTCGTATAAAACCGTCTCAACTCCCGGTCTACCGCATCTATTCAGGTCCTAACAATGCACCTGATTTTTCAAGTACGGATGCATCGGTGAGAAGTTTCCGGACTAGGATATCAAGCGCCATTGAAGGTGGGCCGACGTTTGCCGGGGAATTCGCCGTAGTGGAAATCGGTTGCGGAACGGCCTGTTCGATAGCCTTTGCAGCCAATGTTCGAACGGGAGAGGTCTTTCGGCTCCCGCTCGGAGGAGAAGAAAATCTGTATCTCAACCTGAAGTACCAGCTAGACAGTCGACTCCTTGTCGCACAGTGGGCAGAGTACGATCCGAGCAAGTGCCATGTTGAATTCTTGAGCTTTGATGACGGCGAATGGATCAGTTTGCTAAAACATGATGTTGGCACTTCCGACCGGTGCAACAAAACAATTGCAGAGAATTTAAGCCAGTGACGCGGCGGCCGGTTTATCTGCCAAACTCGGGCGAGCCTATTCACAAGGAAAATGTAGATTTCGATGACAGCACCTTTTCCAATCAGCTTGCGTCCTTGATGGAAGCCGCTTCGAACGTGGCGCGAGCGCAAACGATAGTTCCAGATGAACTGATGCCTTGGGTGGCAGATGCAAGCGCGCGTTTTAGCTATCTCCATCCAGGCGTAGGTCTGAATATTGAGGGAACTCTGGTGAAATTCGCCGGCCCAGGAGCAGACGATCCGGCGTTGCTTCAGGATTTTTTGTTCTGCCTATACCGCCAAAAAATCTACAGCGAGACGCTGATCCATCGAAGAATGCTGATAGAGGGCGTAACGGGCTTTGCCAATCGTGCCACTTAAATTCCGGGAGTCAGATGATGACCTCCTACTCTTTGCGGATGACGCGGGCGGATATTTCAAATCTGATTCCAAGTTCTTGCACCGCTATGCGCTCGGCCGGCTCGAACCATCGGATATACGATTTCTGCATGACCACGGCCATGGGTTTGAGGAAATTGGTGATCTTGCTTATTCGGGCTTCGAGCACCGGTTCGCCAGTCGCCAATATGTACCCCACGAGCTGGACTACATAATTCTCGTCCCGACGCTCAGGTGCAATCTGGCCTGCGGATACTGCCAGGTCTCACGCGTCAACGAAAACACGCCCGGCTTCGATTGGGACGAGAAGACGATTGAAGCGGTCCTCAGATTTTTGGGTAATCTTGCTACCAGAAAGATCAAAATAGAATTCCAGGGTGGAGAGCCCCTCCTCCGGCTGGACATAATAAAAAGGGTGCGGGACTACTGTCGAGTGAAGTTCGAGGAAAGCGAATTCGTGATCTGTACGAACCTTCAGGACGTCAGTTTTGAAGCGTGGAAGCTTTTGGAGCAACCAGATGTTTTTACAAGCACGTCACTGGATTCCAATCCGCTAACCCATCAATTCCAGCGAACGATTACAGCTGAAAAGACCAATACTTTCTTTAAGAACCTTGCGGCGGCGGTCGAGAAGCTGGGCCCTGGAAAGGTTTCAGCCTTGCCGACCATCAATCCGCATAATCCACCCCTGCCACAATCCGTTATCGACACCTTTCTGGATTTCGGGATCAGGTCCATCTATCTGAGGCCGGTGAATTATCAGGGATTTGCGCGGAGAAAATTCGACGCGAGAGCCAGTGCAAAAATATGGAACCAGTACCACTCGTCGTTCATCGATGCGCTCGTTGAGCTCAATTGGATATCGGACCAGCCCGTCGAGGAGTACTACTTCGTACACTGCCTGCGACGAGTCCTTCGTGCCGGCCACAATGGGCATGTTGATCTGCGAAATCCAAATCTGGTCGGCTATGGCTATCTGGTCATCGATCACGACGGGGAGCTTTATCCAACGGACGAAGCACGCATGGTGAGCCGCATTGGTCAATTTGATCTCTCGATGGGAGATGTTCACAGCGGCTTGTCGCGCGACACTGTCGATGCTTTCAATGCTGAGGCACTCAACAATTTTCATCCTGATTGCGTTCATTGTCCTTATCAGGCCTTTTGCGGCGTTGACCTGGTCGATGACCTATCCCGCTACGGGCGTATCGATTTGCCAAAGCATCTGACAGATTTCTGTCAGCGGCACACATACATCTTCGATAAGATTTTCAGCATGATCTATTCGGACGATCCAAAAGTCCGAAAGTCTCTTGCGATATGGTCAGGTTCACCGCGTTTCGACGGGTCGCTTGCGAAGGTCCATCGATGATTAGCTTGAGCATCCAAGTCGAACCGTTTCCGATCGTCGAGCCGCTGATCGTTCGCCTACAGGAATCGGGCACTGAAGCCCGATCACAGCACGACGCCGTGCTGCTCGATATCGATGGGCATCGCCGCGAATACAATTTTCAAGGGTTCTCTTTCGTCGTGCGAACGCCGCCGGATGAATGCATTGATGGCGACGTTTTGCTGGTGCTTCCGGGCCAGACAAGTGCTCATCGGCTGATCCGTGCATCTTCACACCACAATACACTGCTCGTGACGGAACAGTGCGACCAGCTCTGTGTCATGTGCTCTCAACCGCCCAAGAAATATCACACCGATCTTTTCGATCAGTTCGCGGTCGCCGCGGCTCTCGCTCCACAGGGTGCGATGATTGGGATATCCGGAGGTGAACCTCTCCTCCATAAGACCCGTTTATTTGAAATGATTACGAAGGTAGCGGTCGAACGCCCAGATATCCGTTTTCATGTTTTGACCAACGGTCAGCATCTGGAACCATCCGACGTCGAGACAATTTTCCAGCTTGGCAGAGAGCGCATTTTGTGGGGTGTTCCCCTCTATTCCGCCAACCGTAATACCCATGATCGGATCGTTGGCAAAGATGGAGCGTTTGCTCGCCTTGAACTCGGGCTTGTGACGTTAATGCGCGCCGGAGCGTCGGTGGAACTGAGAACCGTGGTGTTGCAGCAAAATTGGAGTGATCTTCCCGATCTTGCAACTTTCATAAATACGCGACTTGGTTTTATCTCCGTGTGGGCGCTCATGCAGCTGGAACGGATTGGATATGGGCGGATGAATTGGGATTCGTCTTTCCAAGATACATCCACAGAGTTTGAACAAATTAGGCGGGCAGTGGATATTGCTACGGCCAGGGGAATCCGTACCTCGCTTTACAATTTTCCACTCTGCTCAGTTCCCCCTGAGTACCGGGACTTTGCGCCGTCGACAATTTCTGACTGGAAGCGAAAATATCTTGAATTCTGCACCGACTGCGGTGCTCGCGGAACTTGTGGTGGCTTTTTCCAGTGGTATAGTCACAACGAGGGGTTTGCTGCGCTGGGGCCGTTATGAAATCTCGTCTATTTTTGATCCCGTCGCTGTTAATGGCGGGGTTTTTTCCGTCGACAACGGACGCGATGCCTGTGGCCGAAACAGTCGCAGGAAAGATTCCCGTACCATCGGTCTTGGAACGACTAAGATTGAACCACATTTTCACATTGGCGGGACATAGGTCGCACAGTTCACACCGGTCTCACAGCTCGCATTCCAGCCATCGATCAAGTGGAGGGACTGGATATTCAACTCGTCGATATACTCCTCCGTCGACGGTCTACACGCTTCCAACGCCGACTTACAAGGCAGACCCCACGCCGGTCATTCCAAGCTATGAGTCGACAACAACCCCCACGTTCAGTGCTCCATTAAAAGTGCTGCCGGGGAACACAGACAAGTTCAAGCACATCGTCATGCAGGTCCAAACCGCACTTACCGCGTATGGCTATTATTCTGGGGTGATCGACGGCAAAATTGGCCCAAGCTGCAAAAGCGCGCTGAGCGCCATGCAATCCGACTACAATTTGAAAGTGACTGGAACCATTACAGCTGATGTCCTCAACGCGTTTGGCATCGCAGCCAACTAAAAACTATCCCTATTCTCTAAACATCCACTAGCCCCTGAAAGGCGAAAATTCATGAGCAATCCCTTTGAGCAACAACCATTTGAAGGCGCGGAGTTTGTAGACAATCCCGAGCCCCGTTGTCCCTGCCTGCTCATTTTGGATGTTTCAGGTTCGATGCGCGGTAATCCGCTGAAAGAACTCAACGCCGGCCTCGTCCAATTCAAAGATGAACTGTTTGCCGATGCGTTGGCTGCCAAACGCGTCGAGATAGGCTTGGTCACATTTGGCCCGGTGACCGTGGTCAACGATTTCCAAAGCGTCCAACAATGGTCTGTTCCGGAACTTGCATCACAAGGCGACACTCCGATGGGACGTGCAATCGAGGAAGGATTGCAAATTCTTCGAGACCGTAAGAACTCCTATAGGCAGAACGGAATCTCTTATTATCGGCCTTGGATCTTCTTGATTACCGATGGGGGCCCTACCGACGCTTGGCAATCAGCTGCCAATGCGGTCAAGGCTGGTGAAGCCGAGAAGGCTTTTTCGTTTTTTGCAGTTGGCGTTCAAGGCGCCAACATGGAAATCCTATCGCAGATTTCGACGCGACAACCCCTCGCATTAAATGAACTCCGTTTCAGGAATCTGTTCTCGTGGTTGTCGAGTTCGCTGAGCTCGGTTTCTCAGTCAAACCCTGGCGATGCCGTACCGCTTGCCAATCCAGCGACTCCCGACGGTTGGGCATCGATTGCATGAATGAGAATTGGCGGTGGGCAGGTGCTCGATCCATAGGAACCTCTCACCTGAAAACCGGAACGATCTGCCAAGACTATGCTGGCGCTAGGCATTTTATATCGTCGGACGGCCCAACGATGGTTGCGGTTGTGTCTGACGGCGCCGGCAGCGCAGTTCGAGCAGACATCGGTTCTAAAATCGTTTGCCTGTATTTTCTCCGCGCGTGCAAACGATTTTTGGCGGAGCAGCCGTTTTCCTCTCTAACTGAGGAGATCGTGTGGGATTGGATCGATGAAATTCGAGAGGCAATTAATTTCAAAGCGGACTCAGAAGATCGTCGTCCGCGAGATTTCGCAGCCACCTTAGTAGCTGTGGTTATAGCTCCCACCAGCTCGATCGTCATTCATGTCGGCGATGGTGCGGCAGTGTTGAAACGTTCGGGAGCCGATTTGTGGGAAGTGCCCTCCTGGCCATATCAAGGTGAATACGCGTCAACGACTTCGTTTGTCACCGACGATCCACAGCCACGTCTAACCGTTGTTTTCGTCGATGACGTGATCGAAGAATTTGCATTGTTCTCCGATGGCATCGAGCGACTGGTCCTCGACCAGGCAGAAAAAGCAGCCCACGCGCCATTTTTCAACCGCATGCTCGCTCCACTGAAAGCGGCGGTTGGCGGCGGCAACAACGAGGACCTTTCTACAGCGCTACAGTCTTACCTGGATGGCCCTAGCGTTTGCGATCGAACCGACGATGACAAAACCCTGATCGTGGGCGTCCGCATATGACTATTGTCCTATCTTCGGACGGGAGGCGGCTCACCCTTGGCCCTCTGCTGGGAAAGGGCGGCGAAGGCGCAGTGCACCACATCACAGAAGCGCCCGACCTTGCTGCGAAAATATACAACAAAGGAAAAGGAAACGAGCGCCGCAACAAAATTCAGTCGATGGTGGCGGCGCGTCTTCACCTCAATTCGGACTACGTCGCCTTCCCGATCGATACCCTGAAATCCCCAACGGGTGAATTTCTCGGGTTCACGATGAAGAAGGTCAATGGCTTCAAAAGTGTCCATGATCTGTACGGTCCGGCAAGCAGGAAAGCGGAGTTTCCTGCAGCGGATTCTAAATTTCTGCTGAGGGCAGCGATCAACCTAGCGAGTGCCGTTGCCAGCATCCACGCGGCGGGATGCGTAATTGGTGATATAAATCATTCGGGTATCCTGGTGTCGAATAAAGCACTGATCACGCTGATCGACAGCGACTCTTTCCAGTATCGGTCGCCTTCGATGGTCTATCGCTGTCTCGTCGGCGTTGCTGAATATACACCACCAGAGCTTCAGGGCGCCCTGTTTGATAGGCTCGACAGAACGCCTAACCACGATAACTTTGGCTTGGCAGTACTGCTGTTCCAGCTCCTTTTCCTTGGTAGACATCCGTTTGCCGGTCGTTATCTCGGGAAAGGTGATATGGATATCAAATCCGCCATCAAAGACGGACGGTTTGCGTACAGTGACCGACGTTCTGAAACGATGATGGAACCGCCTCCGTACGTTCCGGGGCTTGCCGATTATGGCCCGGACATAGCTCGTGGCTTAGAAGCAGCGTTTCTCCCGCCCTTTCGACAGCCAGCAGGGCGACCGACCGCAGGTGATTGGGTTACAAAACTGAAGGCAACGGAAACTGCCCTTATTTCCTGTGCCAAAGACCGATCTCACTCATATGTTCGCGGGCTTACATCATGTCCATGGTGCAAGCTTGAACATGCGATGGGCCGCCCATTGTTTCCGGCCCAGTTCTCCCCTTCAGCTCCGATTGTGGACATTGGACAATTGCTCGCTGCAATTCGAGCAGTGCCGGCTCCACCGAAGCCGCCCGAGGTCGAGAGCATTATCGGCCCGGTTCCCAATCTTACGCTTTCCCCCTCTGGTCGGGCGGCTCGATCGGAAAGAACCGTGACTTTACTGACGGGACTCATCGCGGTCGGAGTTGGGATCTATTTGATGGCCGCCGTTCAAGGTTTCTGGGGTCTAGCTCTGACAGCGGGAGCGGCCTTTATGTCATTTCGTTCGGCGGACTTGCACGTGAAGTTTCGGAACGAACATAGCATCGCTAAAGCTGCCTGGGACGAACAGTACAAAATCTGGCTTGCGCAAGCTGGCCCCGAAACGTTCGAAATGCGGAAGAGCCACTATCTATCGCTCGCCAATACACATAGCGGCTTACCAGCCAAGGAGCGTGAAAAGCTGCAAGCCTTAGACCAGAAAAAGCGGCAACTGCAGCTGTTGAAGCATATGGAGTCTCACCTTATCGACCGCGCGAAAATCCCAGGTATTGGCCAAGGGCGAAAGGCAACATTGGCGTCTTACGGATTCGAGAACGCGTGGGACATCCAACATCAAGCCGTGATAAATGTCCCGGGGTTCGGCCCCTCTCTCACTGGCGAGCTGCAAACCTGGGCTCGCTCGGTCGAGCGGAAGTTTGTATTCAACTCTTCCATTCCCACAGACCCCCGAGCGGTCCAGGAGGTAAAGATGGAGATCGGTAAGCTGCGTGCCGAGATTGAACGGGAACTAGTCAACGGTCCGATCGAATTGCGCCGGCTATCGGACACTGCTTCGATGCTTCGCAAGGCTCCGCCTCAACGACTTGTGGAGGCATATGCTCGCCTGAAGCAGGTTGAATTGGACATAGGTTAGGGAGCACGATGTCGGCACCCTACCGGAATTTCTGGATTATTGTCGGAATGACAGTGGGGGCAATCGTTTTTGCAAACGGGACCTCAAAGCCAACGCGCAGCCCTGTTCCTGAAGTTTCGAACAACAACCAACCGATCAGCGACAAGCAGTCCGAGTCGGCCACTACGAAAATCCCTGGATCGTTGCCTGAGATCGAAGCCGCCCTACCAGAATCTCTAACCTCCGTCAGCGGAACAGAAGCCAAACAAGTTGCTTCGCAAGACAGGGAAATGAGAGATATCGAGCCTGATTTTCGTAAGGCATTTGATCAAGCAGTTCAGATTTCCTTGACAAATTCCCCCGTTGAAAGCCTTGGGCAATCAGAGAACGAACAAACCGATACTCAACCGACCGTTCCTTCTTTGGAGACAAAGGAAGTTCGCTCGACACCTACAGTTTTTGACATTCAGAAGGCTGAACCGGAAGCAGGTCCCCTGGTTGAAATGGGCATCGGCACGGGGAAGACGACTACGAACTTGAATGTCCGTGAGGGACCAGGACCTAAATATATTCTGCTCGACACGTTGGGCTCGGGTGTTTCCCTTGTGATCTTAGCGGAGGAAAATGGGTGGATGCACGTGCGTGTCTCGGAAACGGGCCGGGAAGGATGGGTGAACAAAACCTATCTCCTTAGAGATTAGGGCCTGTCTCACCCGACCGTATGCGCGGCACCCGGTCTGTCGATTTGCACTGGACGCGCCGCGCCCATTCTCCGGCATGCGTGAGGCAACCATCATACCGGACCGGAATTACTCGATTACAGCGCGCTACAGTGGTGTCGTTTTGCAGTCAATCGTCCCAACGAGGCCTATGATTCACTTTTGGCTGTACTTTCAATGAAATCGGGCCTGCGCAGGTGGCAAAGCCCGACTCGGCAAGACCTCGAAGATGGGCAGCGTGATCTTCAAAGATTGTTGATAATTGGCGCATCGGCGGTTGTTCGCTGGGCGTCAAGGCGCGGAGCGTTAGAAGGATCCTGGTTATCGCGAATGATCGGCAAAAAGCCGCCGATGCTGGTCACAGTTGCACTCGCCAATAGGATGGGGCGGCTCCTTGGCCGTCCGGTCATTGAAGCGCCGGACATGCCCGATGAAGGCGCTGGCCTTTTCCCGATTATCCTTGGCGATTTCAACGCGGCCTATCGCATCTACGATCGCGTAGCCATGTCGATCCTTCGCGATCCTTACAGCCTCGCGACCACGGGCAAGGTGAGGTTCCATGCTCGCCGTCGTGTCGGTGGCGGCCTCGTGAAGGCGGAAGCGCTGCGCAAGATCAAATGTGCGGCGGCTTAATCCGTCCACATATTGAACATCTATTTAGGGCTGCCTTCGGGTCGCCCTTTCCATTTCTAGAAAGGAAATACCATGCGCGATCTCGCTCATAATCTCGGCGTCGTTCAGGCACTCATTCCCCAGGTCCTTGCCGCCACCGACACATCCGCTGCAATCGACCTGTTTGGCTTCGACTCGGCCATGGTTGTCATCAACACCGGCGCCATCGTTTCATCCGGCAACTTCACAGCGAAGCTACAGGAGTCCGATACGACGACCAGCGGTGACTTCACCGACGTAGCCGCGGCGACCTTATCGGCACGCAGCTAGCAGCACTGGTCGCATCCAGCATCGTGAAGCAGTCTTACATCGGAAATAAGCGATATTTGCGCCTTGTGACGACGAAGAACAGCGGCACGTCGATTGCTGCCGGTGCTGTTGTCATCAAGGGCCATGCTGCTTCGCGGCCAGTGGCTTAGGTAATGACGGGGCGCTTAGGCGCCCCTCTTCAACAAAGAGGTGGACGGAAGTATATCCAAAGGTCCAATAAACTGGAAACAATAGACAGAATAAGATCAATTAGTTCGATGTAATTACGCATATACAAAATCTCCTAAAAAATAGTCCCTCCGCTGTCGATACGTGTGGACATTGTTGCTTCCTTTTGTTTGTGTCTATAGCAACTCTGCTTAAGACGTGCGGCTTTCTATCCCTACACTGCACGCGATGTCAAGTCTTTTTCATTGGTAATTATTTGATTTTATTACACCTTTCTTCGATCAAATAAAGATTGAAAGTATTCACTCCTTACCTCTTATGTCCATTCCGTTTTTGCCTCGGCGGAGATGTGGACGGCGCCAGCATGCGCCGTACAAAAAAGTCGTAGGTGCCCGCCAAGCTCTCCTTCAACGCCTACAGGCATGTCATTCGCCTGGTAAGCGCAAAGGCGGTGAGCCTACTGAGCCCACCGCCACATTTTTGGGCGAAGCACTCGCATCAAGTTAAGGGCGACGTTGCCTACCGTGACGACCAGCCAGATCCAATCTTCAACTTCTCTCATGATGTTACCTCCTATGAGCGGACGTTATTGTCCATCTAGGGTAACAATGGAGCCAGTATGCCCAACGTGATCTGCCCATGCGGCTACAGCGTTCCTAAAGGTACCAAGTGTGATTGCAGGCAAAAGGCCAGCACTGCACGAAAGGCCAACGACGAGAGCCATGGTAGTGCGGCCAGCCGTGGCTATGACAAAGATTGGTTTCGCTTACGTGCCAGCTTCTTGGCTGCCAATCCCATCTGCTGCGTCTGCGGTTCTAGGGCCTCGCATGTCGACCACATCAAATCAGTCAGGGAAGCGCCGCTCTTGCGGCTCGCCACCAGCAACCTGCGCTCCATATGCGGCCCGTGCCATTCCAGGAGAACAGCGCGTGATCAGTCGCAGGCTTGGGGGAAGAAGGGCTAGAGCAAGGGACAATTCCTCTTGCTGAATTCTCTGCGCGCCTTCCCCTTTTCCTCTTCTGTCAAATCGAAATCGAATCGCGGCATGTCCATTTCTTGCTTTGCGCCGAGTATTGCGGCCTCGAAAATTCGTCCCAATGTAAACTCTGGACTGGATAGCGGATCAAGGCGCTCACCAATATCGAGCGGGACATCCCTGATTGACGCGGGTTCGCTGATACCTTGAACCGATCGCAGGAAGATCGATCCCTGTTCCATTCCGAGCTTGGTCAGCCTCTTGCTTTCTGCGAAATCATCACCCCACATCGCAATGCGACCGCATTGGAATGCTGCCCAAGCGCGAGATGCCGCCTTCACATCGACTTGGTCAGGCGACTGAGCGAAGGCCGATCCCATAAAAAGAATCAAAAACACTATTGATTTCATAAGTTATCCCCATATCGCAGCCAGCGTTGCACACCCCCGGTCGGTCGTCAATTTTGCCCTCCCAAGCCAGTACCACCGTCCCCCAAAAGCTCTGTATTCATCGGAAATAGGATTTCATCTATGGCCATCATCACGGCAGCCGACGTCAAGGCGCACCTAAATATCCTGCATGACGACGACGACACGCACGACGATCGTCGAGACACCGTTTTCTGTGTGGGCCGTGGTCAATGGGCGGCGTGCTTATACCTTTTGAATAGGAGGTGGCTTGATGCGAGGGCGCAAGGCTGAAGTGAAGTCACTGGACGGGCGTTGCGCAAGGTGGCAACCGTGCCCAAGGACATGCCCGACCGCGCGGCGCGGGAATGGCGCAAGGTGCTCGGCGTCCTCGTGGCGCAATCGAAAATTACGGTCGCCAGGTGGAGATGACGACGACGCCCTCGGGTCTATCTAAACATCTCGATTGGATTTTCGACGACAGCACAATTCCAGACCCGCATGGCAAAGGCGAGGCTGCGGTTCGGTTTCTGAAGGCACTTAAACACCCGAAGTCGACCGCGGCTGGCAATCCTTTCCAGCTTGATCGCTGGCAAGAACGTATCATTCGGCGCGTTTACGGTGACACACGGGCCGACGGCACGCGCCGAATCAAGACGGTCTTTGCACTCCTTCCCCGCGGCAACCGCAAAACAACCCTCGGCGCCGCGCTGGAAATGCTGCATCACGGGCCGGAACGCATTCCGCGTAGCCAAGTGGTATCGGCCGCCGTCGATCGCGACCAGGCACGCATCGCGCTCGAGGAGATGACCGGCATCATCAAGGCGCATCCTCGACTCGAAGAAGCGTTCGGCATTCAGGATACAAAAAACCGGATCACTCATAGGAAGAGCGGTGCGTTCTATCGGTCGATGTAATCTTGCCATATTCAACTATGAGTGCTTCGATGCAACCCGACGCATGAGAGGGGCACCATGCTTGCTTTAAAGAACGCCGTTCGAGCAACCAGCATATCAAAGCAAACCCCGGATCAGAGGGCAAAGATTGACGCCGTCATATTCGCGCTTTGGGCGCAGGGTCACCTCGGGCGTTCAATCGCCGCTTCGGTTCTCATGATTCCCGTAAGCTGGTTTATGGGGGGCCTCCTTGGCCTGCTCTTGGTGCCTGCGGCCTTGTTGCGGCATCTGCCAGAGATTGCGTTGGCAGGGATATTTGCCGGTCTTTTCGTCTACGGCTTCGAGGGCGTCGGGTACCTTGACGGTGGTCCGGTGTTCATCCTGGCGCTTCTGATGCTCCTCAACGACCGAGCGCTCCTTTTCCTGCGCCGCCTTTTGTTCGATATCGGAGATTTACTGACATTCGGAGCCCTCACACGCCGCTATATCAACCGCCATATGACGTGGGGGCCACTGACAATCTTTGATGACGCCGACGGGCTGAAAGGGCACCTACATACGTCCCGCATCCTGACCTCTGGACCGTATGAAGCCGAAATCGAGGCTTTCCAATCGCTTGTATCAAGACAAGCCGGTTCTAATTGGTGGTCGGAGCTTCAGTCGGAGATCGAAACATACTGGGGGAAATTTCCAGTGGAACCGAATTATTGGCAGATCCGAATTGGCAGCGAAGCGTAGGACCGACCCTCATAGCGACGCCATCCTTGGATAACGGCCCGTCCTGCCACCTGTGAAAGGCCGACAGCAGGATTTGCGGCTATAGCCGGGGAAGATTCCTCCCGCGAAAATGGCCGCGTACTCGATGTTGCCGAGCGGTCGATGTGAATGTCCGGCTCGGCCTTCGCGACCTCGACCAGGGCACCGGCTCTCATGTTTCCAAAATTTGGAAACACATGCGGGTCGACTCCTCTAAAAATCTCGATGGCTTGATGCGCGGACGATTGAGGCATGTGAGGCAAGCGGCGGCCAAGCCACCGGTAAAGCCGCCCTCATCCTTGCGGTAGCCGATCGGCGGCGGTTGCTCGTTTCAATCGAGCCTTGATGGATAGCCACGTCCTCATGGCTTTTTTGTTCCGGCGCTTCTGATTGCAGGCAAAACAGACAAGATGAAGGTTTTCGAGGCGACCATTTCCGCCTTGGCTTGCGGGCTTGATGTGATCCCATGTGGCCAAGTTGGCGACCCTCTGAAACTTTCCGCGTTTGCGATCCTTGTTATGCAATCCGGGAAGTACCATGGCCTCTCCGCAAATACCGCATTGCCCGCCCTGAAGCTCAAATGCGCGTCGCTTACGCCCGTGTTTGTACTTCGCGAGTTTGCTCAAACGATCACTGTCCTGACGGCGCTATTCGGGCGTGCCCGGCCTGTCTACCAACTTCTCGACCAATCGCCTAAGCTCCGCCGGAGTGGTATGGCCAGCCACTACCTCGTAATAGCCGATCCCAGCACGTCGTAGCGCCTCTTTCTTGACCGCATCACGCGCGGCTGCTGCCCCCTGATGATGCGCGCCGCCCTGATATTCGATGGCGTGTCGCGGCCGGCAATCGCCGTCCACCAGCAGCAAGTCGACCCGTTTCGAGTTGATGCAACTGTGCGCGACCGCATCCTTGCTGCGGATGACCTCGCCCAACGATACTTGTGCCATCACCTGCCATGCCGGGTTGCAGCCAATGACGATGCGGTCAAGTTCCTTGAATACGCGCGCTTCGCTTTTGTTGAGAAGCGGCTGAATTGCGAAGGTCGCGCCCATAACGATCCGCAACTGGTCAGCAGCATCGGTTTTTTTTGAAGGCTCCGGTACAGGCATCGGAGGCCAAGGCCCAGTGGCGATGCTCGCCCCACTTTTTTTCTCCCAGCGGGGGCGGTTCTTTTCCCGCCATGCCTGCCTTCGCATCTTGGACCGGAACTGTTCGACGGCCATCCCCATGAAGACGCCGACAAACAGGACCACGATCAGGACCGGAAAGAAAGGCGTCTCGATCAGGGCAAGAACCGCAGCAGGGCGGTCGTATATGGTCATGCCGCCCGCAGCGCCCACCGCGAGCGCTCCAATAAACAGTCCAGGTGCCGTGAAAGGCACCCACCTCTTTTGCGGATTGTCCATGCCCCCGCCCCCCCTTGCGCGCCAAGATCGTAAACGCGCGGGCACATTGGTGGAAAGCTATCCAAAAGCGTTAGGGTCGCGGCGGCGGGGCATATTCCGACCAGCCGAACCGCGCCCGAAGCGCAAAGGCAATCGCCTTGAGCGCAATCCCGTCATTGCCAGCGGTAAGGCGGAGCAAATGGACCGACGAGCGCGGCTTCAAGGTAAGCGGTGTTCCCCTGGCACAGCGATGAAAGTCTTCGGATCGGTTGTAACCGCGTGAGATGACCTGATAGGTTTGCGGACAAAGCAGCGGGCTCGGCCAAATCCGCAAATCGACTTAGGAAACGGGAAGACGTCTCCATGACAGCCACCAACCGTATCGTCCTCTCCAGCGACCACGCCGCCATTGATCTCCGGCAGACCATTGCTAGCCATATCGCGGCGCAGGGCTGGGTAGTGGTCGATATCGGACCAACAACAGCCGAGAGCACACATTATCCTACGCATGGCGAAGCGGCGGCGCAGCTTGTCGCCTCGGGCGATTGTCGTTTTGGCATCATTCTATGTGGCACCGGCCAGGGCATCATGATGGCAGCGAACAAGATAAAAGGCATCCGTTGTGGCGTCTGCGGCGACACATTCTCAGCCCGAATGGTTCGCCAACACAACGATGCAAACATGCTTTCGCTTGGCGTGCGCGTGGTGGGCGAAGGGCTGGCGCTTGATATCGTGGACGCGTTCCTGACAGCCTCCTTTGAGGGCGGCCGACATGCGATGCGGGTGGAGATGATTGAGACGCTGGAGGGTCGCGCCCGTTAAGGGCGCACTTCGGGCACCCGTGACTCCGTCGTGAAGCTCCAAGGCAGCAGTTCCTCGATCCGGTTTTGTTTGTGACCACTGACCATGCGCCTCACGTCGGCCCCGCCGCGTCGTGAGAACCTCCAACGTAGTCTCCATGGAGAAACTTCTTGTCGCTCGTCCATGGAATGTCGATCACAGATCAGGCGACAGCGGGCAAGGTGTGGGTAGAACACCCGTTACGTTACGCCATTGCCGGTGATCGGCCACTATTGGGCATTCTCGGCCCGGCTGGGCTACTATCGCGCGGCAGCGTTCAATCATCGTGGTGCAATCAGGGCAGCATGCGTGGAACGGGAAGTCTTCGATGACCTCGAGCTCAGCCACATCATAGTCTCGACAGCAGCTCGGCCTTCTTTGTAGCGAACTCATGCTCGCTGACAATCCCTGCGTCGCGAAGTTCGGCAAGCTCCTTGAGCTTGCTGGGAATAGACTCGGCTGCTGCCGCAGATGTGCCGGGCTCGCTGGCCGGCCGACGGCGAAGCTCTTCAAGCCTCTCATTAGCAGCATCGAACAGAGACTTTGCCTCGAACGTCTTGAACGCAAGCTCATCGTGAGACGTATGCAAACGAACGACGCGGTATCCCATTAACGACAGCGTTTCGACTGACGTTATTTTCGACAGGGGAATTGTTTCGAATACTTCCCCTAACAATCCCTTCCGGTAAAAGCAGACACGCTCGTTGGTTAGGATGAACTGTCCGTTGTGCTGCGTCTTATCGCCACTTCCCATCATCTCGCCAATCCAGCCCTCGAGGTGAGCTTCCACTGACTCCCCCGGCTTGACCTTGCTCTGCCGAAACGTGTTTATATGCTTGTTGTCCTTACCCTCCATGACATTCGCCTCCCACCGAACTACGTTCTCTGATGTCTTTGCAGAAGTCCCTGCAATACCCTCTGATGTTGGTGATAAATACTTTACAAATAAAGTTATCAAAATCCGTTTTGTGCAGATTTGTATTCAATTACAGCCGTGGGAACAAGTCCGAGTAGGCGAATGTAGTTATTACTGCTTTGATCGCGCCAGCTCCTTAATGGAATTGATCCGTCTCTCTCTTCGATCGGAGCGCCATAAGCTGCTCGAAGAGCGCGATCAAGTGCATGGAATTGTCCCGGTGTCCCGTCAGTGTACAGAACGACTGATGAGAGTGCGCCGTTTGCGTCAAAGCACAGGCGGGATTCGAAGGAAAAGTCCGAAACAACGTAGTTCGGTATGTAAGCCAGGCATTCCGCGCCTCTAAATGTGCTCTTCGCCTTAATCTCCTCCTCGGGAATTGGCTTTGCAAGACCGGAGGATGCAGACAGAGCTTCCTCTATTGTCATACCCCATCTTGTAAAGGCCCAATCAGCGCGAGCTGACGCGGTCATTGACATAGAAATCAGTCCGAACGCCGCGAGTGGGTAAATAAGCTCGCACGCAGAATATTTTGACCGCATGGATATTAATCCTCGTTTTTAAATAATGTTGAAAGTAAGAACAACTTCGTGGCGCTATGGTCAGGGAGTTACTACCGTCGATCAAAGATCAACGAGGTCTCTGTCTACGTTCACGCTAACATGGGAGAAAAGCAAGCAGAATTGAGACGTAGCCTTCAAGGAGGAGGGCTAGCCTATTTGGTTGAGTTGTTGGAAAAAGGGTCGTCGGCGGGAGAGGCACGGCCTCTCCGTTCCGGGTACAATGTATCGCTATCCACCTATGCTCATTGATGGGGTAGCGTTGAAATTTGTACTCAAGAAGCGAAAAGTGTAATCTTCTCCTTAAGAGGGAACATTTGGGTCCAGTGAGTCACGCTGAGTTGTCCTGTGCGACGACTGTTGAAGAGTGTGGGGCCGCCGTGCAGGCGTGATGCGCTCGCGCTCGAGGATCACCAGATTGCTCACAAAGCGCGGCGACACCCGGAATTGCCGGGTCGTCTCCTTGCCCATGCCGCTTTCTCCCTTCACCTCAAAGGGAAGCGCGATATCGACGAAGCCGCGCCGCACGCTGTCCAGTTCGACCCGACAGCATCGCCTCAGGGTTTTCTGAGGGACACCCATCAGACGGCAAATCCCCGCTTCCGGCGCGGCGGCAGCGGCCAGCAGTTCGACGATCCGGCGTTGCTTTTGATCGGGCTCATGCGGCGGTCGCCCGCCTCGTTTCGCTTCTTGGCGGTCACCTGGGCCGGTACATAGATATCGACTTCATCGCCTCTATATTCAAGATCGGTTACCGGATCAGGTAGAGGAAGCCCCTTCTCAACATAGGTCAGCCAGCACAACAACGAGGGCGTCCTCGGCTAGCTCTAGAGCAATTTCCTGCCTGAC
>UCOA01000062.1 GCA_900474095.1 Hyphomicrobiales bacterium | reverse complement strand
GGTTTTGCGCTGACCGAGCCGCAGGCCGGTTCGGACGCTTCGAACCTGCGCACGCGCGCTCGCCGTGACGGCGATCATTATGTGCTGGATGGCGCCAAGCAGTTCACGACGTCCGGCAAGAACGGGCATGTGATCATCGTCTTCGCCGTCACCGACCCCGATGCCGGCAAGAAGGGCATTACCGCCTTTATCGTGCCGACTGACACGCCCGGTTACGAGGTCGTGCGGGTGGAACATAAGCTTGGCCTTCATTCCTCCGATACCTGCCAGATCGCCTTCACCGACATGCGCATTCCGGCGGACCTGCGCTTGGGTGCGGAAGGCGAAGGCTACAAGATCGCGCTCGCCAATCTCGAAGGCGGCCGCATCGGTATCGCCTCGCAGGCGGTCGGCATGGCGCGCGCGGCCTATGAGGCGGCACGCGACTACGCGCGCGAACGCATTGCCTTCGGCAAGCCGATCGTCGAGCATCAGGCCGTCGCCTTCCGTCTTGCCGATATGGCCACGCGGATCGAGGTGGCGCGCCAGATGGTGCTGCATGCCGCCGAACTTAAGGAAAGCGGAGTGCCCTGCCTGACGGAAGCCTCGATGGCAAAACTCTTCGCCTCTGAAATGGCCGAGAGGGTCTGCTCGGATGCGATACAGATCCATGGCGGCTATGGATATATGTCGGATTATCCGGTTGAACGTATCTACCGCGATGTGCGTATCTGCCAGATCTATGAGGGAACAAGCGACGTGCAACGCATCGTCATTGCACGTAATCTGTAAGGAAGGAGGCCCCGTTTTCCGGGAGAGAGCAAGGAAAACCGGGGTCCAACAAGGAGGAAGAGCACGGCATGACCGAGTTCCCGCTATTGAGTCTGCATGTTCCGGAGCCGGCCGTCCGGCCCGGCGGTCAGCCGGATTTTTCCAACGTCAAGATCGCCAAGGCTGGTGCGGTGCCGCGGCCGGAGGTGGACGTCGCTTCGGAAGAGATCCGCGATCTCGCCTATTCGATCATTCGCGTCCTCAACCGTGACGGCGAAGCGGTCGGCCCTTGGGCTGGGCTGCTGTCGGATGAGGAATTGCTGACGGGCCTGCGCAACATGATGAAGCTGCGCGCCTTTGATGCCCGCATGCTGATGGCCCAGCGGCAGGGCAAGACCTCCTTCTACATGCAGCATCTCGGCGAGGAAGCGGTCAGCTGTGCCTTTCGCAAGGCGCTGAGGAAGGGAGATATGAACTTCCCGACCTATCGCCAGGCCGGGCTGCTCATTGCCGATGATTACCCGATGGTCGAGATGATGAACCAGATCTTCTCGAACGAGAGCGATCCGCTGCGCGGCCGGCAGCTACCGATCATGTACTCCTCCAAGGAGCATGGCTTCTTCACCATTTCCGGCAACCTCGCCACCCAGTATGTCCAGGCAGTCGGCTGGGCCATGGCGTCGGCCATCAAGAACGACACGAAGATCGCCGCTGCCTGGATCGGCGATGGTTCAACGGCTGAGTCCGACTTTCATTCCGCGCTCGTCTTCGCCTCTACCTACAAGGCGCCGGTCATCCTCAACATCGTCAACAATCAGTGGGCGATCTCGACATTCCAGGGCATTGCCCGCGGCGGTTCGGGAACCTTTGCCGCCCGCGGCCTCGGGTTTGGCATCCCGGCGTTGCGTGTCGATGGCAATGATTATCTCGCCGTCTATGCCGTGTCCCGTTGGGCGGCCGAGCGCGCCCGGCGCAATCTCGGCCCGACGCTGATCGAGTACGTCACCTATCGCGTCGGCGCGCATTCGACGTCGGATGATCCGAGCGCCTACCGCCCGAAGACGGAATCTGAAGCCTGGCCACTCGGAGACCCCGTCCTTCGCCTGAAGAAGCATCTGATTGTGAAGGGCGTCTGGTCGGAAGAGCGTCATGTTCAAGCAGAGGCGGAAATCCTCGACGAGGTCATTCAGGCGCAGAAGCAGGCCGAGGTACACGGCACGTTGCATGCGGGCGGAAAACCCTCCGTGCGCGATATCTTCGAGGGCGTCTATGCCGAGATGCCCGCCCATATTCGCCGCCAGCGGCAAAAGGCAGGTTACTGACATGGCCAGAATGACAATGATCGAGGCCGTGCGCAGCGCCATGGACGTGTCGATGGAGCGCGACGGCGACGTGGTCGTCTTCGGCGAGGACGTCGGCTATTTCGGCGGTGTCTTTCGCTGCACCCAGGGGCTTCAGGCAAAATACGGCAAGACCCGGTGTTTCGATGCTCCGATCAGCGAAAGCGGCATCGTCGGCACCGCGATCGGCATGGCGGCCTATGGCTTGAAACCCTGCGTCGAGATCCAATTCGCCGACTATATGTACCCGGCCTACGACCAGATCACGCAGGAGGCTGCCCGCATCCGCTACCGCTCGAACGGCGATTTCACCTGCCCGATCGTCTTGCGCATGCCAACCGGCGGAGGCATTTTCGGCGGACAGACACACAGTCAGAGTCCCGAGGCACTGTTTACCCATGTCTGCGGCCTGAAGGTCGTCGTCCCCTCTAATCCTTACGATGCCAAGGGGTTGCTGATCGCGTCGATCGAGGACCCGGACCCGGTGATGTTCCTTGAACCCAAGCGCCTTTACAACGGCCCCTTCGATGGTCATCACGAAAAGCCGGTGACACCGTGGTCGAAGCATGAGCTGGGCGAGGTGCCGGACGGCCACTACAGCATCCCGATCGGCAAGGCCGAGGTGCGGCGGCAGGGATCTGCGGTCACCGTCATCACCTATGGCACCATGGTCCATGTCGCACTGGCGGCTGCGGAAGAGATGGGGATCGACGCCGAGGTGATCGACCTGCGCAGCCTGTTGCCGCTCGATCTCGACACCATCGTCCAATCGGTTACCAAGACGGGTCGCTGCGTCATGGTGCACGAGGCGACCCTGACATCCGGCTTCGGTGCTGAGGTGGTGGCGCTGGTGCAGGAGCATTGCTTCTACCATCTGGAGGCGCCGGTCGTGCGCGTGACGGGCTGGGACACGCCTTATCCGCATGCCCAGGAATGGGACTATTTCCCCGGACCCGGCCGTGTCGGGCGCGCGCTCGCTGAAGTCATGGAGGCGTGACCATGGGCGAGTTCACCATCAAGATGCCGGATGTCGGCGAAGGCGTCGCCGAAGCCGAGCTTGTGGAATGGCATGTGAAGCCGGGCGATCCCGTCCGCGAAGACATGGTGCTCGCCGCGGTCATGACCGACAAGGCGACGGTCGAGATTCCCTCACCGGTCACAGGCACCGTTCTGTGGCTTGGGGCAGAGATCGGCGATACGGTTGCCGTCAAGGCGCCCTTGGTGCGGATTGAGGTTGCCGGCGAGGGGGGCGAGCTGACGGCAACCGCGATGCCGGAGACGGTGACCATCGAAACAGTCGAAGAGCAAGCCCCGGTCACGAAGGTGGAGAGCCCACCGCCGCCTGAGAGCAAGAAAGCTGTCAAGGCTGCGCCGGTCGCACGGGTTGAGGTCCAGACGCCCGCCGAAAAACCGATCGCCTCGCCGGCCGTCCGCCTTCGCGCCCAGGAGAGTGGCATCGATCTGCGGCAGGTGGCGGGCACCGGGCCTGCCGGACGGATCACCCATGACGACCTCGACCAGTTTCTGACGCGTGGCACGCCCTCCATCATGCCGGCGGGACTTGCCAAGAAAACGGCGGTCGAAGAGATCAAGGTCACGGGTCTTCGCCGCCGCATCTCCGAGAAAATGGTACTCTCCACCTCGCGCATCCCCCACATCACCTATGTGGAGGAAATCGACGTCACGGATCTGGAGGACTTGCGGGCGACGATGAATGGCAGCCGCAAGCCGAACCAGACGAAGCTGACCATCCTGCCCTTCCTGATGCGGGCGCTGGTGAAGACGGTGGCGGAGCAACCGGGCGTCAATGCGACTTTCGATGACGATGCCGGGATCATCACCCGCCACGGCGCCGTGCATATCGGCATTGCCACCCAGACGCCCGCCGGCCTGACCGTTCCGGTCGTGCGTCATGCGGAAGCGCGCGGCATCTGGGATTGCGCCGCCGAGCTGATACGGCTTGCAGAAGCTGCCAGAACGGGCTCGGCCCTGCGTGAAGAGCTTTCCGGTTCGACGATTACCATTACGTCGCTCGGCGCCATGGGCGGTATCGCAACGACGCCCATCATCAACCATCCGGAAGTGGCGATCGTCGGGGTCAACAAGATCATGACGCGGCCGGTCTGGGATGGCAGCCAGTTCATTCCGCGCAAGATAATGAACCTGTCGTCGAGCTTCGATCATCGGGTGGTGGACGGATGGGACGCAGCAACCTTCGTCCAGCGGATAAAGACGTTGCTAGAAACCCCCGCGCTGATTTTCATCGAAAGCTGATGCCCATGAAAGAGATCGTCTGCAAACTTCTCGTCATCGGCGCCGGTCCTGGTGGCTACATCTGTGCCATCCGCGCCGGGCAGCTCGGGGTCGATACGGTCATCGTCGAAGCCGTCAAGGCTGGCGGCACCTGCCTCAACATCGGCTGCATCCCTTCCAAGGCGCTGATCCATGCGGCCGAGGAATTCGAGAGGGTAATTCATATGGCCGGCGCGAGAAGCCCGCTCGGGATCAGCGTCGAGGCGCCCAAACTCGACCTTGCCCAGACAGTCGTCTGGAAAGACGGCATCGTCGGCCGACTGAACAGTGGCGTGCTCGGATTACTGCGCAAGGCCAAGGTGAAGATCGTGCACGGAAAGGCAACGTTCCGAGACGGCAAGACCGTCGAGGTCGAGACCGAAACGGGAACGCAGGTCATCCGTGCCGAGACAGTGGTGATCGCCACCGGCTCGGAGCCCGTCGAACTGCCGTCGCTTCCCTTCGGCGGACCGGTGATATCGTCGACCGAGGCGTTGTCGCTAAAAGCGGTCCCGAAGAAGCTGATCGTTGTCGGCGGCGGCTATATCGGGCTCGAACTCGGAACCGCCTTTGCCAAGCTGGGTGCGCAAGTCACGGTGGTCGAAGCGACCCCGCAGATCCTGCCACAATATGATGCAGAGCTGGTGCGGCCCGTTGCCAAGCGACTGGGCGAGCTCGGCATCCACGTCCTGACCGGCGTCAAGGCGAAGGGGCTTTCAGACGAGGGGCTGGCACTCCTGATCGAAACCGCTAACGGCGAGGAGCAGCGACTTCCAGCCGACAAAATCCTCGTGACGGTCGGCCGCAAGCCGCGCACCGAAGGCTGGGGACTGGAGGAACTCGACCTTGATCGCGCCGGGAGATTCCTGCGTATCGACGAGCGATGCCGGACGTCGATGCGCGGCGTCCATGCCATCGGCGATATCACCGGTGAGCCGATGCTTGCGCATCGCGCCATGACGCAGGGCGAGATGGTCGCCGAAATCGTCGCGGGAAAGAAGCGCGTGTGGGACAAGCGCTGTATTCCGGCCGTCTGCTTCACGGACCCTGAAATCGTCACTGCCGGATTTTCGCCGGATGAAGCAAGGGCGCAAGGTTTTGAAATCCGGGTGGGGCTGTTCCCATTTACCGCCAACGGCCGGGCGATGACAATGCTGTCCGAGGATGGCTTCGTGCGGGTGGTGGCACGCGCGGACACCAATCTTGTTCTCGGCGTGCAGGCGGTCGGTGCCGGCGTGTCGGAGCTGTCGAGTGCCTTTGCGCTGGCAATCGAGATGGGCGCGCGCCTTGAAGACATCGCCGCAACGATCCACGCACATCCGACACGCAGCGAAGGCTTCCAGGAAGCCGCATTGAAAGCCCTTGGCCATGCCCTCCACATCTGAGTCCGTTTCTCTTGGCGCCGAGCCGCAAACACTGGTCGATCGCGATGGCACACTCGGTCGCATCCGGCTCAATCGCCCCCGGGCGCTGAACAGCCTGACGCTTGAGATGGTGCGCGACATTTCAGCTGCCCTCGATCTCTTCGAGCACGACCCGACCATTGCCGCCGTTCTTGTTACAGGTGAGGGCGAGCGTGGTCTGTGCGCCGGCGGCGATATCCGCGCCATCTATGATGCCGGAAAGGCCGGATCGGAATTGCCGGCAACCTTCTGGCGCGAGGAGTATCGTCTCAATGCCCGGATCGGCCGCTATCCAAAGCCCTACATTGTCGTCATGGACGGCATCGTCATGGGCGGCGGCGTCGGTATCTCCGTCTATGGCAGCCACCGCATTGTCACGGAGCGAAGCCGTTTTGCGATGCCGGAAACCGGCATCGGCTTTTTCCCCGATATCGGCGCTTCCTGGTTCTTGACACGCCAGGACAACGAACTCGGCACTTATGTTGCGCTTGCTGGCGAGCCGCTTGGCGCGGCCGATGTCATCCTGGCTGGCCTTGCAGATAGCTTTGTTTCGTCCGATCGTTTGCCTGCGCTCGCGAAAGCATTGGCGGGACTTGCGGCCGGCGCCACCGGCGAGGAAATATCCGCGTGCATCCAAGGGTTTTCTGCTGCGCCCCCCGCAGGCACGCTCGAGGCACATCTAAAGGCAATCGAGCGCCTGTTTGCCTTTGAGACCGTGGAGGAAATCTTAGAGGCGCTGCGCCGAGATGGCAGCCCCTTTGCCGAAAACGTTCTTGCGGTGCTTTCGGCAAAATCGCCGCTCAGCCTTAAGGTCACGCTCCGCCTGCTGAGGCTTGGACGGCAAACGGCAAGCCTGGAAGCCTGCCTCGAACGGGAATTCGCCGCGACCGCGGCGGTTTTGCGCAGCCATGATTTCTACGAAGGCGTGCGCGCCGCCGTCATCGACAAGGACCGCAATCCGCAATGGCATCCGGTCCGCCTCGGCGATGTTACCGAGGCTGAGGTCGCAGCCTATTTCCAGCCATCTGCCCATCCGCTTTTTGCGGACACGAATGAGGGAGGACCCCGTACATGACATCAATCGGCTTTATCGGCCTCGGCCACATGGGTGGCCCGATGGCAGCCAATCTCGTCAAGGCAGGATACACTCTCAAAGGTTTCGATCTGTCGCAACCATTGCTGGAACAGGCGCGTGAAAACGGCGTGATCCCGTGCGCGTCGCTTTCAGAAACAGTTGATGCCGTCGATACCGTGATCACCATGCTGCCGGCCGGCAAGCACGTGCTTTCGGTTTGGGAGGAACTGGTGATGTCGGTGCCCTCTGGCACGCTGCTCATCGACTGCTCGACAATCGACATCGACAGTGCCAGCAAGGCGCATGCCATGGCGACCGCAAAGGGTTGTCCTTCTCTCGATGCTCCGGTTTCCGGCGGTACCGGCGGTGCTGCGGCGGCAACGCTGACCTTCATGATCGGTGGTGATCAGGACGTTTTTGCCAAGGCACAACCCATATTCGCGGCAATGGGCGAACGCATCATTCACTGCGGCGCCGCCACGGCGGGCCAGGCGGCCAAGATCTGCAACAACATGATCCTCGGTATCAGCATGATCGCCGTCGGAGAGGCCTTCGTGCTCGGCGAGAAGCTGGGCCTCACGCACCAGGCACTCTTCGACGTGGCGTCGGTTTCGTCGGGGCAGTGCTGGTCACTGACCACCTATTGCCCCGTGCCCGGTCCGGTTCCCACCTCACCGGCCAACAACGACTATCAGCCTGGTTTTGCCGGAGCGCTGATGTTGAAGGACCTGACGCTTTCCCAGCAGGCGGCAGCCGCGACTGGAGCCATGACGCCGCTTGGCGCCAAGGCCGCGGAGCTCTATCAACTGTTCAACGACCTGGGAAACGCCGACAAGGACTTTTCGGGTATCATCAATCTGTTGCGGGAAAAATCAGGCGCCGGCAGCGTGTGACCGGTCCAGCCTGCGGCCGCGAAATCTCAGGAGCAATCCATGGAAAAACCGATCATTGTCGAACAGCAGGACCGGGTCGTCGTTGTCACGTTGAACCGGCCCGCGGCCCGCAATGCGCTGAATTCGGAGATCATGCATGCGCTTGCGGCCGAACTCGGGCCGCTCGACCGCGACCCTGGTGTCGGCTGTTTCGTGCTGAAGGGCTCGGACAAGGCTTTTGCGGCAGGCGCTGATATCAAGGAGATGGCGGACAAATCCTTCGCCGATATGTTCGGCGATGATTTTTTTGCCGCCTGGGATCGCTTTGCTTCGTTTCGCACCCCAAAGATCGCCGCCGTATCCGGTTACGCGCTGGGCGGCGGTTGTGAGCTCGCGATGATGTGCGACATCATCTTTGCCGCCGACACCGCCATGTTCGGCCAGCCCGAGATCAAGCTCGGCGTCATGCCCGGAATGGGGGGTTCGCAGCGGCTGACGAAGCTCGTCGGCAAGTCGAAGGCGATGGACATGATCTTGACCGGGCGGATGATGGACGCGGCGGAGGCCGAACGCTGCGGGCTTGTTGCGCGTGTCATTGCGGCCGACACGCTGATGGACGAAACGCTCGCTGCCGCCCGCACGATCGCCGGCTATGGCAAGGCTGCGACCATGGCCGCCCGCGAAGCCGTCGATCGCGCGCTTGAGGGCGGTCTCCGGGAAGGCCTTCTTTTCGAGCGGCGCCTCTTTCACTCGCTCTTTGCAACCGTTGATCAGAAGGAAGGCATGGCGGCGTTCATCGAAAAGCGGGACCCCAAGTTTCAGGGAAAATAAACCCCACCCGCAAAACAGGCAGCTATATCAATGGGACCGGCGGGTCGGCCGTCTTTCAGACGTCGCCGCTATGCGTGGTTCACCGGGCCGCAAGCTGCCTGTTCCCCTGGCATCTTTGATCCCCATTTCAACTGTACGTCGCATGCAGTCCACAAGCGGACCAATCTGATACCGCATCAATGCGTATGAAAATGAATTTCATAAAATAAAGTTTTTGACGGATTTAGGTTGACGATGGTGAAAATCTGCCTCAGTCTGAGAAAATAAATTACGACAATAAACGGGGGATACCAGAAGAATGAAAGTGGGCATCATCGGGCTCGGATTCCGTCTTGGCTATCTGGGTTATGTCTTCAAGGCCATGGACGAAAGCTTCGAGATCGCCGGTTATGTCGATCCGCACCCGGCTGGTTTGTCTGGTCTTGCCGAAAAAGGCATTTCCGCCGGCACCGCCTATGCCACCCCCGAAGAGCTGATCGCCAACGAAAAGCTCGATCTTCTGATGATCGGTTCGCCGAACCATATGCATCTCGATCATATCCGCGTCGGGCTCGAATCGGGCCTCAAGGTTTTCAGCGAAAAGCCGATCGTGACGACCGTCGAGGAAAGCCTGGAACTCGCCGGGCTGATGGCCAGCTACGGGCATGAGCGGCTGATGGTCGGCCTCGTGCTGCGTTACGCTCCGATGTATCGCGACTTGCGCGCTGCCCAGGCGGCCGGAACGCTGGGGCAGATCGTCTCGATCGAGGCCTGCGAACACATCGAGCCCTATCACGGCGCCTTCTTCATGCGCGACTGGCGTCGCTACGAGCGCTACTCCGGCAGCTTCATGCTGGAGAAGTGCTGCCATGACCTCGATCTGTACAACGGCATCGTCGGTGCGCGGCCGGAGCGGGTCGCCAGTTTCGGCGGTCGCAAGAGCTTCATCCCAGCCAACGATCCGGCCCGTGAAGGCATCAACGATCTCGAACTCTTCCATCGCAAGCCGAGCGGCTGGATGGGCTCCGACAAGGTTTTCGACAGCGATGGCGACATCATCGACTACCAGGTCGCGATCGTCGAATATGCCAATGGCGTCGGCATGAACTTCCACACCAATCTCAACGTCCCGGACCAGTTCCGCCGCTTTTGCATCATGGGCTCGCGCGGCATGGCAGAGGGCGATTTCATCCGCGGTTATTTCGATGTCCACGAGATGCTGACTGGCAAGAAGGTCATCGAAAACAAATATGCCGCGACGGAACTGTCGCAGCACTACGGCGCCGACGAGCAGATGGCGGCTGACATCATCGGCCATGTCCGAAACGGCCGGGCACTGCCCGTTTCGACGATCGATGCGCTGGAAGCCGGTATACTGGCGCTGTCGATGGACGAGGCGCGCCGCAAGCGCAGCGTCGTCGATCTCAGGCCCATCTGGGATCGCTTCGACGAAGCGCTCCACGCCAGCGCGGCTTGAGGAGGAGAGTGATGAGCGTTCAGCGCAGCACCCTCATCTTCGCCTGGATCCTGCTGCTGCCCGCCGTCCTCTATGTGACCGTGATTGTCGCCTATCCGCTCGTCGACACGTTCATCCTGTCCTTTACCGATGCCTCGCTGAAGAAAACCACCAACTGGGTCGGCTGGGTCAATTACGAGAAGATTTTCAATGCGACTTTCGCGGAGGTGATCATGCGCACCTTCGTGTGGACCTTCTTCTCCGTGTCCATCAAGATGATCATCGGTGTGTTCGGCGCCTCGATGTTGAACGCCGCAGTCCCCGGCAGGGCGCTGTTTCGCGTGCTGACCATGCCCCCCTGGATCGTTCCGATGGCGATCGGCATCTTCATGTGGGGCTGGATGTACAATGGCCAGTTCGGCATGATTTCCGGCCTGTTGCAGCGCTTCGGCTTCATAGATGGGCCGGTCGCCTTTCTCGCGCAGGGTTCGACAGCCTTCTGGGCAACGATCATCACCGACGTCTGGATCGGCGTGCCGCTGGTGACGCTCTACATGCTGGCCGCTATGCAATCGATCCCGCAGGATCTCTACGAGGCCGCCTGGACAGACGGCGCGGGGCGCTTCTACCGGTTCCGCCGCATTACCTTGCCGTTGCTGATACCGTCGCTGATTACGATGTCGATGTTATCACTCATCGCAACTTTCAATTCCTTTGACATTATCTGGATTCTCACCCGCGGCGGCCCGAGTGGCGAGACCACGACGATGATCATCGACACTTACCACACGGCAATCGGATCGAAAAAATACGGGGAGGGTGCTGCCCGCGCAGTGCTGATCTGCATCTTCCTGTCGATCTTCTGCCTTGCCTATTTCCGTGTCACCAGCCGTCTTTCCTCTGGAGACAACCGATGAGCACCCAGCCTGCCATGGTCAACCGCTATCGCTGGTACGAACTGATCGGCATTTACGCGGGTATCCTGGCTTTTCTCACCTTTATCCTGGCGCCGTTCGTCGAGGGATTTCTGGTTTCGCTGAAGCCACTCAGCCAGCTGTTTTCATCGCCATATAGGTTCATTCCGCAAAATGGTTCTTTCGAGGCCTACCGGACGATGTGGGTGAGCGTTCCGGGCTTTGCCCGCTATATTTTCAATTCCTTCCTTATCTCGACCATCGTGACCGCCGTCGTCCTGACGCTGGTTGTTCCGGCGGCTTATGCCTTTGCCCGCTTCAAGTTCAAGGGATCCGGGCATCTCCTCGGCGCCTTCCTTGCCGTCAATATGTTTTCCGGCGCGGTGCTGCTGATCCCGCTGTTCCGGCTTATGCGCTCTTTCGGTGTGCTGAATACCTATTTTGCCATAATCGTGCCGGGCGTGGCTTTCCTGATACCCTCTGCCATCTGGCTTTTGCGCACTTACATGATGCGCATCCCGAAGGAACTCGATGAGGCTGCATTCGTCGACGGCGCGAGCCATTTCTACACGCTGCGCCGCGTTATCCTGCCGATCGCCATGCCAGGCATCACGGTGGTTGCGATCACCACCTTCATCGGCTCCTACGCCCAGCAGTTCATCTATGCGCTGACCTTCAATTCCAAGACGGAGTACGCGCCGCTGCCGGTCGGCTTGTTTGCCTATTTCGGACGGCAGGAGGTCATCTGGAACGAGCTTATGGCCGCGAGCTTCGTCGGCATTGCGCCTGCCATGATCGTGATCTTCTTCCTTCAACGCTATCTCGTCAGCGGGCTGACCGCGGGCGCGGTGAAACAATAGACCGAACCACCAGAGAAAAATGGGAGCTAAAAACGTGACAATCCATTTCAAGCCCGGCCATCTCACGACCGGATTGTTTGCCCTTGCCTTGCTCGGTTCGACCGCGCTCGGCGCCATGACCGCACAGGCCGCTGACCAGGAAATCAGCTGGATCTATTGCGGTGACAAGATCGACCCGATCCATGAAAAATACATCAAGGAATGGGAAGGCAAGAACGCCGGCTGGAAGATCGTGCCCGAGGTTGTCGGATGGGAGCAATGCCAGGACAAGGCGACGACACTTGCTGTTGCAGGCACGCCGGTCGGCATGGCCTATGTCGGCTCGCGAACGTTGAAGGAATTCGCGCAGAACGACCTGATCATCCCGGTCCCGATGACCGAGGAGGAGAAGAAGAGCTACTATCCGAACATCGTCGACACGGTGACGTTCGAGGACAATCAGTGGGGCGTGCCGATCGCCTTCTCGACCAAGGCCCTCTATTGGAACAAGGACCTGTTCAAGGCGGCCGGTCTCGATCCGGAAGCCCCGCCGAAGACCTGGGCCGAAGAGATCGCCATTGCCAAGCAGATCAAGGAAAAGACCGGAACGGCCGGTTACGGCCTGCCGGCCAAGACCTTCGACAATACGATGCACCAGTTCATGCACTGGGTCTACACCAACAACGGCAAGGTAATCGACGGCGACAAGATCGTCATTGACAGCCCCGAAGTGCTGGCAGCGTTGCAGGCCTACAAGGACATCACGCCCTATTCCGTCGAAGGTGCTACCGCCTACGAACAGAACGAAATTCGGGCGATCTTCCTCGACGGCAAGGTCGGCATGATCCAGGCCGGCTCGGGAGCCGCCGCCCGCCTCAAGGACACCAAGATCAACTGGGGTGTCGCAGCCTTGCCGCTTGGCCCTTCCGCCAAAGGCGAAGGCACGCTTCTGATTACCGACAGCCTGGCGATCTTCAAGGGCACGGGCGTCGAGGAGAAGGCGGCTGAATTCGCCAAATACATAACCTCGACCGACATCCAGCACGAGTACGAACTGCAGGGCGGCGCCGGCCTTACTCCCCTGCGGCCAGGGGCCCTGGTCGACGAATTCGTAGCCAAGGAGCCCTACTGGAAGCCATTCATCGATGGCATTGCCTATGGCGGTCCAGAGCCGCTCTTCACCGATTATAAGGGCTTCCAGAATGCTGTCATCGAGATGGTCCAGTCGGTCGTGACCGGTAAAGCCGAGCCGGCGGATGCGTTGAAGAAGGCGGCAGCCGATCTCGAGCAGTACAAGTAAGACCATCGGACCTAAGAAACACTGCATAATTTCGGAGAAATTATGCAGTGTTTCAGACGGTTACCGCGAGTTTAGCGCGTCTTATAGGACGCGCGGCGCCTAAGGGTTCGCTTTTCTTTTACGAATGGGCCGCTTCGCCGGCGGCCGGAGACAGTTTCTTGGGACAGCTCAATCTCAAAAAAGTTCAGAAATCCTACGGCACGTTCGAAGTTCTGAAGGGCATCGAACTCGAGGTCCGCAACGGCGAGTTCGTCGTTTTCGTCGGCCCTTCGGGCTGCGGCAAGTCGACATTGCTGCGGATGATCGCCGGTCTCGACGAGACCAGTTCCGGCGACATCATGATCGATGGCAAGCGCGTCAACGACCTGCCGCCGGTCAAGCGCGGGATTGCCATGGTGTTCCAGTCGTACGCGCTCTATCCGCACATGACCGTATTCGAGAATATCGCCTTTCCGCTTCGCGTCGAAAAGATGGCGGAGGACAAGCTGAAGGCCAAGGTGGAGAACGCCGCGCGCATCCTTCATCTCGACCAGCGGCTCCAACAGAAGCCGGGAATGCTGTCCGGCGGCCAGCGCCAGCGTGTCGCCATCGGCCGGGCGATCGTGCGCGAGCCTAAGATCTTTCTCTTCGACGAGCCGCTTTCGAATCTTGACGCGGCACTGCGCGCCGACATGCGCATCGAGCTTGCAAAACTCCACCGGCAATTGAAGGCGACAATGATCTACGTCACGCACGACCAGGTCGAGGCGATGACGATGGCGGACCGGATCGTCGTCCTCAATGCCGGGGAGATCGCCCAGACCGGGGCACCCCTTGAACTTTATCACAAGCCGGCAAACACCTTCGTCGCCGGTTTCATCGGCAATCCGAAGATGAACATGCTGCCTGTCGTCTGTAAATCCGTGGGACCCGGCGGCGTGGAGGTCGAATATCAGGGACAGTCGGCAACGATCCCTGTCGAGGTGCGGGGCGGCCTTGTCGGACAGCCATTGACGCTCGGCATACGGCCGGAACACATCCAGTTCGGCGCCGCCGACCTCGTCATGAAAATTACGCCTTCGGTGATCGAGCGTCTGGGTGCCCACACCGTTGCTTATGCCGCGCTCAACGGCGAAGGCGAGAACTTCTGCGCCATGCTGCCAGGCAGCGCGGCGATCCGCACGGAGGAAACGGTTTCGGTCGGCGTCAACGCTGCCGACTGCCACCTCTTCGATACCGAAGGCATCGCGATTGAGCGTCGGGTCGAACTCACGGATGTGGATATGGGCCTGCTCAAGGCCGGCGCGGTCTAAACTCCGCCGGGCTGGCGTCTCCCGGCATCGACGGACATTCTGTGCCAAGCCGACCCACAGACAGCGCGCCGGTCAATTTCTCCTTCAACGCTCGGAGCCCGTCGGGCGCTGCGCAACCGAACATAAAGGTTGACATAAACCTTGGCATGGGGCGCAACCAACGCTTAGAGGCCAATTGCCCACAACGGGCTCTAGCGAACAGCAGGATAGAGGCGTGGCAGCCACCGCTCAACTACATCGACCGGAAGGCCGAGGCGGACTTTGCCCTTCGGACCGGCCGACGTCAGTACACCGTGCTCGAGGAGACTGGATAGAACCGTCCGTGCTTGGCGCTCTTGGTAGCCTGTCAGAACCTGCGCTTGTGAACGCGCGAATTCGCCCGCGAGCACGGCTTCGCGCAATAGCGGCCAGCTGCCTCTTTGTAAACGTTGCATTTGAACCTCCTCGCTGCACCATATTTCTATACGGTTCAGCAGTTCCTCTGGCTTGAGGAGTTCCTCCATAAAGGTCACTTGGTCCAGGCAACACGACAGGAAGAAGGCGGTAAATTCGACCAAACCGGCTTGCGTGAGGTTGCCACGGCCGTCCAGATCACCACGCCTTGGCTGATCGGCCTGGGCGAGCAAACGCTTGTAGTCGGATACATTTCTCGCAAGGCCACGGGATACGGACCAAAGCTCCGAACCGATCCCGAGATCTCGCAAAAGCGCATGGGAAAACAGCCGCGAGACACGGCCATTGCCGTCAAAGAACGGATGAATCCACGCGAGACGATGGTGAGATGCGCCGACGTTGATGATCTTCTGCAGCTTGGAGAGCATCTTGAAAGAATAGGCCTCAGCGAACCTTTGGATGAGTGGTTCGATCATCTCGGGTTCGGGGGCTATATGATCACCGACCTTCACGTGCCGCGTCCTCAGTTGCCCGGGGACCAATTTGATTTCTTCGCCAGTAGCAGGGTTGCGCACGATCAACAGCTCATCGGGAAGCCGCCGGCAAAACTCTCCGTGCATCCAGCAGATGCCTTCGAGCGATAACACAGGAAAAGGCATCTCACTGCGATCAATAAGCTGTTGCACCTCAATATGAGCGCGAGCTTCAAGTTGGAGGTTTCGTTTCTCCGGTTCTTGGGCATAGTCACCAGCCATTGCGCGATCGATATCAATGGGAAGTGTATTGCGTCCTTCGATGAGATTTGAGTAATAGCAGTTCATGGAGCGCACGAGATCGCCGACCGACGCTCGCATAATGGGATGAAGCCGCGCGGCGAAGCGACTGGCCCCGGAGGTCAGCTCAATCGCCAGGTCTTCGAGTTCCCTGTTGCTTTCAGGAAGCAAAGGCTCCATGCTCGCCAGCGAAACCATATTTTGCCGCTTCCAATGCCGTTAAATTAAACATATTTATCATAGTGATGGATGAGAATTTTGGCAATTGTTTTGCCGGTATTATTGCCGCATGGTCTTTAGCGTCGTTTCCACTGACCACTCGGGAGGGGTGGCGCCGTGAGAATAGGCCTCGCAGCGGCCCGCGTGCCCCTGTCGAGTGTGCCACACCGATGCGCTCTGCCTCTGCACTCGACGTTATTTCGGGCGACGGCCACCCAAACAAACCGCCGGCTCAAGCCGCGCCCTGGTCCATCCCATGCGGATTGTCCACCATCGGCCATATGTCACGCGGCGCCCGGCGGTAGGCCGTGCGGGCCGGGTTGTTCGGATAGGGGGTGCCTGCCGAGCAGTAGAGGATTTCCGAGGCGATCGGGGCAAAGGATGCGTAGAAATGGTTGGTCGATTTGATGACCAGTATTTTCCTCGATGTCGGCTCGATCCCCATCACCGAAAAAAGGCTCGGGTCGAAGCTCTGTGCCCGGGTCGAATTCAGGATGATGTCGATGCCGTTGAGCCGGATAAGCGCCGCGTCGCCAAAGGGCGCGTAACTTTCGCCGAAACGCATCTCGGCATTGCGCACGAGCCGGACGACCTTGACGATGCCATCGATCGGATTGCCGGTGCCTGGCGCCGACTTCGCACCGAAACGAAGCTGGATCTCGGCGCCTTCGCCAGCCGCCATGCAGATCTGCACCGCCATCGGATCCCAGATCGTGCCGACCGCCGCGTCCTTTGCGCGCTGCGCCAGCAATTCCGCCAAGAGCACCGTCGCATCGCCGGCCGTCCCGCCGCCCGGATTGTCCCAGGTGTCGGCGATCACCACCGGTCCGCTCGCTGCGGCAAGAGCGCGCGAAACGGCTTCCTTTTCATCGATCAGCGGCATGATGAAGGTGCCGCGTTTGGCGAAAAGCTCAAGGCCGAGCTCGCGTGCGAGTACTGCACCTTTTTCCGGCTTTCCGTCGGTAAGCACCACCATCTTCGTGCCCATTTCCGGAACGTCACCGGCCATGAAGCCGTGAACGACGGAAATGGACAGGATATCCGGATCCGCCGTTTCCATCCGCATAATCCCGTCGATGAAGGAGCGCATCGGCTCGCGCGATGTCGGATAGACGTCGATCATGCGGCAGTCGAACACCGACATCACCGGCTTGATGCGGCCGGCTAGCGTATCAAGCGCGATGCGCCACAGGTCCTCGGCGCGATCGACGAAGTCGGTATGCGGGAATTCCTTGAAGTAGACGAAGAAATTCGCGGCTGCAAGGCGCTTCGCCGTCAGGTGGCTGTGCGGGTCGAGCTCGGCGCAAACGAGGATATCCGGTCCGACGATATCGCGGACACGGGCGAGGAAATCGCCTTCGGTATCCTCGTAGCCGTCGGCGACCATGGCGCCGTGCAGACCAAGCACGACAGCATCGACCGGAAGCGCTGCGCGCAGTTGGTTGAGGATCTCGTCGCGCAGGCCCTCATAGGTCAGGCGATTGACGAGGCCGGCCGGGTCTGCCCAGGCGGCCGTGCCCTCGATCAGTTCGAAACCCCACTGCGTGGCGAGCCGCCGGCCGACGGTGATCGGCGCCGAGCAGAGCGTCGGCGTTTCGGGATGTTCGCCCGGCGGTGCGTAGAGCGAGGCCTCGAAGGCCCGGCGATCGACGCGGATCGGCGAGAAGGTGTTTGTTTCGGTCGCCAGGGCGGCGGTAAAAATGCGCAATGCCATTGCCTCGTGCTCGCCGCTCAAGTCTCGCTCATCGGATTGGGCAGGTAGCCGGTGAAGCCGCAGATCTTCCACCGCCTCTCGTGCACGCGGCAATAATAGAGTGTCTGCCACTTCAGGACGTCGACGCTGCCATCCGATTTCTTCAGGCTGCCGTCGAACTTCTTGCGGGCAAGCGCCATGTCGCCTTCGATCTCGATGTCCTCAAGCGTCGTCGTCGTGAAGATCGCCGTGCGCGGATCTTCGGCAAAGGATTGCTGGGCGAAGTCCTTTGCCTGCCGCAGCCATTCGGTGCAATAGGCATTCAGCGAAGGGAAGGCGAGGCGCCATTTGTCGGGGCTTACCTCACGCTTGGCGTCGATACCGAGGAAGCCGTCTTCGACGAAATCGCCAGCGACTTTCGACCAGTCGGCGGTGAGGAAAGCATTGATGTCGCGTTCGACCAGCATTTGCCAGATTGCATGACGGGCTGAGTCGGAAGATGGAAACGGATTGCGGAAAGGATCGCGCACGTTTGCTCCCTTGATTGAAATTCTTTTCATAAACAACGTTTTTCTCTGGTCAAATTCCGCGTTATATGGTCATTTGTCAACGTGCCAAGAAAATAATTTGCAAGGACAAGGGAATGCCTATCAGCGTTACGGCGCCGAGCAGACCGGTGCTGGCGGCAAGCCGCTGCCATTCGCCCGCGCGGTTGAGGCGAACGGTTGGCTCCATGTATCCGGTCAGGTTGCAATCGAAAGTGGCGAGACCGTCGAGGGCGGCATCATCCCGCCGACCCACAGGACGATCGCTAATCTGCTGGCGATTTTGGCTGAAGCCGGCTAGGCCCCAAGCATATCGTCCGCTGTGGCGACCGGCTCGACGACCCGCGCGACGTCTGGACCTTCAACAAGATCTATCAGGACTATTTCGGCGGGCATC
>UCOA01000268.1 GCA_900474095.1 Hyphomicrobiales bacterium | reverse complement strand
GTGTATCCGGTAAACATATGACCAGCGGCTGCCGGCCGATCGGCGTGCCCATGTAGAACCAGGTGCCATCGGCGCGGATCTCCATGTCGATATCGCCGCAAAAGGGTGGGTTCCACCGGTCAACGGGGGGCAATCCCTTGTTGTGTCCGCCGGCCTGCCCGGCAGCGCGTGTGACCAGCGCTGCGAGACCTGCCGCGTCGCCGATCTGATGTATTTGGGCTTCCGCCATCGTTCCGTCCCGTTTGGCCCTATTCTTGCGTATTATGGACCACTGGCTTCACGAGATAGTGCTTCGGCGGCGTCTTGTCAGCCACCGAGCGGAGCTTAGAGTGAAAAACAGAGACGGAAAGAGCGCTTTTCGCGATTCGAAACCGTTGCCGGCTACTGGAGGCAGACGATGGGTGTGATGAAAACCACAGACGGCGCGGTTGATGAAAGGGCGATCATCGCCGCCGCGGAAAAGGCACTCGGCGAAATTGCCCTGATCCGCAGGGAAGTAGGCAAGGTGATCTTCGGCCAGGAAAGCGTTGTCGAACAGACGCTGCTTGCGGTTCTCTCCGGCGGCCACGCGCTGCTGGTCGGCGTGCCTGGCCTCGCCAAGACCAAGCTGGTCTCGACGCTCGGCACGGTGCTGGGCTTGAATTCTAGCCGTATTCAGTTCACCCCCGACCTGATGCCGTCCGACATTCTCGGCTCCGAAGTGATGGACCAGGATGAGAATGGCCGGAGGTCCTTCCGCTTCGTGCCCGGCCCGATCTTCACCCAATTGCTGATGGCCGACGAAATCAACCGCGCCAGCCCTCGCACGCAGTCGGCGCTCTTGCAGGCCATGCAGGAGTATCACGTCACGGTCGCTGGCCGGCGCAACGACTTGCCGCAGCCCTTCCATGTGCTTGCGACCCAGAACCCGCTGGAGCAGGAAGGCACCTATCCGCTGCCGGAAGCCCAGCTCGACCGCTTCCTGATGCAGGTCGATGTCGACTATCCGGAGCTTGCCGCCGAGCGCCAGATCCTGCTCGAAACCACCGGTGTGTACGAGAACGAAGCGCGCGGCGTCATCGATGCCAGTCAGCTGCAAGGCATCCAGCACCTGATACGGCAGATGCCGGTCAGCGAAAAGGTGGTCGGCGCCATCCTGGCTCTGGTCCGCTCGGCCCGCCCCGGAAACGGCAACGCCGCGACCGACAAGAATGTCGCATGGGGTCCGGGGCCACGCGCCGGCCAGTCGCTGATGCTCTGCGCCCGCGCACGCGCGCTCTATGACGGGAGGCTTGCGCCCTCCATCGATGATATCATGGCACTCGCCGAACCCGTTCTGCAGCATCGCATGGCGCTGACATTCGCGGCGCGGGCGGAAGGCATGTCGGTGCGTGACGTCATCACCGGCCTGGTCAAGCAAGCCAAGGGATAATGAATGGCGGCCATAGGGCACATCGTCGAGCCGACACCGTCCGGAGAGGTCCTGTCCCGCGCGCAAAGCCGCGCCCGGCTGATCCCGGACTGCATGGTCGAGGCCAAGCGCATCGCCAACACGGTGATCTCCGGCTGGCATGGGCGCCGCAAGCGCGGCATCGGCGAGAATTTCTGGCAGTTCCGGCCCTATAGCGACGGCGAAAGCCTGTCGCGCATCGACTGGCGCCGCTCGGCCCGCGACGACCATACCTATGTGCGCGACCGCGAATGGGAAGCGGCACACACCATCTGGCTCTGGGCCGATCTCTCGCCCTCGATGATGTACAAGTCGAAATTCGGCTCGGTCTCCAAGGAGAGCCGCGCGCTGGTGCTGATGCTGGCGCTCGCCGAAATCCTCGCCCGCTCCGGCGAGCGCATCGGCTGCCCCGGCGTGATGGAACCCGTCTCGGCCCGCAATGCCGCCGAGCGGCTGGCGGCGGCACTGATGCACACGCCGCTCTCCGGTGGCCTCCCGCAGACGGGCATGATCCGCGCGGTGAGCGACCTTGTGCTGATCGGCGACTTTCTCGATCCCGCCGATACGATTATGGCGCGCCTCGGGCCGCTTGCGCGGCGCGGCATGCGCGGCCATATCGTCGAGATCGCCGACCCGGCGGAAGAGAGCTTTCCCTATGCCGGCCGCACCGAGTTCACCGACCCGGAAACCGGTGAAAAACTGACCGCCGGCCGCGCCGAAATCGTCCGCGACGATTACCGCCGCGCCTATCTCGCCCGCCGCGACAGCCTCGGCGAGACCCTGCGCCACCTCGGCTGGACCTTCACGCCGCACCGAACCGACCACCTGGCCTCCGAAGCGCTGGTTGCGGTGCATATGTATCTCTCCGGCATGCCCGGACGCGCGACCCATGGAGGCCAGCTATGAGCTTCCTGCCGTTCGTCTTTGCCAATCCGATGATGCTGGCGGCGCTCGTCGCCCTGCCGGCGATCTGGTGGCTGCTGCGCATGACGCCGCCGAAGCCGGTCACGGAAGTCTTTCCGCCGCTCCGCATCCTTGCCGGTGTGCTGAAACGCGAGGAGACGCCCTCGAAAAGCCCATGGTGGTTGACGCTGCTGCGCATGCTGATGGCCGCGGCCATCATTTTCGCCATCGCCAATCCGGTGTTCAATCCGCGCTCGAATACGCTCTCGGCCAACGGTCCGCTGGCGCTCGTCATCGACAATAGCTGGGCGACGGCGACGGACTGGGAGCGCCGGGTGGAGACCGCCGAGGCTCTGATCGGCGACGCGGAATCCAGGGACTTGCCGGTCTCGATCGTCTTCACCGCCGACACCGAACATAACGCCGTGCCAGGCTCCGCTGCCACGGCCCGAACGCGGCTGGCGGCCGCC
>UCOA01000277.1 GCA_900474095.1 Hyphomicrobiales bacterium | reverse complement strand
GGCTGGTAAACCTGCCGTTCGGCAAGCTCGGCTGCGCCATCTGCTACGACGTGCGCTTTCCCGAACTCTTTCGGGCGCAGGCCGCGGCCGGGGCTGAAATCATGTCAGTGCCCGCAGCGTTCACGCGCCAGACCGGCGAAGCGCATTGGGAAATCCTGCTGCGGGCGCGGGCGATCGAGAACGGCATGTTCGTCATCGCTGCCGCCCAGGCCGGCCGGCATGAGGACGGGCGCGAAACCTACGGCCATTCGATGATCATCGACCCCTGGGGTGTCGTTCTCGCTTCGGCTGACGGCACCGGCGAAGGCATCGTGCTGGCCGATATTGATATCGCTTCGGTTGCAGCCGCGCGGGCGAAAATTCCGAACCTGAAAAACGGCCGGACGTTTTCGCTGGAGGAAGTGCCGCTGCCTGCAGCGGGAGGTGTGGCTGCTTGATCAAATACACGCTTTCCTGTGACCGCGGCCATTCCTTCGATGGCTGGTTTTCGTCGAGCGCCGATTTCGACCGGCAGGTGGAGCTCGGGCTGGTTTCCTGCCCGGCCTGCGGCTCTGTCTCCGTCGCCAAGGAACTGATGGCGCCGTCGGTTTCCACCGGCCGCAAGAAGGACGAGGCGAAGGTTCTGATGATGGACCAGGCGCGCAAGGAGGCGGTCGCCAAGATCCGTGAACTGGTGACGGCGATCCGCGAGAACTCCGACGATGTCGGGAACAAGTTCCCGGAAGAAGCCCGCAAGATTCACTATGGCGAAGCCGAACAGCGCGGCCTGATCGGCAAGGCGACCGCCGACGAGGCGCGAGCGCTCATCGAAGAGGGCATCGAAATCGCACCGCTGCCGGTCCTGCCGGACGACGTGAACTGACATTGCCGCGGCCGGGCGGTACCTTCCGGCGATCTGCAATTTCGGCCTGCGTGTCGGCCCTTAAGTCCGATCCTGCCGTCGGGAGCTTCGTTCTTCGCGAGCCGACATTTCGGGGCTGCGGCGCGGGCCTCCGATTTTATGCCGCTGAGCAGGCCGTAGACTCATAACTGCCAGCCCGGAACCGACGTGCGAAACTGGATGTAGCCCGAGCGTTCAGCGACTTTCTCATAAAGCGAGATCGCCGGGCCGTTGTCCGCTTGCGTCTGCCAGTAGACGCGCGACGATCCAGCAGTTGCCGCCTCTGCACAGACATGGGCGATCAGTGCCCGGCCGTAACCTTTTCCGCGCACTGCCGGCGCGACAAACAGGTCCTGCAGGTAGCAGGTGTCGCTGAGGCTCCAAGTTGAACGGTGAAAGATGTAGTGCACGAGGCCTACCGCCTCATCGCCTGCCAAGGCAAGGACACCATGCATCGGTTCGGCTTCATCCAAGAGGCGTGCCCAGGTGCGGTCGTGGACAATGGAATCGAGTGTGCTGCCGTCGAAGTCGAGATATTGTGCCCACAGCGCACGCCATTGCGCCTGGTCATCGTCTTGCAACATGCGGATCATTGCGTTCCTCGATCGCCTCTGCAGCGCACCTATACGTTGTGCGCCATCATGGCGCAAGCAGACCGTTGGCAGCTAAGAAGTCGCGGGTGGGCGGACAGTCGCCCATGTCGCCGAGCATGCGCGCTGATTTTCAAAGAACCCTTCGCCGCCGATGGCGAAGCGGCAACACAGCGGCGCGCCGGCCGATCTGCTTGCCCATGTTCAGTCGTGGAAAGTCTAGCACGGGAGCAAGGGGCGGGGATGTTCCGCTTCCTGGCTGTCGCGTCCAGATGTATCTTCGTCTGCGGCGCGCCCCTCATCCGGCCTGCCGGCCACCTTCTCCCCGTTTGGACGGGGAGAAGGGACAAGCGG
>UCOA01000019.1 GCA_900474095.1 Hyphomicrobiales bacterium | reverse complement strand
TTTCAGAATTATGCGCTCTATCCGCATATGACGGTACGCGAAAATCTCGCCTATGGCTTGAAGAACCGGAACACCCCGAAGGAGGAAATCAACCGGCGGATCGCCGATGCGGCAAAGGCGCTGGAAATCGAGCCGTTCCTCGAGCGTAAGCCACGGCAATTGTCCGGCGGCCAGCGCCAACGTGTTGCTATGGGCCGCGCCATTGTGCGGGAGCCGGCTGCCTATCTGTTCGACGAGCCGCTTTCCAACCTTGATGCCAAATTGCGCGTGCAGATGCGCGTCGAAATCAAGCGCTTGCAGCGGTCACTGGCGACGACCAGTGTCTATGTCACCCACGACCAGATGGAAGCAATGACGCTGGCCGATCGGCTCGTCGTGCTGAACGGCGGTCGCATTGAACAGGTCGGCACCCCGATTGAGCTTTATGAAAGGCCTGCGACGACCTTCGTTGCGACCTTTATAGGGTCTCCCGCGATGAACCTTCTGGCCATGCCGACTGCCGCGGCTGGCCAGTGGGCTCTATCCTCCACGACATTCCTTCCGCCGGGCGTTGCCACGCTCGGGATTCGCCCGGAAGATCTTCACCTGGCGGCGGAAACAGTCGACGATGCCTTCAGGACTGGGGTCAAGGTTGCGGCCGTCGAGCTCGTCGGTGCAGAAAGCTACGTCCACGGCACGCTTTCCGATGGAGCTCCGATCGTCTTCCGTGTTGCCGGCCGGTCGCGCATTGCCATCGACGACATCATGACCATCGGCGCCAAGGCATCGGGTCTGCATTTCTTCGATCATCACGGCGCGCGGCTCGCGTAGTGCGATGGTCGTTAGGACGATATCGCCAAGCTTTGGTCTTCGGCCAGGCCACGCCGTGTCGGCAGACGCCACATACCTGCAGTGAGTTCGCCGGCCGTCACCCCCTCTGAAAACCCGCCGATATAGACGGACTCGAACTAACGATCTGCAATGCATCCGCTCAGATCATCGACCGGTGTCGGGACAGGCAAACTGGCTCATCCTGCGTTGTTTGTTTGCTCCAACTTTATGAACAGCCCGCGAAGTTCCGGCTCCCGCACGCGCCGCGCAGCCTCGACACATGTGACCCATTCGAGGACGCGCTGTCCTTTTTCGCGGAACGTCTCATCCATGCTCTCGACCTCCAGGAGATAGACCTGAACCATACAGGGAACGCTTTGGCCGTTATCGAGGACTTTCAGGTAGGTGAAGTAGCCGAACGGTTTTTTCCTGATCTTGCCGCGCACGCCCGCCTCCTCCTCCGCTTCGATGGCGGCCACCTGATGGGGCTTCTTTCCCTGTATCGGCCATCCCTTCGGCACGATCCAGCGAAGGCTTTCCCGCGATGTTACAAGAAGGACTGCGATGGTCCCGGAATCAGGATGTCGCTGATAGCAAAGCGCGGCATATTGCTCACGGAACCTATCCTTGAACAGAACGTCAGAATGCCGCGCAAGTCTGCGCAGCAGTCCCTCTTTTCGCGACGCTTTAATTGGTGTCTGACTCATCGCGACCAACATCTCTCACGCTGACGATGCGGGGCATCGTCCGTTCGCTTGGAAAGCCCTACAAGCCACGTTCGTCAAGGGCGTTGTCCTCCTAACGCATGAATTACGTGGATCGCCAGTAGCGGAGCTGGACATTTGTGACAGATTTGTGACAGATGCGGAAACCTTGGTCGGAGTTTGGAATGTTAGGACTTTTCAGAAGATTGCTTCCCCGGGAAGACCGGTTCTTTGATCTGTTCGACGCGCATGCTCGAACGGTTGTGAGTGCGGCGGACGCGCTCAACCAACTGCTTTCCGGCAATAATATCGATGAAAACTGCGAGCGTATCGTCACGCTGGAGAATGAGGCAGACGACATCACGCGGGAAGTCCTGCTGGCCGTGCGCCGTAGCTTTATCACCCCGTTCGATCGCGGAGACATCAAGGACCTTATCCAGTCCATGGATGATGCAATCGACATGATGCACAAGACGGTAAAGACGATCCGGCTGTTCGAACAGACGAGCTTCGATCCCGGCATGAAGGCGATGGGAGCCGCTATCCTCGAGGCCGCGCACCTCATTGCTGAGGCGATACCCCTTCTTGGCCGCATTGGTGTCAATGCGCCTCGCCTAAGCGTGATTGCGGAAGAAGTAACACGTGTGGAAGGCCGATCCGACGACCTGCACGAACAGGGGCTGAAAGATCTGTTTCACCGGCACGGCGCAAATAATGCGATGGCATATATCATCGGTAGCGAGCTCTACGGAGAACTCGAAAAGGTACTTGATCGCTTCGAGGACGTTGCAAACGAGATCAGCGGCATCGTGATCGAGAACGTCTGATGGACGCCACTCTCGCCTTTCCGCTCCTCGTGGCGCTGATTGCAATCGCGCTGTTCTTCGATTTCCTCAACGGCCTGCACGACGCGGCCAACTCGATCGCTACGATTGTTTCAACCCGGGTCCTGCGACCGCAATACGCGGTTTTCTGGGCGGCCTTCTTCAATTTCATCGCTTTCCTCTTCTTCGGATTGCACGTGGCCGAGACGCTGGGCAAGGGTATCATCGATCCGGCGATCGTCAGCCCGCTCGTGATTTTTGCGGCCCTGATGGGGGCGATCATCTGGAACATCGTCACCTGGGTGTTCGGAATCCCGTCGAGTTCGTCGCACGCGCTCATCGGCGGGCTCGTCGGGGCCGGTCTCGCCAAGACCGGATTTTCCTCGATTGTCTGGACAGGCCTCCTGAAAACCGTCGGCGCCATCTTTATGTCGCCGGCCATCGGCTTCCTGCTCGCGCTGACGCTGATCCTTGCGGTCTCCTGGCTGTTCGTTCGCCAGACGCCGTTCGCCGTCGATCGCTCCTTCCGCGTCCTGCAGTTCGCCTCCGCCTCGCTCTATTCGCTCGGCCACGGCGGCAACGACGCACAGAAGACTATGGGCATCATCGCCGTCCTGCTCTTTTCGCAAGGCTACCTTGGGAGCGAATTCCATGTTCCGTTCTGGGTCGTGATCTCCTGTCAGGCGGCGATCGCCCTCGGGACGCTCTTCGGCGGCTGGAGAATCGTTCACACGATGGGCTCGAAGATCACGCGGCTCAATCCAATGCAGGGTTTCTGTGCGGAGACCGGTGGCGCGATCACGCTGTTTGCCGCAACTTGGCTCGGCATTCCGGTTTCGACCACGCACACGATCACCGGCGCGATCATCGGCGTTGGCGCCGCGCGGCGCGTCTCGGCTGTGCGCTGGGGCCTCGCTGGTAACATCGTCATCGCGTGGATCGTCACCCTTCCGGCGGCGGCCATCATCGCCGCAACCTTCTATTATGTCGTCGGGTTTGTCGGCTAAGGCGAACGATAATCCCACTCAGTCGGCGACAACGGCCGTGTCCGTGCGGAGGAGCTCCTATCGCTCGGCGCGCCCTTTCAGGACGGTGTCGGGAACGCCCGCCGGAGCCGCCCGGTCATGGACAGCGCCCGGCGCCAACCCCTAAGAGCCAAAACTAATGTGAAAAGTCCTCTTCGACGAGTTCCATCGTGAAATTCAAGTGGCCCTGGAGCTGAAATGCGAAACAGCGCGCGATCAAGATGCGTATAGCCGCCATTCATTGCCGGTCGTGTGCCCGGCACGGGCCGATGAAACAAAGACGACGGCGTCGCCGATTTCCCGCGCCGTCGTCATGCGCTTGCCGAGCGGGACGCGGCTGGTGATCTCCGCCAGCTTTTCGGTGGGATTGTCGAAGCTCTTCAGCCATTTGTCATAGAGTGGTGTCTGATCCGCGCGTCAGAGACAATTGCGCGCCCTTGGCGGCCGTATAGCCAGAGGTATCGCCCTGTCCCGTCATCACGGTTTTTGAGGAGATGTTGACGATATTCCCCTTCGCTGCTCTCAGCGCCAGCAGGCAATGGTGGGCGGGCGTGTAGCAGTGAATGAAATTGCGCTCCAGCGAAGCGCGGAACTCAATTGGTCCTGCCGACAGAGAAACTCCGCCATTCGAGCCCGCATTGTTCACGAGGCCGTCGATTCAGCCAACAGCATTTTCGCAGGCCGCATCGTCGGTAAGATCCGCCTTTACAAACAGCGCCTTTGGCCAAAAGGCCTTCAGCTCCTGTTCGAATACCGGCGTCAGCGGGCTGCGGGCCGCAAGACGGGGACAGCCCTCCTCCGCGAACGCGATGCCGAAACCGCCGCCGTGACGATCACCACCTCGTCCTTCAGGCCGAGATCCATCGCATCATCCCCGGAACCGGTAGGTCTCGCGCGACGCGGGCTTCATCTCGATGGAGAAGCCCGGTGCTTTCGGAGGCATATAGGCCGCGCCAAAAATATCGCACGGAAACTCGAAATGCTCATGCAGGTGGTCGACATATTCGATAACCCGGCCTTCGCGCGTACTGGACACGCAGACATAGTCGATCATCGAGAGGTGCTGAACATATTCACAAAGACCAACGCCACCGGCATGCGGGCAAACGGGAAGCTCGTATTTGGCCGCCATCAACAACACGGCCAGAACCTCGTTGACCCCGCCGAGCCGGCAGGCGTCGATTTGCACCACGTCGATTGCGCCGCGCATGATGAGCTGCTTGAAGACAATTCTGTTCTGGCACATCTCGCCGGTCGCGACCTTCACCGGCGCGACGCCGGCGCGGATCTTCGCATGGCCCTCGACGTCGTCCGGGCTCGTCGGCTCTTCGATAAACCAGGGTTTGGCAAAGGCGAGATCCTTCACCCAGTCGATCGCCTCATTGACTTCCCAGACCTGGTTGGCGTCGATCATCAGATTGCGATCCGGGCCGATTGCTTCGCGGGCGACCCGGAGGCGGCGAATGTCGTCGGCGCGGTCGCGGCCGACCTTCAGCTTGATGTAGTTGAAGCCGGCATCAACGGCCTCCTTGGCGAGACGCCTGAGCTTTTCGTCATCATAGCCAAGCCAGCCAGCCGAGGTCGTGTAGCATGGGTAGCCTTCTTTCTCCAGCGTGGCGATGCGCTCCGATTTTCCGTCGGCATTGCGCTTCAGCATCGCCAGCGCTTCGTCCGGCGTGATGCAGTCGGTGATATAGCGGAAATCGACCGACCGGACGAATTCCTCCGGGGTCATATCGGCGACCAGCCGCCAGACCGGCTTGCCCTCGAGCTTGGCATAGAGATCCCAGACGGCATTGACGACGGCACCCGTCGCCAGATGAATGGCGCCCTTGTCGGGGCCGATCCACCGCAACTGGCTGTCGGACGTGATGTGCCGCCAAAAGCGGCCCATATCCGCCTTGACCCAATCCATGTCCAGTCCGACGACGAGATGGCGCATGGCTGAGATCGCCGCGCAGCAGATCTCGTTGCCGCGCCCGATGGTGAAGGTAAGCCCGTGCCCCTCCATGCCTTCCCGGTCGGTCATGAGGATCACGTAGGCCGCGGAATAGTCCGGGTCGGGGTTCATGGCGTCCGAACCGTCAAGGTGCTGGGAGGTAGGAAATCGCAGGTCGAGAACCTGCATATCGACGATTTTCGTCATGGCGATGTCCGATCGTGATGATTTGCAATATCAGGCGGCGTCGACGGGCTGGCGCTGTTCGCCAAGCCCTTCGATGCCGAGTTTCATCGTCTGGCCGGGTTTCAGATAGACCGGCGGTTTCTGGCCAAGCCCGACGGCGGCGTTCCGGTGGAGATGACGTCGCCAGGCTGAAGGCTCATGAAACGCGAGAGATAGGAGACGATCTCGCGCACGGTGAAAATCATCGTCCGAAGGTATCATAACCTTTGCCCTTGTCCCAGGTGCCGCCATCGCTCTGACGCTGATCCTTGCCGTCTCCTGGCGGTTCGTGCGCCAGACGCCGTTCGCCTTCGATCGCACCTTCCGCCCTGCAGTTCGCCTCGGCCTCGCTCTGAGGCGGCCGCGATCATCGTCGCAATCTCTTCTTATGTCGTCGGCTTTCTTGGCTAAGGCGATCGATAATCCTGCTCAGTCGGCGACAACGGCCGCGTCCGTCCGGGGGAGCTCGTATCGCTCGGCGCGCCCTTCCAGGACGGTGTCGGGAACGCCCGCGATGGCCGCCAGGTCATGAACAGCGCCAGGCGCTGCGGCGAGCACTGGCGCGCCCTTGGTCAGATCCTCACCTTTCACCGGGAAAGGCAGACAAAAACCGCCGGCTTCCTTGACGAGGCAATAGCCGGCCAGACAATCCCAGGCGTGCATGTAGGGCTCGTAGTATCCGACTAGACGCCCGGCCGCCACATAAGCAAGCATCAGGGCGCCGGAGCCGTTGCGGATGAAATTTCCGCCGGCCTCAAGCAGGCTCTCGACCATTTTCCCGACGAATGCCGGTGTTACGTAGTTGTTGGCGCCGATCCCGGTGACGGCATTACGGATGGTGCGGGAGGGATCAAGCGTAAGCACCCTGCCGTTGAGGGTGGCACCTTGGTCTGAAGCGCTGGCATAGAGCTCGTCGTGGCAGGGCGCGCAGATAACGCCGATCACAGGCTCGCCATTGTGAAGCACGGCGATGGAGACGCACCAGTTCGGCATGCCGTTGACGAACGGACTGGTGCCGTCGATCGGATCGACCACCCAGGTATAGCCGGAATGCCCTTCGGCAAGACCGAACTCCTCACCAAGAAATCCGTCGCCGCCGTGAACTTCCACAACGCGAGCACGAATAAGGTTTTCCACCTCCCGGTCGGCGATGGAGACGACGTCCTGCAGGTCGCGTTTGGTTTCGATCACCAGCGTCTCGCGCTTGTTGAAATAGCCGAGCGCAACGGCGCCCGCTTCCCTGGCGATAGACTGCGCCAGCGCGAAACGCGCGTCGAGCCCGGAAATCTGCGATGTCATTGATATGGTCCTTTCACGATAATGTTGCGATCAGCCGTTGATGATGGCGATGCCGCGTCCCTTGAAGCCGACGGCAACTTCGGTTGACGGCGCAAGGGCGCGCTCGACGGCTGGATCGACGACGAAAAGTTTTCCCGTGCTGGTCTCTACCTCGTATTCCACATGATCGCCAAGATAGGCGGCGTGGGTGATCTGTCCGGGAAAGGCTGCGCCTGAGCCCGGTTCCAGCGTGATGGAATTGGGCCGGACGGCAAGTTTCGCCGGGCCGGGTCTTGCGTTGCGACTTGGAACCCGGTGTTCAAGGCCGCCGATGCGGATCGTCGCGTCGGCCCCTTCGATGCTGATGACGTCACACGCCACGACATTGGCTTCGCCCATGAAATCGGCGATGAACGCGGAGGCGGGTGCCTCGTAGAGATCGCGCGGCGATCCCTCCTGGGCAATGACACCGTCCTTCATGATGATAATGCGGTCGGACACAGCGAGCGCTTCGTCCTGATCGTGAGTGACATAGACCGCCGTAAAACCGAGCCGCTGCTGCAGTTCGCGAATTTCAGTGCGCACCCGGCGGCGCAGACGCGCATCGAGGTTCGACAGCGGCTCGTCAAGCAACAGCACCTGCGGTTCGAGAACCAGCGCGCGGGCGACGGCGACGCGCTGCTGCTGGCCGCCGGAAAGTTCGGCCGGGAGCCGCTGGCCCATGCCGGCGAGGCCGACAAGCTTCAGCCCTTCTTCCGCCCGTTCGCGGGCGTCCTTCTTCTTCATTCCCGAGGATTCCAGGCCGTAGGCGACATTGTCGAGCGAGCTCATATGCGGAAAAAGCGCATAGGACTGGAACACCATGGAGACGTCGCGTTCGTTGGCCGGCAGCATGGTCACGTCCTTGCCGCCGATCAGGATCTTGCCCGATGTCGGATGTTCGAGACCGGCCAGCATGCGCAGGGTCGTGGTCTTGCCGCAGCCGGAGGGGCCGAGCAGCGTCACCAACTGGCCGGGCTCGATGGTGAGCGACAGGTCGTGAATGGCTGTGAAGGCGCCGAAAGTCTTTCTGATATTCTGGAAGACGACGGAACCGGCGCGCGAGGTGATCATGCGGTTTTCTCCTGAGCGAGAGGAAGGGATGGGGCGGCGGTCAGTCCTGCGACGCGGTTTTCGCGTCTCAGCCTGCGGTCCCCAACGAGCAACTGGAAGCCGGCGATGACAGCGATCATCACGACGATCAGCATCGAGGAGTAGGCGATCGCCACCCCATATTCGCCGTTTTCGACGAGGCCGACGATGTAGGAGGTTGCCATGTTGTATTCTGCGCTAACAAGGAAGATGACCGCGCTGATAGAGGTGATGGCACGAACGAAGGAATAGACGAGGGCTGCCGTGATCGCCGGCCGCAAGAGCGGCAGGATGACCTTGCGGATCGTCCGGAAGCTGTTGGCACGCAGCGTCAGCGAGGCTTCGTCGAGGCTCTTGTCGAGTTGGCTCATCGCCGCCACGCCGCCGCGCACGCCGACCGGCATGTTGCGGAAGACAAAGCAGGCGATCAGGATCAGCGCCGTGCCGGTCATTTCGAGTGGCGGCAGGTTGAAGGCCATGATGTAGCTGATGCCGATGACCGTGCCCGGAATGGCAAAGCTCATCATCAGCGCGAATTCGAAGACATTGCGGCCGGCAAATTTCTGCCGAACGATGAGATAAGCCGTGAGCAATCCGACGGCGGCCGTCAGTGGCGCCGAGATAAGGGCGATTTCCATCGTGGTCCAGAACGAGTTCCAAGCAACGCCTGTCCAGGTAACGCTGCCATTGACGACCTCGACCGAGAAGGCACGCGCGTAGTGCTCCAGCGTCAGGGAGTTGTCGAGGCCCCAAGTCTTCACAAAACCGCCGAAGATGATCATGGCGTAGATCGCCAAGGTGAAGATCATCCATGGAATGACAACGGCATGGACGCCGATCGACAGCCCCTTCGGCAGGGCGATATGGGCGCCGCTGTCGCCCTTGCCGGTGACGGTCGCGAAATTCTTGCCGGACAACCAGTAGCGCTGGGCAAGAAAGGCCGTCAGCGTGAAGCAGAGCAGGATGATGGCGAGTACGGCGGCGCGCGAGGGATCGTTCTGCGAACCGACAACGGCAAAGAAGATTTCCGTCGAGAGAACGCCATGGCTACCGCCGAGCACCAGCGGATTGCCGAAATCGGCCATGCTCTCGATGAAACCGATCAGGAAGGCGTTGGCAATACCCGGCTTCATCAGTGGCAGGGAAACCCGCCAGAAGGTGCGCCAGCGATCGGCACGCAGCGTCTGAGACGCTTCCTCCATCGACGGGCTGACACCTTCAACGACCCCAATCAGAACAAGGAAGGAGATTGGTGTGAAAGACAGTACCTGCGCAATCCAGATGCCGGTCAGGCCGTAGAGCCAGCGGCCGGGCTCGATGCCGAACAGACTGGAAAGACCTTCGGTGATGACGCCGGCGCGACCGAAAAGCAGCGTCAGTGCAAGGCCGATGACAAACGGTGGCGTGATGATCGGCAGGACTGTGAGAAGCCGCAGTCCCTTCTTGAAAGGAAAACGCGTGCGGGTCGCGACGAGCGCGAATGCAAGGCCGAGCAGTGTCGATGTCACCCCGGTCATGATCGCCAGCCAGAGCGTACGCCAGGCGACGCCGCACCGTTCACCACCAACGACGCAACCAAGGCTCCAGATTGAACTGTCCTGGATGTTGCGGGTAAAGCCGTCCGGGCTGAACGAACCGTCGAAATCCTGCATCGAGCCGACAAGCATGCTGCCAACAGGATAGAAGACGAAGATCGCCACGAGGAAAACGAGAATGGCGATGGATGCAACCACGAAGGCATCGCCCCTCATCGCACCGCGCTCAGCCAGACCGAAGGAGAAAAGCAAAACGAAGACGACCGAAAGCACGATCGCGCCGGCACCCATGGCGGGTTGGCCATCCGCGAGCGCACCAAACACCGTGCCGCTGATGGTCCAGGTCCAGCCCGAAAATCCAATGGCGAGGCCCTGTATCGCGAGGAAGGCGATGCCGATGGCGCCCGCGCACGCCAGCAATGCCCCTCGTCGCATCGGATCGGCGATGAAGCGCGCGGCAATGGCGGCGGCAAGAAGCACGGCGGCGACGATCAACCAAGGACGGCCATGGACTAAAATTTGAAGGAGGCCCGGGGCGACGGCGGCATCCGACGGAAAATCTGCCAACCAACCAAAATCGAGAAAGCCACCCTCGATGCGGTACCAGGGCAGAATGAGCAGTGCGGCAACGCCAAAGCCGAGCGCGATGTCCAATCTGCGAGTGCTGTTATTCATGGCGGTCCTCGCCCCTTGCGATTTCGAATGAACAGAGAGTGGTGAGGCCGGCATCGGCGCCTGCCGCGGGCAGCGGATGCCGGCTCGTCAGCTAAACGTCAGTTGGCGTTGGCGCTGATCTCGCGATCCCAGCGCTCAAGCAATTGTTTGCGCTTGGCCGGGTCGCCATAGGTCTTGAAGTCGTAATCGATCAGCTTGATGTCCTCAAACCTCGGTGCCTCTTTAGGGATCTCGGCAGTCTTATTGGACGGAAGCTGGAAGGATTTAGCGTCCTTCATGCGCGACTGTACTTCCGGTTTGAGCGCCCAATCGTACCAGGTCTTGGCGTTGTCCAGGTTCTTGGCACCCTTGACGATCGACATGGAGCCGATCTCATAGCCCGTTCCTTCGCAGGGCGCGATCGACTTGACGGGGAAGCCCTCGGCCGTTTGCGCGACAGCGTCGTGCATGAAGACAACGCCGATGGCCGTTTCGCCGCGGGCTGCAGCTTTCACAGGGGCAGAGCCCGACTTGGTATACTGCGACACGTTGGCGTTGAGCTTTTTCAGGTAGTCGAAAGCCTGGTCTTCCCCCATGATCTGGACGAGCGAGGCCAGCGCCGTATAGGCAGTGCCGGACGAATTTGGATTGGCGATCTGAATCTCACCCTTGAAAGAAGGATCCAGCAGGTCGGCCCAGCATTTCGGCTCCTTGAAACCCTTGGCCTTGAAAATATCGGTGTTGTAGCCCCAGCCAAGCGCACCGGCGTAGATGCCGACGGTCTTGAAGCCGGAACTTTCCGCCTGCTTTATCGCCCAGTCCTGCAATTGGTCGAGCATCGGCGATTTATATTCCAGCGTCAGGTTTTCGGAAGCAGCCTGCAGATGCGGGTCGCCCGTACCGCCCCACCAGATATCTGTCTTGGGGTTGCGCGCCTCGGCGCGGACTTTCGCATAGGTCTCGCCGGAAGAAAGCCGCACCATGTTGACCTTGATGTCGTTCACCTTCTCGAAATCGCCTTTCATCTGTTCGCAGATGACCACGTCTGCCGAGCAGATAAGGTTGAGATCGCCGGCTGCCTGCGCGGCATGGCCGGCAAGTGCGGTGCATCCCATTAGAACTGCGGAGTATAAGAATTTCTCTGTCATTGAGGTTCTCCTTGGTTGAGACGGGTTGTTCAGAAAGCAGGTAGAACTCAGGGCCGGACATGGCATAGCGGGGCCCCGCCGCTGAAAAGCGGACAAGTGATTGCAACAGATGGGTAGGATCTCAGGCTGAATGCCTGGTCATCAGCGGCTTGCGAGGATTTCACTGTCGAAGCGTTTTAGCAGCCGACTTCGTTCGTTTGGGGATCCGTAAGTGGCAAAGTCATAGTCCACCATTTTGATCATTGAGATATCCGGCGCGGCCACTGGAAGGTGTGCCTTTGCATTGGAAGGTACCTGGTTCTGCCCCGCAGCGGCGCCCGTTGCCTGCCCCTCGGGGCTGAGTGCGAAATCGACAAAAACCCGTGCTTCCTTAGGATGTTGTGCGCCTCTGACGATGCTGACCGCGCCGATTTCGTAACCGGTGCCTTCGCAAGGCGCGACAATGACGAGCGGGAAGCCTGCCTCCTTCTGTGTCACCGCATCATGAAGGAAGGATATGCCGATCAGTGTTGCTCCCCGTGCCGCTGCCTTGACGGGCGCTGAACCCGAGCTGGTGTACTCCGAGACATTGCGATTGAGTTGGGTAAGGTAGCGGAAAGCCTCGTCCTCGCCGAACAACTGCACCAGCGTTGCAAGCGCGGTATAGGCCGTCCCCGACGAGTTTGGGTTCGCAATTTTAATCTGGTGGCGGTACGCCTCGCTGATCAGATCCTTCCAGCAGGTGGGCGCCGGCTTTTTGTGCTGCCGGAGCAGATCCGAATTGTAGGCAAAGCCGAGAGCGCCAGCATAGATCCCGGCCGAGTAACCGCCGGACATGGCAAAGAAGTTCTGCGCCCACGGCAGCACATCTGCCTCGTTCGGCGATTGATAAGCAGCGAGAAGCCCCTCGGAAACAGCCTGCAAATGGCTGTCGCCCGTGCCGCCCCACCAGACGTCCACCGACGGTTCAGCGTTCTGCGCACGGATCTGGTCGAGTATTTCGCCGGTGCTTTTGCGCACCATCGTCACGGCTATCCCGGAACGGGTTTCGAAGGCAGACTTCATGGCTTCGCACCACGCCTCATCCGTCGCGCAAAGCACGTTCAGCGTTCCGGACGAAACGCCCGTACCGGCAGCGCAAAGCCACAAGGCTACGCCCGCGCTGAAAGCAGTAATGGCTCTCACCTGTTCCTCCCTACCCGGAACTCCTCCGTTCCGATCTCCGCCATAAGCATCGCACATGTAGCAGAAGCCGCAATCCAAGAATGGTTACGGATCTTTCGAGAGCGCCTCAAAGAAGTTTCAATCGTTACATTTGCTACAATTGTGACAACTGTCATAACCAGCAATGCTTTGGAGATTTCGCGGCTCCCACCTATGATGCTGGCGGGAGGACGACGCATTGCTTATTCAGAAGGTGAAGATCCTGATCGTCGAGGACGATCCGGACATGGCCGAATTGATATCGGATCTCATTGAAGCCGAGGGATGGTTTCCGACAACGGCAGCTTCGGCGGAAGAGGCCGCGCTCGTCTTGTCTCGCGAAACGGTTCACCTGGCCCTCGTTGACCATAATCTGCCGGGAATATCGGGCCGTGCTTTCGCACAACGACTGCGGGCGCAAACCGATATAGGAATTGTTATGGTCACGGCGGCCGGCAGCGCAGCTGAGCGCGTTCTCGGACTGGAGACCGCCGCCGACGACTATGTCGTCAAACCCTTCGAGCCGATCGAATTGACGGCGCGGATCAAGGCCGTCCTGCGGCGCATCAATCCCGCCCTGAAGTCGGAAAAGGAGAACGAGCGCGAGCCTGAGGCCGCGGCACTGCAGCTTGGCGACTGGGTTATCGACCTGAAAAAACGCCGCGCGACCTGTACGGCGGAGCCCGCCCGGACGCTGACCACTGCCGAGTTCGCACTTCTCGAAATCCTGGCGGAGACGCCGAACGCACCAGTGAGCCGTGCCCAGATACTGGATCGACTGGGTGCCGAGAGCGACCGCTACATTGACCGCAATGTCGACGTGCTGGTGTTACGGCTGCGCCGCAAGATTGAGCGCAACCCGGATTTGCCGCGGCACATCAAGACCCGGCGGGGCAAGGGCTACGTGCTCCACACGGACGAGGTCGAAGTATCGCCGTGATAAGCCGCCCGTTTCTGTCCTCGATCGCCTTTCGGCTGCCATTCGCTATCGTTTTCATCTGCGTTCTGGTTTTCAGTCTTTCGGCGATCGCCATTTTCGGTCTGCAGAAGGCTCGTGACGAGATGGCGGCCTACAGACTCCAGGCATTCTCAAACCTGGCAAAGGCCTCCCTTGTCTCGCGGCAGGTATCGGACCTGGTCTCCAGCGCACCTTTTCTGATGAACGCGACATCCCCCTATCGGGTGGCGAGCGAGAGCCGTGCCGTGGTCGAACAGGTCGACAACCTCATGGAGACCATTAACGATGAGACTGGCAAAACGGCCCTCTACGGCGCGGGAAATCAGCAAATAGTGCGCCACCTCGCGGCCATCCGCCAGCACACCGTCAGATTGATAGACGACGCCGAAGCCGCCCAGCACTCCAAGGCTGAAGCCGCCGCAGCACTGGGAGAGATCGCAATCACGCAAAGTGTCGAGAACATCGCGGTACGAAGCCGGCTCAACGCCCTTGTTCAGTCGGCATCGACATCGGACAGCCTGCTACAGCTCGGCGAATTGCGCCGCCGCTACGTGACCGAGATCACGCCCGGAGGAGCTGGGACCGCGCCTGACGCCCGCGTTTCCGCCGTGATAATTGAACCCTATGAACGGGTCTTTCAGGCCCAGAGCCGATATTTGCAGGAAATGTTCGCCATCCGCTCCTCCGTCGCCCGTCTTCATCAGGTGTCGCGCGATCTTTCCAATGCGACCGAGACGCAAACCGACGTGGTAACCCGTCGTCTGAACGAAGATCTGGTCGCCACGTCCAACACGCTCAGCCGGCTGTTGGGCATCGTCGTGATCGCCTCATTGCTGGTGCTGGCCATGGCTATCTTCTCTATTCGGTCAGTCATGCGGGTCTCGCGGGGTATCGTTGCACTGTCCAGCGGCATGAACGCACTGGCAGAGGGTCATACGGATGTCGGCCTGCCTGACTATCGCGGCAGTGAGACCGAGCCGGTGCAACTTCTCGAAGCCTTTCGCGCCTTTAAGGGCAGCGTCGATCGCGTCACCCGACTTCGTCGAACGGCGGAGGCCGCAGCGAGAACCATCCGCTCGACATTTCGCAGCATCAACGAAGGTATCGCTCTCTTCGATCCGGCCGGGCAGCCTATCACCATGAACCGGAGAGTCATCGAACTGGTCGGACGGTCCGGATCGGCGCGCAAACTGCCTCTGCGCAAATTCGTCGATCAGATCAGCGAGATCGATCCTTTTCTGCTGCCGGGCCGCGGTCAGCCCGGACTGCTGTCCCAGACGGTCGTCGTCCGGACCAGGCCCTCGAGCAGCACCGTCACCGAAATCTCTCTGTCGCGCCAGCCCGACGGCGGAGTCGTTCTTTTGGCACGCGATGTTACCCAGGTCGACCGGCAGGAGGCCGAAGCCGCCAAGGCGCAGCGACTCGATGGAATCATGCGCATGACGCATCAAGTTAGCCATGAAGTCGGCAACATGATTGGCATCATTACGGGAAGCCTCGGCCTGCTCGAGAGGGAAGCCGGCTTCAGCGACCGCCAGGCGCGCCACATCGCGCGCATCCGCAAAGCGGCCGACCGGGGCCGATCACTCGCCAGCAGCATGCTGTCGATCGGCAGCCAGCAGCCTATCCATCCGAGCGCAACCGACATCTGCGCCCTCCTGCGAGGCATGGCCGATATCCTTGAAATCGCCATTGGCCCGAAATGCCATCTGGAACTTGAACTTGCCGACAACCTGCCGACGGTTCTGCTCGATCCGGCCCTGTTCGAGCAATCGGTTCTCAATCTCTGCCTCAATGCCGCAGCCGCGATGCCTGAGGGTGGCAAGATCAGCCTGCGCTGCTACAACACCGACGGACACCTCGTGGTTTCGGTGATCGACAGCGGCATCGGCATGTCGGCTGCGGCCCTGGACAAGGCCTTCGAGCCTTATTTCACCACACGCGCCAGCGACGGTGGCGCGGGCCTTGGCCTGGCCGTGGTTTACGGTTTCGTTCGGCAAAGCGGCGGTGACGCGAGGATCGATTCCGTCCCAGGAACAGGTACCACCATCAGCCTGTACTTTCCTGCAAATCTTGACTGAGCCTTTTGGGCGGCGGCGGCACTTCCCACAGAACAGTCGGCGATCGCGCAGCGCCATGGAATTTTCAACTGCATCCGGCTCCGTCGCTGGATCACCCAATCAAACTGCGCGGCGCACTGGCCGCTCACAATTGGGATGGGTTATGCAATCTGCACGACCTGGGTCAAACCGAAAAATTCCAGGCGAGATGTTATGCGATCCGTGCGAATGATGGTAAACGCTTGGGTGGCCTTTCCGGACGTGTGCCGTTAGCGACGGCTGTCAATCAGCAAGATCCGGGCCAGGCTCCATGTCATCGCTACGATCGCCACCAACCGCAGCGTCTGGTCCGAGACCTTGCGACTGGGAGTAGGTTGTATTGTTTGATGCGGTGCTGGTGCATCCTGAAAGCGTCCAAATCGCCATCATGAGCATTGCCAAAAAGGGTTTCAAAACCACCGATAATCTCCTGCCAACGGGTGCCAATCTCATAGATCCAAAGCGGATCCGTTTTCATTGAACTGTACATTGTCTCGCGCCCACGCGGTTCCTGCGATCCTCGCCCGAGATTGACCAGCTGAACCCGGCGCCCCGGTCGTTGCTTGATTGATGCGATCACGTTCGCGAGCGTCGGGTCAACCTTCATCTTCGCGGACAGCCAGTGTCTGACTTGTGCCAATCTGTGGGCCAAGCTTGGAGCCTCGTCTATTGTCCTTTAGGGAAGTGACGATGAAGTCGGTTCGCATCAGCGGGCAGCGCAGGCAGCATGCCGATGATTGATTGGATGGTCTCAATCGAGGGAGGAAGGCAAAAGCGCACTGTTGATGGCCGCGACCAGAGATTCCGCCGGGAATGGCTTGTGAAGATATGCGACACACCCGGCATTGAGCGCGTCGCGTTCGAGCGTCTCGTCGTCCACCGCGGTGATGAAGATGACGGGAAGGTTGATGCCGACGTGACCCAGGCGATGCCAGAGCTCGATCCCCGACATGCCGCCGAGATGGATATCAAGGACGATGCAGCGGACCAAGCTTGTGTGTGCTTGGCTCAGAAACGCTTCAGCCGACGAATATCCTTCGGTCAAAAAGCCATTCGCGTTCAACAGTCGCTCGACGCTTCTGAGCATGCTCGGATCATCGTCGATCACAGCAACGGTGTCAGGTGAGTTTTCCAACGGATCCCTTTCCGGGACCGATGGCGTAGCCGACCCCTTCGGCGACGATCCTATGGCGAGTACCGAACGGTGGCTATTGTCCTTTGGTGAAGGTGTCGCTTGAAGGCCTCACATGATCCACTGAGGAATCGACAAGTCCCAACCTCTCGGCAATCGATACGGTTTCTGCCAGGGACCGTGCACCAATCTTCTCCATGAGATTATGGCGATGCGCTTTGACCGTTCTTTCCGACGTACCCAGGACATGGGCGATCTGCTTGTTGAGCTTGCCGCGGACAATCAGCCGCAGAACTTCGAACTCACGCGGGGTCAGGCTTTCAAGGCGGCTTCGGGAGGCGTGGATCCGGTCAAGCTCGTCGCGCCGTGAGGCTGCGCGATGCAACGCATGGGCGATGGCGTCAAGCAGGGTCTCGCACGTTGCTGGCTTCTCCAGGAAATCGTCAGCGCCGGCTTTCATCGCCTGAACGCTCGCCTTGACGTCGCCATGGCCGGTCAGAAACACGATCGGCAGCAACGGGGCCATTTCAGCCAGCTTGTCCTGCAGGGCCAGTCCGCTCAAGCCCGGCATGTCGAGGTCAAGCAAGATGCATCCGGGCGCTGAGTCCGGTAGCCGCGCGAGAAACTCCTCGCCCGACGCGTAAAGGGAGATGCTGTATCCCGACGCCGACAGTAGCCGCCCCACCGCGGTTCTGAAGGATTGGTCGTCATCGACGATATGGATGATCGGGTCCATGCCAGTTCAGCCAGTTCGCGCCAGCGGCAGCACGACACGAAAAACAGCACCGCCTTCACTGCGGTTAGACGCCAGGATTCTGCCGCCGTAGGTTTCGACAATTGTCCGGGCGATTGAAAGGCCGAGACCGGTTCCTGTAGCCTTCGTCGTATAGAACGGCTCGAAGATCGTTGCTAGCTTGTCATCAGGGATGCCATGGCCGGAATCGGAGATCGACAGCTCCGCCTTTGCATCCTTCGTCAACCGTGTCTCAAGGGTGAGTTTTCGTTCCCTGCCTGCTACTTCCAACATTGCGTCCATCGCGTTGGTCGCAATGTTGAGAACAACCTGCTGCACATGCACCTTGTCAGCTCGCACCGGCAGCGCTCCCGTCGCGCGGCTGGTGCTGACGACAACTCCCCTGCGTATGGCTTCTCCTTGGAGGATCTTGATGGCTGTTGTGATCAGCTCATTCAGGTCGAACTCCTGCCAGTCGATCTCGCCTCGCTTCTTGAGAAGCCCCCGCATGCGGGAGATGATGTCATGCGCGCGCTGATCGTCCTCCTGGATATCGACAAGGATCTGCTCGATCAGCTTCATATCCGGGCTGACGGACCTGAGTACGATCGAGGCGGCCTCGGCATTGCTGCGAATGGCCCCGAGCGGTTGGTTCAGTTCGTGGGCAATCGAAGCCGACAGAGCCCCCGCTGTCGCGGACTGGTTAAGGTGGATCACCTCAAGCAGCCGATGGCGCGACTGTATTTCTGCCGCGCGGCGGCGGCGGCGTTCCAGAAGCAGGATGGCGATTGCAATGCTCTGCAAAGCAACGACAGCGAACGTGACGAACGCGGCGAGCCAGTGCTGCTCCAGAAAACTCGGCTGCCTGAACATTTGAACAGTGCCGGGCGGCAGGTCCTTCTCGGACAAACCCCATCGCTCAAGTTGCCTCGCATCGGCGACGTCGAAATGAGGAGCCTGGACATGGGCGATCGGCTTGCCTTTGAGGGCATCGAGAGTGAGATCGGCGACGGTGGTTCCCAGCGACTCGAATGTAACGACGTTTCCGCCGACGACCCCATAGTCGATATAGGTGGGGTACGGACCATAGATGGGCGCGGTCGCGGTCGCTGCGATCTGCCTGACCGCTTCGCGTGGAATGAAGTTGCGGCCGCTGCTATCCTTGAAGATCGTCAGTGCAATCACGATGCTGTCGGAAGGAAACCTGGCGGCCGCGGCGGCAAACTCTTCGATCGTCAGGTTTTCCAGATATCTGGTCTGATAGTTCCTGGAGAAAGTCGCAAGATCGGTTCGCGCTGTCTCCAGCCACCACCGATCGAACTCTGACGATCCTCCGATAATGAAGAGATGGCGTGCATTGGGCTGAAGCCGTTGGGCCAGTTCCGCGGTCCTGAGAATGTTGAACTCGGTAAATGCTCCGATCACGTCGCCTGGAAGGTTCATCCTGCGGGCGGTGGACCTGTTGAAGCCGGCCGCGATGATCTGCGCGTCTTTGGCGAGCGACTTGCGATAGGTCACAACAAATTTTGCCGACTGTTCGCCCAGCGCGATCACCACATCAGGACGATGATCCGCGTATTTCGTCGATAGAAACTGCGCCATGCGATCAATGTGGCTGGCCTCGGGAAAGCGCGAGAGATCCAGGAACTCGGAGAACAGGTCAATCTTTCCCCCTGTGGATTCGAGAAGCCGCGCTCTCACTGCCTCGCCGGCTGCAGTCGTGGCTGCTATTCGCTCGTCATAGGGATAGAGGACGAGCACGCGCGGAACGCGTCCGACAATGGCCCGGCTCACCGCCGTCGTAGAGGAAAATGCCACGAGAAGAAGGAGGTATAGTCCCAGCCCCCTGATCGGCCAGCGTGATCGCCTGTTCCAGTTACACAGAACGCCCATCACTTTCCCCCCGAAAAGGTCGGTGCAACCTAGCAAAGCAGCATTGCTAATACAACCAGTACTTTAACATTCAAGTGGATCGCAAAGGCTGCGGTTTGCCCAAAGGTACAATATCCCTGCGGCCTGATGTTCGATAGCCTGCGCGCCATGGGTGGCCTGCGCATATGACCGACGCTCAGTTAAGAAGCGCCATCGACCCTCGAAAGGCAACCTACCGATACCGACACTAGCAGACGCATATCGCCCTCGGGCGTGCAATACATTGCTGCAAACAACTTTCAGCCTACGGCATTTACACGCACCGTAGCACCGTTGCGACCGGTGCTTAACGGGCGCGCAAAACTAAGAGGAGGAGTAAATCATGAGCTATACAAAAAACCTCTGTTTCGGACTGCTGGCTTCGGCATTTGCTTTCACTTTAAGTGCACCGGCAATCGCTCAGGACCAACCGCCGAAGCCAAACATCGTTGTCATCATGGGCGACGACATTGGCATCTGGAATATCGGGGCGTACAACCGCGGTATGATGGCGGGCCGCACGCCAAATCTCGACAAGCTTGCGGCCGAGGGCATGCTCTTCACGGACTATTACGCCGAGGCGAGCTGCACCGCCGGCCGCGCCAACTTCATTACCGGCGAACTGCCTGTCCGCACCGGCATGACCACCGTGGGCCAGGCGGGTTCGCCGATCGGTCTGCCGGCGGCTGCCCCCACCCTTGCCACCGTACTCAAGTCCATGGGCTATGCCACGGGACAGTTCGGCAAGAACCATCTTGGCGATCTCAACGAGTTCCTGCCAACGGTCCACGGCTTCGATGAATTCTTCGGATATCTCTATCACCTTGACGCGATGGAAGACCCCGCGCATCCCGGTTATCCGCAGGACCAGCTGAACGTTGTCGGGCCACGCAACATGGTCCATTCCTGGGCGACAGAGGTGGATGATCCGACAGTGATGCCGCGCTGGGGCAAGGTGGGCAAACAGCGGATCGAGGATGCTGGTACGCTCTATCCCGAGCGCATGAAGACCGTTGACGACGAAATCCAGTCCCTCTCCTTCAAGTTCATCGAGAAGGCCAAGGCGGACGGAAAGCCGTTCTTCCTGTGGCTCAACCCGACCCGCATGCACATCGTAACGCATCTCTCGGACAAGTATGAGAATATGCGCAACTCGGAGAATGGCTGGACCATTCACGAGGCCGGCATGGCGCAGCTCGATGACATCGTCGGCGCGACCATGCAAAAGCTCAAGGATATGGGCGTAGACGACAACACCATCGTCATGTTCACCACCGACAACGGAACCGAGAACTTTACATGGCCCGATGGAGGCCAGACCCCGTTCTTTGGCGGCAAGGGCACGACCTATGAGGGCGGCTTCCGCGCACCGGCGATGATCCGCTGGCCCGGACATGTCCCTGCCGGCTCAATCGGTAACGGCTTGTTTTCGGGCCTCGACTGGTTCCCGACATTCACCGCAGCCGCAGGCAATGCCAATATTGCCGTGGAACTGAAGGCCGGGAAGGAAATGAACGGGCAGAAGTATAACGTGCACCTCGACGGCTATGACCAAACCAGCATGATCACCGAGTCGGGTCCGTCGAACCGGCACGAAATCTGGTATTTCGCCGAGAGTACTCTCGGGGCCGCCCGCGTCGACGATTACAAGTATACCTTCAAGGAGCAGCCCGGCGGCTGGCTCGGTGACACGGTGACACTGGGTGCGCCAACCATCGTCAATCTACGTCTGGACCCGTTCGAGCGGACAGCGTTCTACAAAGGCAACACCGGCTCGCTTGAATATTTCGAATGGTATAAGTTCGAGTTCTGGCGTTTCGTTCTTGCTCAGCAACGCGTAGAGCAGCTGGCGAAATCCGCCATCGAATTCCCACCCATGCAAGAAGGCGCGAGCTTCGGGCTGAGTGCCGTCAAGGCACAGATTGCCGAGGCCATGAAGAAACAAGGCCAATAGGCCGTTTCGTTTTCGAAGGGCGGCTCGCAAAGGCCGCCCTTTGCACCGCACGCATGTCCGCAACGGGCCGGAAGGCGAAGTTGTTTTGTGCTGCCTCGGATTTTGCCTGGACCGACGTGTTTCGGGACGGACATGCCCCTCATAAGAACGTTTTGGAGGACGCCCGATGTTCGCAATTCATGATTTCCTCAAATCGGCGCGCGACGGGGCGCTGGCGGTTGTCGCAGCACTGCTTTTTGCTGCTTCGGCGCAGGCTCAGAGCGACGCGTTACCATCGTGGAACGACACTGCCCCGAAGGCGGCCATCGTCGCCTTCGTTGAAAAGGTTACCGCGGAAAACACGCCCGACTTTGTCCCTGAGGCGGAGCGCATCGCCGTCTTCGACAATGACGGCACACTGTGGACCGAGCATCCGATGTACGTACAACTCGCGTTCGCGCTGGATCGCGTCAAGACGATGGCCTCCGAACATCCTGAATGGAAAGACACGCAGCCGTTCAAGGCGGTCCTTGACAACGACATGAAGGCGCTTGCAGCCGTTGGTGAAAAGGGTCTGATCGAGTTGCTCATGGCGACCCATAGCGGGATGACCAGCGACGAGTTCCAGAAGATCGCGTCTGACTGGATCGCTACGGCGCGCGATCCGAAGTTCAAGAAGCCCTATACCGAACTCGTCTACCAGCCGATGCTCGAACTGCTCGGCTATCTGCGCGCCAACGGTTTTAAGACGTTCATCGTCTCTGGTGGCGGTGTCGAGTTTATGCGGCCGTGGTCGGAACAGGTCTACGGCGTTCCGCCCGAGCAGGTCATCGGCTCGTCGATCAAGACGCAATTCGAGATGCGTGACGACGTGCCGACCCTGTTCCGCCTGCCTCAAGTCAACTTCATCGATGACAAGACCGGCAAGCCGGTCGGGATCAACCAGCACATCGGCCGCCGACCAATTGCCGCCTTTGGCAATTCCGACGGCGACCTTGAAATGCTCCAATGGACTACGATGGGCGGTACGACACCCCGGTTCGGCCTGATCGTTCATCACACCGATGCGGATCGCGAATACGCATATGACCGCCAGAGTGCAATCGGCCGGCTCGACAAGGCACTGGATGCGGCCGCCGTGAACCAATGGACAGTGGTCGACATGAAGACAGACTGGAAGCGGATCTTTCCTGGGAAGTAAGCAGCATCGCATGGTTGGAAATCGGTTGAGAGCGTGGGTGACGACAACGGCTGCAGCGGCAAGGCGCGCGTTCCCACCGACGCGCACGGCCACCTGCCGTCGTGCGGTTGTCTCGATGTTCCTCTGTCTGTGCTTGCTGGCAATTTCCACCGGGTCGGTAATTGCGGCCGAAGCTCATGCCCCCAGCCTCGACAGCCGGATCAGAATTCACGATGGCTTTGTCGACGAGAAGACCTGCTCGTCCTGTCACGCCGACCAGGCGGCCGCGTTCGCGACATCGCATCATGCCAACGCGATGGCTCTCGCCGATGACAAGACGGTGCGGGGCAATTTCAACAATGTCCAGTTCGATCACGATGGCGTTGCCGCGACCTTTTCCCGCCGGGACGACCGCTTCTTCGTCCGCACCGAAGGGCCGGACGGCAAACCAGCTGACTTCGAGGTCAGGTACACGTTTGCCTATGAACCTTTGCAGCAGTACTTGGTCGATCTTGGCGGTGGCAAGCTGCAGGCTCTCGACATCGCCTGGGACACGCAAAAGCAGGAATGGTTCTGGCTCGGCGAAGGCTCGGGGGCGAAACCGGGCTCGACATTCCATTGGACAGGCCCGTTCTACCGATGGAACCGCACCTGCATCGACTGTCATTCCACCGATCCCCTGACCAACTTCCGGCCGCAGACGGAAGACTACAAATCGTCCTATGTCGCGACCAGCATTGGCTGCCAGTCCTGTCATGGTGGCGGTGCAAAACATGTCGAATGGGCGAGAGCCAATCTCGCGGATGCTTCAACGGCAGCAGTGGCAGGGCTCGGCCTGTCGAAGGTCGATGCGAACACTTGCTTCGCCTGCCACGCGCGACGCACCAGGCTAGTCGATGGCTATCAGCCGGGGGGATCCTTCCTCGACCATTTTTCCCCGGCGTTGCTGCGCAGTGATCTCTATTTCCCGGACGGACAGATACTCGACGAGGTGTTCGAATACGGCTCTTTCCAGCAGAGCAAGATGGCAAAAGCAGGCGTGACCTGCTTCGACTGCCACCGCCCGCACGAGGGCAGCGTCAAGGTCGTCGGAAACGCGCTCTGCACCCAGTGTCACACACAGGACGCATCGGAGCGCTTTGCCGCCAATGATCCGAGCGGCGAGTTCGACACTCCTGCGCATACCCATCATCCTCAAGGCTCCGCTGGCGCTCTATGCGTCAACTGCCACATGCCCGAGCGGACCTACATGAAGGTCGACCCTCGACGTGACCATTCCTTCGTGATTCCGCGCCCCGACCTTTCGGATACCTACGGAACGCCGAACGCCTGCACGTCATGCCATGAGGGCAAAACGAACGTGTGGGCCTCGGAGACCCTGGACGAATGGTTTGGCACAGGCAGGCGTAAACGCCCGACGATTGCGCATGCATTTGGGGCAGCCGCACAGAGCGCACCGGCCTCGATCGAGGCCCTGCGGACGCTTGTTGCAGACGAGGAACAAGCAGGAATCGTCAAGGGAAGCGCCGTTGCCGAGATGAGCCGCCTCGGCGGGGCAGAAGTCGTCGCAGACGTAAAGGCGGCGGCGGAGAGCATCGATCCGCTCGTGCGTCTGGGGGCTGCTGAGGCGGCCGGCAGCCTTCCCCTTGAGTATCGGCTCGAGGCCATCGGCGGGCTTGTTGCCGACGAGATGCGCGCCGTCCGGGTGGCTGCCGCCAGGGCACTCGGGAGCACTCAGTCGCTCGGCTTCCTCGGCGATCAGCGACGTGACTTCGATGCCGCCGTGGCTGATTTGAAAGCCTATGTTCAGACTAACGCCGATGTCGCCGAGACACAGAGCAGTTACGGGACATTTCTGCTTGAACAGGGGCATCCGGACGAAGCGGAGCAGGCGCTCCGCCAGGCGATTGATCTTGATCCCACCCTTCCAGGGGCGCGCATCAATCTTGCCGAATTATACCGCGCCACCGGAGACAACGCGAAATCCGAGCAGACCTACGCCGAGGCGGTCACGGCCAATCCGGATCGCGCCGACCTTCGCTACGGGCATGGCCTGTCTCTTGTCCGCCAGAAGGCAATGGAGGACGCGATAAGAGAATTACAGGCAGCCGTGCGGCTGGATCCGGGCAATTCGAGATACAGGACAACGGCAGCGATCGCGCTTGATTCTGTCGGCCGAACGGATGACGCATTTGGGCTTTTCGATCCGGCTCTCGCAAGTGGTGCAAATGACGCCAATCTGCTCGGCACGGCCATTCAGTTTGGGCTGAAGCTCCGCCGCTATGCCGAGACACTTAAATTTGCGGAAGCGCTGGCCCGTCTGCAGCCGAACGATCCACAGGTCGCAGAACTCGTCAGACAAATACAGGTCGCAGTTCAGGGCGGCAAATGAGCCTGGTTTTGGGAAGAAAGGCAGTGGCGAGAAAGTACAGTATGAACGAAACTACGATTCGGGAATCTGCATGTGATCCTCGGGGCAATGACGCAGCAGTCGGGCATTTCAGCCCGCCGAATGAGAAGGAGCAGGCAATGACGACTTGCATCAAACTTGGGCTGTCCGTGACAGTCGCCGCGATGATCTGGGGCAGCGCCCACGCGGCGGATGTCTCGCCGCTCCTGACCCAAGAGCCTCAGACCGCTGAAGCTGAGCCTGGCTGGACGTTCTCGGTCGCTCCGTATTTCTGGATGGCCGGGCTGTCGGGCGATACCTCGCAATTCGGGTTACCCACGGTGCACATGGATGCCAACTTCGGCGATATTCTTGGTCATCTTGACTTTGCCTTCATGGCAGCCGGCGAAGCGCGCAACGATCGTTTCAGCGTCGTCGGCGACGTCATCTACACAAAACTGTCCGCCAATGGCGAGACCCCCTTTGGAGTACTGGCGGATGACGTCGACGTGACGTCGGAAAGCTTTTCCGGCCTGCTCGGCGCGGGTTATGCGGTTTTGGACGGTCCGGAAGGGCATCTCGACGTCGTCGGCGGCGTGAAGCTGTGGTCGGTCGACACGACGATCTCGTTCAATGGCGGCATCCTTGGCGGTGTAGAGACAAGCGACAGCGCCACCTGGGTGGACGGCATGGTCGGCTTGCGCGGCAAGTATTCCTTTACGCCGGAAATCTACCTGACGGGGTGGGGTTTGGTCGGCGGCGGCGGAGCCGATATCGACTGGGATGTCGCCCTCGGCATAGGCTACGAATTCAACGAGCGCATATCAGCAATCGCCGGCTATCGTGCGCTGGGAGTGGATTATAGCGACGACGGCTTTCTGTTCGATGCGGTCCAGCAAGGACCGATCCTCGGCCTCGCCATAAAATTTTAGCAACGCCTCGACCGACATTGGGGATCAAAACGATGGCACTCGCAACAAGGTACTTTATCTGTCCAATAGCGTTTCTTGCAGCGACAGGTCCGCTTCATGCCCAGGATTCCGGCGCAGAATCTGGCAAAGAAGCTGTCGAACCCGATCGCTTCGCCGATCAGCGTCCCCTTCCAGTTCAACTACGATCACGGCTACGGCCCGCTCGATGGCGACAAGACGACGCTGAACATCCAGCCCGTGATCCCGTTCTCGCTGAACGAGGACTGGAACCTGATCTCGCGCACCATCCTGCCGGTGACCTGGCAGGACGACATTGCCGGGCCATCAGGGTCGCAGTTCGGCCTCGGCGACACCGTCCAGAGCTTCTTCCTGTCTCCGGCAAAGCCGACCGAGAGCGGGGTCATCTGGGGCGCAGGCCCGGTGTTCCTGATACCGACGGCGACAGACGATCTGCTCGGCAGTGAGAAATGGGGGCCGGTCGGACGGTCGTTACTCTGAAGCAGGACGGCCCCTGGACCTATGGCGTGCTCGCCAACCATATTTGGTCATTTGCGGGCAACGACGAGCGAAATGACATCAGCAATACATTTCTGCAGCCGTTCCTGTCCTACACGACGCCCGATGCCTGGACTTTCGCTTTGAACACCGAGTCGACCTATGACTGGAAGGCGGAAGAGTGGTCGGTTCCTATCAATTTCACGATTTCCAAACTGGTGAAGGTCGATCAGCAACCGATCAGCCTGACGGCGGGGGTGCGCTATTGGGCTGCGCCGGACAATGGCCCGGAAGGCTTGGGATTTCGACTCGGGCTGACATTCCTCTTTCCCAAGTGAAGCAGGCAAACGCCATGCCGACGCATTTGAACGAGTCAACGAGCCCGGAATTGAGGTAGGAGGTCGCCTCATTAAATGAAAGCGTGTGCTGTCCACGGAGGACATCATGGGATCTCTGCACGTGGACGCTTGAAGTGGACGATGGACGGTTGCCTGCAAAACGCCCGCACGTCAACGGTGAAATTGCGCGGTCGCGCAGGGGCCGTGACATTCCACGTCTTTGACCCACGTCGTTTCGGTTGTGTTCGATCGTGCCCTTCCAGCGCTGTGGAGGGAGGACGACACGCAAGCCACCGGAAAACAGGCGCCGGGCCGCGACCAAGGCCGCGTTGACACGGGGAGGAAGGCGTGAAGCCAAGGCCGCCACCGGAAAGGCTGGAAACCGCACGGGCGGTTCGAGATTGGACGGATGGGATGCCTTCGACGCGGACGCCCCCTTGGCTGAGGCAATCCCGTCTCGCCTGGACGGGGAATGGTGACCGGTCGGCTCATGCTTGGTGCTAACGAAAGTCGCCTTTTTAGGGCGTGTGAAGGGATTGGTTTTCGAGGTTGATGCGGTCCGGTTCACATTGTAGTTTCCGCTTCGTAATCTTGGCACAAGACGTAGGAATGGAATTCCATGGCGACCGGTACGGTTAAATTCTTCAATGATGATAAAGGCTTCGGCTTCATTACACCCGAAAATGGCGGACAGGACGTCTTTGTCCATGTGTCGGCCCTGCAACGCAGCGGTTCACTTCGTGAGGGCGACAAGGTTAGCTTCGAGGTTGGCCAGGATCGGAAGACCGGCAAGTCCAAGGCAGAGAACGTCTCGGTCCTGTAAATTCGAGGGCGCCGCTACTACCCAGCCTGCTGACCCAGGCTGGTCGGAATAGTGGGGCGCCCTCGACGGCTTGAAGAGCAGCAAGCCCGGCCAAAGGGGTGCCGAGTAGGCGTCGCCCCGCTTTGAGGCCTTCACGGCGGCAGGAAGACGGTCATTGGGCCTAAGCCCCTCCTCGGACCCCTGTATATTTCGTCGTTTGAGCCACCTGAATCGGCCGCGCAGGTGCATACATAGAGAAGGGCAATAGACCGGCCAGGTTTCAGGCGAGATGTTATGCGATCCTGCGCGCACAAATCAGGACCACAAATCGTTCGCTTTCACTTTGCGCCCCAATTCCGGTCAGTTACAGATCTGGCTCGGTCTTGGAAGGGTGCCTGGTTGTTAGTATTGAGCCTCGGCGCCGACGCCAGCTCGTAGTAGCTCTTAGGGCCTGGTTCGCAAATTCTTGCCGTGATGACGCGCTGCGTCCATATAGGCGCCATGACGTTTGATTCGAAGATATTTGTGGCGCTTAAACCTGCCCGCAAAAAGTCAGCTCCCGCCAGCGAACCCGCAGGTCCGAAATGCCAATGGGACGGTTGTGAAAAGGTTGGCGCGCATCGCGCTCCTGTTGGCCCAGGTGCGGAAGGCCTGTATCTGGTGTTCTGTCTTGAGCACGTAAAGACTACAACAAGGGATACAGCTTCACGACGGCTCACTCGAACGCGGACATCGCCCGCTACCAAAAGGAAGCGGCGACCGGCAGTCGCCCAACCTTTGGAACCCGTGTCAACCAAGCGACCGAAATCCCGATCCCGTCGACTGTCCGGTCCGGTTCTGCGAAGACATTAAAAGCCCGCAGAGCCGCCGCACAGCACCCGGCACAAACGACCAGCCTGCTCCAAAGACGAAAACTCAAAGTGCTCGAAGCCAAGGCTTTCGAGACACTCGGTCTTTCGCTGGAGGCGACACCGGAGGAAATCAGGCGTCGCTACAAGGAACGGCTCAAAATGCACCATCCCGACGCCAACCAGGGGAGCCGCACCTCCGAAGACGAGCTTCGGGCATCGATCGAGGCGCATAAGATCCTCAAGCTGAACGGACTTTGCTAAGGCTCACTCATGGGATTGCCGTGTGGGCTCATGCATGTCGCGCTAACTGCGCGCACCGACATGTCGGTACTTCGGTCGGGCGCTCAATCCAAGAGAACCACAGCCTCTACCTCGAAAAGCATGGGGTCGATGGCGAGCTTTGGCACCGGAACTAGCGTCTGCGCAGGCAGCTTGGCACCGAAGATCCGCGTCACGTTCTCAGTCAGCACACCCAACTTCGACATATCGTGGTCGACCACGAAAACTGTCAGTTTCGCGACCTGGTCCAGGCGAGCGCCAAGCGCGTCGATTACGGCGGTGAGGTTTGCGTATGCCAGTTCCACCTGTGTCGCGAAATCCGGCGAGAGAGCGCCGGTCTGGTCCTGTCCGCCTTGTCCGGAGATAAAAGCCAGCCGACCGGAAGCAGGGGTGATGACCGCTGTGCTGTAGCCATTCGGCGTCGGGTCGTGCAGATGGGAAGGGTTGACGATGACCGGCGTTGCAGTCGCGACGGGTGTTTGGTATGTCATGTTCAGTCTCCTTGTTGAGCTACCATGACCCGCCTAGAGTAAATTGGTGCCATAGTTTGACACCAAATGGGCTAGGGTCCGTAAATGAACATCAGCCTCCGACATGACGCTATCGTGCGCATCCTCCGGCGCAACGGAGCCTCGACGGTCAACGACTTGGCAGAGGAAGTTGGTGCTTCAAGGCGAACGGTGCTGCGCGACATCGTAGCGCTGCGTGACCAAGGCTTCGTCATCCATTCCGAATCCGGCCGGGGCGGCGGGCTTCAGCTCGACCCGGAATCGGTGCAGACCACTGCTCGGCTCTCCGTGATGGAGGTGTTCGCGCTCCTCATCAGCGTTGCGGCAATGCGCGCGGCCCGGTCCCTTCCCTTCTCCGATCTCGCTGATGCGGGGCTTGCCAAGATCGAGAGGGCACTGTCGGCAGACAAGGTGCGAGACCTGCGCCGGCTTCTCGACTGCCTGTATGTCGGACAGTTGTCGCCCAAGCAGGATATTTCGGACCTGGGTTTGATCGATCCAGCTCTGCTGCCCGCCTTCGAGACGGCATTTCTCCAACGGCTACATCTGCGGTTCCGCTACCGTGACGCTAACGGAGTAGAAACCATCCGCGAGGTCGAACCACAGGCCATGCTGATCCTACCGCCACTTTGGTATCTCGTGGCCTGGGATGCCGCCCGCGAGGATTTCCGCCACTTCCGCATGGACAGGATCAGCAAGCCGGAGATCGTGGAAAACACGCAGTTTCGTCGAAAACATGTCCCTTTCGAAGATGATGTTTGCCCTTTCAACGAGATGTCACGCTGAGTATCAGCGATCGGCCGGGCCGGGGGGTGTTCTCAAGCTTGTCTCGATGCGACAGGCTCCCAAAAGCCGATACCGGCGAGAAGTGTGACATTGATCGTTATTTGGCACTGATTGTCAGCGCTATTTGGCATCAGTGTAAGGGTCTACGGCAAGCAGGCGATCATCGCAGCGGTGAACGCTGACGGCCGTCAGGGTCAAAGTTGGCGTCAGGCAGCCAGCGTTCGAACAGCGGCTTGTTGGCTGGCCACTCTTCCGCGATCTGCGCGTACCAGCTCGTATCGCGCCATCTGCCTGTTGATCTGGGCCTTGCGCCACGTTCCCTCGAAAACAAGCCCCGGTCGTTCAGCAGCCTTCCGAGAGGCATGTTAAAGGGTGTTGCAGCGCCAGGCGACACGGTTGAAGCCGATGGAGAAGGCATGATCAAGGAGCAGATAGACGACCGAAGGAGGCTCCCTCGGGGGCAAGGTAAAACCTCCGGGCCGACCGAACGGCTGGCCCATTCGATCAGACATCATCATGTTAGTGTTGCCCAATATGGACGGCAATACCCACGGAAATCAGCTGCATGGCCCGACATCGCGAAAATCCATCTACCGGTCGTCCGAAAAGTAGATGTCGCGAAGAATCACAGCAATCACCAAGGCGAGTACGGTGATGCCAAGTGCTGGGGTCATGGCGCGGACCTGGTCACCCGTCGCGGGTAGCGCATAACTGCCTCCAATGGTTGTGGGCAGATTTTAATCTCCAGGATTTGTCCTCGATTGTCAAAGAAACGGCTATGGAATCAGGATATCCTTGTTCTGACCCATCGTTTCGCGATCGACCGTTTACTTGCGCATTCTGTGCGGTTTCGGACAATGCGCGAGTAATCGTTGATAAGTAAGCGACTGTTTGGCAGCGGTTCGCTCAGTTCGTCATCGCCGATCTCCTCCCCTTTTCCACTATAACGCGATGGATTGACCTCACGATCAACCCGGATACATTCAAGACGATTCATAGCGATCCAAACAGAAGCCCGCTATCAGGTTCGACTTACGTGCCGCTCTAGGCACGGTAGGCCAGCATGTTCAATTTAAACGAGTAAGCATGGGTGATGATGTGAATAGGCCTGTATCGGAGAAGCTCGCGTTTTCTGGTTCGGCTACAGCGAAATCGCCAAAGCCAAGCCTGATTGCACCATGAAGTATCGGGCCCAAGACATCGCGCAGAAGACGACTTTCCCGTTCCTCAGGACTGTCAAGGCGAAGCTTCTCATCGCTTTCTGCCTGATTGTCAGCTTGAACGTGATAATCGGGTCGATTGGTTGGCGCGGCTTCACGAACACTGAACAGGCCCTAAAATCTCTGCGCGACGACAGTCTGCCCGACATCGGAAGGGCCATGGAATTGGCAAAGCGGAGTTCGGCCATCGCCGCCATCGCGCCATTTGTTGGCTCCATTCAAGTCATGAACAGATTGAACGTGGAGAGCGACAGTCTGGACGAACAACTCGTCGATTTCAGGACGTTGGTGGATGCCGTGGAGCCCGGCGGGGCTGCGCGCGGGGGCACGCTGCGCTCACTCGCTGAACGGCTTGAAACCGACCTGAGGGGCTTAGTGCAAAACACACGTGAGAGCCTCGGCATACGCTCTGATATGCTTGAGTTGCGCTATTCCTTCGACAGGCGCAACCAAATCGAGGCAATTATCAGGAAAACCACACCCGTAATTACGCAGGCGCCAGCGGCGACGCGCCTGACGGCCTTCCAAGGCATGGTGGCAACGGTTTTCGAGGCAATGGGCGCCGAAAGTCCCGTGACGATCATGGCGCTTCAAAGCGACTTTTCAAAGTTTTCAGAACGGCTCAATGGGAAATCAGATGCAGCGTCCGACATCTCGGGGAGGTCACCACAGGACGCCGCGATCAGCGAATTCGTGGCCTCACAAGCGAGGGTGTTCGAACTGCGTCGGCGCGAATTGTCTGCACACGAGAAAACAAAATATCTACTCGCCACCATCCACGCTGTCTCGCTGCAGCTCAGCGACCGGGTGACCGAGGTCGCCGGTCGCACGATGACGACCGCGCAGTTGCGGAGTTCCGAGACGGATGCCGCTCTCGAGCGGGGCAAAGGCCGAATTCTTCCCCTAACCCTGATTTCGATGATAGCGGGCGGGCTTGCCGCATTCTATGTGCTGCGCAACCTCGCCGGCAATTTGCAAGCCGTAACGTCAGCCATGGCGAGGCTTGCCGCCGGCGACCGCAGCACCAACGTTCCAGCGGTCGACCGCATGGATGAGTTCGGAAGCCTGGCTCGCGCGTTTAACGTTTTTAAGGAACAGAGCTTCGACCGCGAAGCGCTTGCCAACGACCTTATTGACAAGTCTCGGACGCTCGCGGCGACATTTGCCAATATGACCGACGGAATGTCGGTCTTCGACTCTGCAGGCTGCCTCGTTGCCTGGAATCCACAGTTCCTGGAGATCAACGAACTTAATCCGGCAACGATCACGCAAGGCATGCATTTCCGGCAGATCGTCGGACAACTTGTCAGCGCCGGCGTCGCGGCAACGTTCATGGACGGCAGCGTCGCCCATCCTGACGAGTTGTTTCGCCAACGAACGACGGAGGCCATCCGCTACGAACATCGATTTCGAAACGGCAGAACCGTCGAGTTGAGAAGCCATCCAATGCCCGGCGGGTTCACGACAATTTACACCGACTTGACCGAGCAGCGCGCCATGGAACGTCAGCTCCGTCAGTCGCAGCGTATGGACGCCGTCGGCCAGTTGACCAGCGGCATCGCTCACGACTTCAACAACCTGCTTGCAGCAGTCAGCGGCAATCTCCAGATGCTGCACGAAATGCTGCACGACCGGCCCGACCTGACGCAGAGGATCCTTCGCGCGCTGGAGGCGGCCGAGCGCGGTGCCACAGTAACGCAGAGACTACTTGCCTTCTCCCGCCAACAGGCATTGCAACCAGAAATCACCGATCTGAACGCTCTCATTGTCAATTTGCTTGAACTCCTCAGCTATAGCCTCGGTCCGAACATCGCCGTCGAGACGGATCTTCAGCCCGCTCTTCAGAAGGTTTTCGTGGATCCGGGGCAGTTCGAGAATGCGATTCTCAATCTCGTATTCAACAGTCGTGACGCGATGCGGACAGGCGGCACAATCCGCGTTGAAACCGCTCTCTTGCGGGATGGTGACGACAGTTCGGTTCGCATCCGCGTCAGCGACAATGGCGCGGGAATGATGGCCGATGTTCTAGCGAGAGTGTACGAGCCGTTCTTCACCACAAAAGAGAAGGGCAGCGGGAGCGGCCTTGGCCTCAGCATGGTGTATGGCTTCGTCACCCAATCTGGCGGCCAGATTGATATCGAGAGCGAACCGGGCGCAGGAACGCTTGTTTCGATCACAATGCCGACACTCGAGGACGGCGTTGCCACGCGGAGCCACTGGCCTTTGGATCCGAAAAGCGTGGCTCAAGGCGGCGCCGAGTACCTGCTGGTGGTGGAAGATGATCCTATCGTGCGGGAAACAGTGGCGGATATGCTGACGAGCCTCGGCTATCGGACGGTGGTGACCGGCGACGCGGAAGAGGCGAAAATCGAACTTGATCGGTCGACCTTCGATCTATTGTTCACGGATGTCATGCTGACGGGCGGCTTGAACGGCGTTGATATCGCAGCCTATGCACGGGACGTGCAGCCGGACATTGCGGTGCTCTACACGTCAGGTCACCCGCCCGGCCGCCTTGAGCAGGATATGGTTCTCGGCAGCGACGTCCGGCTGTTGGGCAAGCCCTATCGCAAAGAGGCTCTTGCCGCAGCTCTGCGCTCGCTACTTGAGGGGCGTCACTCCAAGCCGAAGCGCTCGACCGACGGGCTAAACCTGTAGCCGATGCCGCGTTCGGTGACGATGAATTGCGGAACCTGGGGATTGGCCTCGATTTTCCGGCGCAATCGCAATATCAGCACGTCGACAGTCCGATCGAACACGTCGTCATTGCTGTCACGGCGGGTCATTTCAAGCAATTGGTTTCGCGTGAGAATCCGGCCCGAGGCGGAGACTATTGACAGGAGAAGATCGAATTCGTTTACGGTCAGCGCGACATGCTTGCTGCCGGGATTGTATAAGCGCCTTAAATCGACATCGAGAATCCAGCCGGCAAATTTGTAGCCCTTGTGGACAGCGGGCGCGTGCGCCGGCTCGACAAGCCGACCGCGTCGCATGACAGCTCTGATACGGGCGGCGACCTCCCGTACACTGAAGGGCTTCACGATATAGTCGTCGGCCCCGACCTCAAGGCCGACTATCCTGTCGATCTCACTGCCCTTTCCCGAAAGCATGATGATCGGAATTGAAGCCGTGGCGCGAACCTGCGCGGCAAGCTGCAGTCCGTTCCCGTCCGGCAGGCTGAGGTCGAGTAGAATTACGTCAACCTGCTCGCGCTCGAGCGTCGCTCGCAATGCCGCAGCGGTTGGACAAAGGCGTACCAGATAACCTTCGCCAAGAAGCATTTGCTCCAGCATCTCAGCAACCGCCGGGTCATCTTCGACAATCGCAATTTGAATGGTCGGATCTTTCACCATGGTGCCGTTAGAACTCCTGGATGCAATTCGTCGCCCGCCTTAGCTGCTATCGGTCCCATCCTACATAGCCGCCAACATTCTCAACTGTCATCAGGCTGACCGGCATCTCGACGGTGTCCTCACGAGGAAGTCTTCCCTCGAACAGCTCGAGGCCAATTTGGACGGCACGCTCGGCCATGAGACCTGGATGTTGCGTTACGGTTGCCGCAACACGAGTGCCATTGCTCTTCAAAACGTCTGCGGCGAGTGGTGATCCATCCACCGCGACCACGAAAAATTCCCGGCGTCCGGCCCGATCCGCCGCAATGTCTGCACCAATCGCGGTCGGATCATTGATGGCGAACACGGCGTCTAGATGTGCATACTTCGCCAGCATTCCCGTCATGCAGGCAAGTCCACCGTCGAGGCTGCCGCCGCAGTCTTCATCGTCGGGTAGAACCCGCAGCTTCGGATGGGCCGAGAGCGCCGATCGGCAACCGCGAACACGTTCGACAACCGACGATACGGGCGGTCCATTCAGGATCAGAACATCGCCCCTACCCCCGAGACTCTCCGCCAGAAATTTACACGCGAGGGTACCCGCCTTGCGATTGTCGGACGTTACGGTCGCCTGGGCGCCGGCCGCTTTTACATCGATTGCGACGACGATTATGCCAGCGTCTCTCGCGCGTTGGACAGCTGGCCCAATCTTGTCGGTATCCACGGCATTCAGCACGAGCATGTCGGTACCGCTTTTGATGAATTCGTCGATTTGTGCGATCTGACGCTGGAGGTCATACCCGCTCGATCGCACCGTTACGCTGACGCGGCGTCCGACGAGGCGAACCGCGGCGTCCTCCACGCCTTTGCCGATTTGTACGAAAAAGGGATTGCCCAGGTCACCCACCAGCACTCCCACGCTGTCCAGGTCTCGTGCCTTCAAACTCGTCAAGGGCAAGCCGGCAAAGGCAACCGTCAGCAATGCCACGAAGGACGGCCGCAGCAAATGTCGTCCTGGCCACTGGTCAGCCATTTGAAAATTCTCCCCAACACGCCGGCGCCTCCCAGCACACTACAACCGTAAAACGTATCTATAAGGATGGCGAGGGGTCCTACGCAATGGCCGAGCTGTCGGATTCCCGTCATCAGGCATCGAATAAGAAGCGGTTCGTGGCTGCCACCGCGGTCCACGGGCAGCCGGATCATCGAGCACGCTGCTCAAATTTTTCATATGTTACAAATGTGTCGCTTTGGCTTTCCTTCAGGCGCGAAATCTCGAAATCAGACGTTCATATGCGCATGGTCTAACAGACTGTCTTCGCAGGAAGGTCGATGGGATCGTAGCGCAAAACCGAGCGGTCAATGGCGACGGCGCTCTCTTAGCGATCCCCTCTCTTAGCTGGACAAAAAGACTGCCAGTAAGTGCGACGCGCTAGTCCAGGGAGGGCACAGAAACATGCAACCCATTCTAGAAATGAGTAACGTTTCCAAGACGTTTGTCGGGGTGAAAGCTTTGACTGACGTGAAGCTCACGCTTTATCCTGGTGAAGTCCACGCCCTCATGGGCGAAAACGGGGCGGGCAAGTCGACCCTCATGAAAGTGTTGTCCGGCGCTTACAGGCCTGATCCAGGTGCCCGTATTCTGATCGACGGGCAGCCGGTGAGTATCACGGACCCGATCTCATCGAAAGCGGCGGGCGTATCGATCATCTACCAGGAGCTCTCACTCTCGCCCAACCTGACGGTCGCGCAGAACATGTATCTCGGGCGTGAACTCCACAGTTACGGGATCGTGAACCGGGACAGGATGTTGAAGGATGTGGAGTCGATCCTCGGGCGGCTTGGTGCCCAATTTACCGGTTCAACCATCGTCGGGACGCTGAGCATTGCCAACCGGCAGCTCGTCGAAATCGCCCGTGCATTGCACGCGCAATGCCGCATCCTGGTCATGGATGAGCCGACGACAGCGCTTTCATCGCGAGAAACAGAGGGGCTGTTTTCCATGATCCGGCAGCTGCGGTCGGAAGGAATGGCAATCGTCTACATTTCGCATCGCATGGACGAAGTATACGAGTTGTCCGACCGCGTCTCAGTGCTTCGCGACGGCCACTATGTCGGCACACTCGATCACCAGCAGATAAGCCCTGACGCGATCGTGCGCATGATGGTCGGTCGGGAACTCTCGTCGCTCTACACCAAGGTACACACGCCAGACTTCTCACGGGCCAAGCTTATTCTCGATGTCAGGGATCTGTCGGACGGGACAAGATTTAGGAATTGCTCGTTGAAGCTGCATGCCGGCGAGGTGGTCGGACTTGCTGGGCTGGTTGGCGCGGGTCGATCCGAGCTTGCACAAACAATCTATGGATTCAGGCCCCGAACCACCGGAACAATGACGCTGAACGGCAGCGATTTTAATCCGCGGTCGCCGCAGAACTCCCTTGATCGGGGACTGGCTTATCTCACGGAAGACCGGCGGGACAATGGACTGTTTCTCGACATGTCCTGCCGGGACAATACGAACACGGCCGTGCTCAAACGCGACGCCCGTTGGGGCTTCGTCCTCAATCGTCGCAAAGCCGAGCAACGGGCCCACAACGCGATCAAGGAGCTCTCTGTGCGCGTCCCTGGTTCGGCATATCCGGTCGGCGGCCTGTCCGGCGGCAACCAGCAGAAGGTTCTTCTGTCCCGCTGGCTGGAAATAGAACCGCGGGTCCTGATTCTGGACGAACCCACCCGCGGCGTCGACATTGGTGCGAAATCCGAGATCTACAAGATCATCGATACGCTGGCGCAAAAGGGCGTCGCCATTCTCGTCATCTCTTCGGAGCTCCCGGAGATCATCGGCATCGCGGATCGGATCATCGTCATGCGTGAAGGCGCCATCACCGGCGAAGTCGGCGGAAGGACGGGCATAAAACCCACGCAGGAAAACATCATGACCCTCGCGACCGGGGCCGCCGCCCCGGCAGTCGCGTAAGAACAGATTTTCGGGAGGACTATCATGCTACATGGAATAGAAAACGTGGTAGCGTCGCCGGCTGACAATCCGGCACGCAGCGACCACAAAACACAACCTCAAAAACTTTCAAGCCTGTTCGGCACGTTGGGCATGCTGCCCGTTCTCGCCTTGGTCGCCATAGGCTTTCATCTGCTGTCCGGCGGCAGATTCTTTAGCGGTCAGAACATCAGCATCGTCTTCCAGCAAGCATCGGTCAACACGGTCCTCGCGGCGGGCATGACGTTCGTCATTCTCACGGGTGGCATCGATCTGTCAGTCGGTTCCATACTGGCCGCCGCGGCAATGGCTGGCCTGATCGTCTCGAATGTACCGGAACTCTCCTATCTGTGGATATTCGCAGCCTTGTTCGTTGGCGTGGGTTTTGGCGTCGCCAATGGCGTCCTGATCGCGGGAATGCGTCTGCCGCCGTTTATCGTCACGCTGGGTTCGCTCACTGCCGTTCGCGGCATCGCACGCTTGATGGGGGGCGATACCACCATCTTCAATGCCGAAATCCCATACGCCGTCATTGGCAACGGGTCGCTGCCGATCATCCCGGGGATCTTTTCCGTGCCATGGCTAGCTATCGTCGCGCTGACCGTGATCCTGGTGTCGTGGTTCGTCCTCAAGCGCACAGTGCTCGGCACACACATCTATTCGGTCGGCGGCAACGAGGCGGCCGCGCGTCTGTCGGGCATCAAGGTACCGTTCATCTATCTGATCGTTTATGGCATCTCGGGTCTTTTGTCTGGCCTTGCCGCAATCATGCTGGCCACTCGCCTTTATGCGGCGAATGGCCTCCAACTGGGACAAGCTTACGAACTTGACGCCATTGCTGCGGTCATTCTCGGCGGCACGTCTTTTGTGGGCGGCATAGGTTCAATCTGGGGAACCCTCATAGGCGCACTCATCATTGCGGTTCTCTCGAACGGCTTGGTGCTCATCGGTGTCTCGGATATTTGGCAGTATGTCATCAAGGGGCTGGTCATTATCGGCGCAGTAGCCCTCGATCATTTCCGCCAAAAGGGATCGGCCCGCACTTAAGCCGCCGGCCGTGTGAATACTGGCATCGGGCGATCGCCCACCGTTCTTCAAACCAGACCATGGAGGAAACATGTACAAGCGTGCATTGCTAGCGACTTCAATCCTTGCCCTCGCTGCTACGGCGAGCCCCGCCTCGTCGAGGGACCTTAACAAGATCGGTGTCTCGCTCGGCTCAATGGGAAATCCGTTTTTTGTGGCACTGGCCAAAGGCGCCGAGGCGGAAGCCAAGAACACCAATCCCGATGTCGAAGTGCTCGCGTTCGGCTTTGATTATGACATCGGAAAACAGTTCACCCAGATAGACAATTTCATTGCGGCTGGCGTCGATCTCATTCTGCTCAATCCGGCCGACGCACATGCGATTGGCCCGGCAATCAAGAAAGCCCATGCGGCCGGCATTGTCGTGGTGGCCGTTGACACGTTTGCAGAGGGCGCCGATGCCGTTGTCACCACCAATAACGTCCAGGCTGGCGAAATTGCATGCCGATACATCGTCGATAAGTTGAAGGGCAAAGGCGACGTCATCATCCAGAACGGGCCGCAGGTTTCCGCCGTCGTGGACCGCGTCAACGGCTGCAAGTCAGTTCTTGCGAAGTCCCCAGGCATCACGGTGCTCTCCGATGATCAAGATGGTAAGGGCTCGCGCGAAGGTGGCATGAACGTGGCGCAGGGCTACCTCACACGCTACGAGACGATAAATGCCATCTTTACCATTAACGATCCGCAAGCGATCGGTACTGATCTTGCGGCCCGCCAGCAGGGACGTGAGGGTATCGTCATCGCTTCGGTCGACGGCGCACCAGATATCGAGGCGGCCTTAAAAGATCCCAAGGCTCAGATGATCGGAGCCTCAGCCTCGCAAAATCCCCATCTCATGGCCCGTCGTGCGGTTCAACTGGGCGTGGGGATTCTAAATGGAACGAAGCCTGCCAACACCGTTGAGTTGATGGATTCAGCGCTCGTGACCCGAGACAACGTCAACAGCTATGTTGGCTGGGCATCAAACAAGGTTCAGTAGCGTCCCGGAAATCCTCCCAAGCGGATGCTACCTTGGACGGCCTCGCGCCGTCCTTTTTTGTTTTGGTCTTCAGGCAAATCAATCCGGCGGGATGTTCCAATGACCGGCGACCGCCGCCGCCATTCCCTTGCCGGCGAGACCGTCTTCGCATCCAAGCAATTCTTACAAATATTACGATCATGTCGCCTCGATTTCAGGATGGGCGCGAAATTACGAAATCATGAATTCACACCGACATGGAATGTGGGGGCTGCGCTCGAAGGAGCCGCGTTACGTACCGAACATGAGGCCAGCATGACGAGTGTAGTGACAGCCGTTTCCCCGCGGACGATACCAGAAGCCGTGAAAGCCAACCCTCTTGCCGCGGAAGTGCTGAAAGCGCTCCGCTATCGACTCGGCAAGGTCCCGGCAGATGCCACAAACAACGACTGGCTCAATGCCTCCATCATGGTGGTGCGCGATCATATCGTCGACCAATGGATTGGCTCCGCCAAGGACAGTTACGATCGGAAGCAGAAACGGGTGTACTACCTCTCGCTGGAATTCCTGATCGGACGCCTCATGCGCGATGCGATTGGTAATCTCGGCCTCCTGGAAGAAATGGAGGCAGCCCTTGCCACGCTGGACGTCGATCTAAACGTCGTCGCGGCACTTGAGCCAGATGCAGCGCTAGGCAACGGCGGCCTTGGGCGCCTCGCCGCCTGCTTCATGGAGTCCATGGCTACGGTGGATGTCCCGGCCTTCGGGTACGGTATTCGTTACGCGAACGGTATGTTCCGGCAGGAAATTCGCGACGGGTGGCAGGTGGAACTCCCCGAGACGTGGCTGGATCATGGAAATCCATGGGAATTCGAGCGGCGGGAATATTCGTTCGAGATTGGCTTTGGCGGCACGGTGGAACCGGTCCTGTTGGCTGACGGCAACACCCGTTATGTGTGGAAGCCGACGGAGCGCGTTTTGGCCGTTGCCTACGACACGCCAGTCGTCGGTTGGCGTGGCGCCCGCGTCAATACCCTCAGGCTCTGGTCGGGCATGCCGGTTGATCCGATCAGACTTGATGCCTTTAATGCTGGCGATCATATCGGCGCCCTGCGCGAAAGCAACAAGGCCGATTCCCTGTCGCGAGTGCTCTATCCGGCCGACTCCCATCAGGCTGGCCAGGAGTTGCGACTGCGCCAGGAGTATTTCTTCTCTGCTGCTTCCTTGCAGGACATCATTCAGCGGCATCTCAGCCAGTATGGCGACTTGAGTACCTTGCCCGACAAGGCCGCTATCCACCTCAACGATACACATCCCTCTGTGGCGGTCGTGGAGCTCATGCGGCTTTTTATCGATGCCTATGGCATGGAGTTCGCACCAGCCTGGGACATCACACGGCGCACCTTTGCCTACACCAACCACACCCTGTTGCCGGAGGCACTTGAAAGCTGGCCGGTTCCACTCTTTGAACGCCTTCTCCCACGGCACATGCAGATCATCTATGCGATCAATGCGGAACTCTTGAGGGAGTGCCGGGAGACCAGGCAATTTGACAATGATCAGATCGGCCGCATCTCGCTGATCGAGGAAGCTGGCGATCGACGCGTGCGCATGGGCAATTTGGCGTTTGCGGGGTCGCATTCGATCAATGGTGTTTCGGCGCTTCACACCGATCTGATGAAAAACACGGTCTTTGCGGACCTGCATCTGCTTTATCCCGAACGGATCAACAACAAGACGAACGGAATAACGCAGAGGCGATGGCTGATGCAATGCAATCCGGGCCTGACCGGACTGGCGCGCGACGTAGTCGGCGACCGTTTTCCCGACGACATTGAAAGGCTCCGTGAACTCGATCCCTTCGCCGATGATGCGGCCTTCGTCGAGAAGTTCGCTGCGGTAAAAAGCGCAAACAAGCAGCGTCTGTCGAAGTTGGTGCGCGAGAACCTGGGAATAAAGGTGGACCCCTCTGCCCTGTTCGACATCCAAATCAAGCGCATTCACGAATACAAGCGTCAGCTTCTGAATATCGTCGAAGTCGTAGCGCTCTACGACCAGATCCGCTCGCATCCCGAGCGGGAATGGACGCCGCGGGTAAAGTTCTTCGGCGGCAAGGCCGCCCCGAGCTATCACAATGCCAAGTTGATCATCAAGCTGGTCAATGATGTTGCCAAAGTCATCAACAATGACCCGGCGGTCCGCGGCGTCCTCAAAATCATCTTCATGCCCAACTACAACGTTTCGCTTGCCGAAGTCATGGTGCCGGCCGCCGATCTTTCCGAGCAGATATCCACCGCGGGAATGGAAGCTTCCGGCACGGGAAACATGAAATTTGCGCTTAACGGCGCTCTGACTATTGGCACCCTCGATGGTGCCAATGTCGAGATCCGCGACTGTGTCGGCGCCGACAACATCGTCATCTTCGGGCTGACAGCGGAAGAGGTCACCGAGCGCCTTAACAACGGTTACGATCCACGTGCCATTATCGAGAGATCACCGGAGCTGTCTCAGGCACTGACGGCGATATCATCAGGCGTCTTCTCGCCTGATGACCGCGACCGGTACCGAGAACTGATAGCCGGCCTCTACGATCGCGACCGTTTCATGGTCGCGGCCGATTTCGATGCCTTTGCCGCGGCCCAGCGCAAGGTCGACGCGACCTGGCAGGACAAGCGCGACTGGTACGCCAAGGCGATCCGCAACGTCGCGCGGGTTGGTTGGTTTTCGTCGGACCGGACGATACGCCAATACGCTCAGGAAATATGGAACGTTTCGGTGTGATGAGGAAACGGAAACTACACCCGAACAGCGCGACAGGCGGGTCAATCGCGTCCGTCGTCCTCACGGTTTCGGGATTTCCCTTCGAGTTAAGGCAACAACAGAGAACAACGGGCTAGTTTCAGCCCCCTCCATCACTGGAGAGGGTCCAACGCATGAATCATGTTTCGGGACGACGATAATGGAAAAACGCAGCCAGCCCCTCGCCCGTGACGCAATGGCCTATGTCCTTGCCGGCGGCCGCGGAAGCCGCCTGAAGGAACTGACCGACCGCCGCGCCAAGCCCGCGGTCTATTTCGGCGGCAAGGCCCGCATCATCGACTTCGCGCTGTCGAATGCACTGAATTCCGGTATCCGCCGCATCGGCGTCGCGACGCAGTACAAGGCGCATTCGCTGATCCGCCACCTGCAGCGCGGCTGGAACTTCTTCCGCCCCGAACGAAACGAAAGCTTCGACATCCTGCCGGCGTCGCAGCGTGTGTCCGAAACGCAGTGGTATGAAGGCACCGCCGATGCCGTCTACCAGAACATCGACATCATCGAGGATCACGGCGTCGAATACATGGTCATCCTCGCCGGCGACCATATTTACAAGATGGACTACGAACTGATGCTGCAGCAGCATGTCGATTCCGGCGCCGACGTCACCATTGGCTGCCTGGAAGTGCCGCGCATGGAAGCGACCGGCTTCGGCGTCATGCATGTCGATGACAAGGACCAGATCATCGCCTTCGTCGAAAAGCCGGCCGATCCGCCGGGCATTCCCGGCAATCCGGAAATGGCGCTCGCCTCGATGGGCATCTACGTCTTCCACACCAAGTTCCTGATGGACGTCCTGCGCCGGGATGCGGCCGATCCGTCCTCCAGCCGCGATTTCGGCAAGGACATCATCCCCTATATCGTCCAGAACGGCAAAGCCGTCGCCCACCGTTTCAACGAGTCCTGCGTCCGCTCCGATTTCGAGCGCGAGGCCTATTGGCGCGACGTCGGCACCATCGACGCCTACTGGCAGGCCAATATCGACCTCACCCACGTCACGCCGGAACTCGACATCTACGACAGCACCTGGCCGATCTGGACCTTCGCCGAGATCAAGCCGCCGGCAAAATTCGTCCATGACGACGAGAACCGCCGCGGCTCGGCAACCTCGTCGCTTGTCTCAGGTGACTGCATCATATCCGGTGCATCGCTGAACCGCAGCATGCTGTTCACCGGCGTCCGCGTGAATTCGTTCTCCCGCCTCGATGGTGCGGTGATCCTGCCGAATGTCAGGATCGGCCGGCATGCGAATTTGAAGAACGTCGTCATCGACAGCCGCGTCGTCATCCCCGAAGGGCTCGTCGTCGGCGACGATCCGGAATTCGATGCCAAGCGCTTCCGCCGCTCGGAAAACGGCATTTGCCTGATTACCCAGGCGATGATCGACAAGCTGG
>UCOA01000039.1 GCA_900474095.1 Hyphomicrobiales bacterium | reverse complement strand
CGGGGCTTCCCGCCGAAACCACGGTCGCCGTCGTCGAAAACGCCAGCCGCGCGGAGCGCAAGCTGCTGCACGGCACGCTGAAGGACCTGCCGGATCTGCAGTATCGCGATGAACTGGACGGGCCGGTCATGGTGATCATCGGAGATGCCGTCGCCGGAGCGAATTTCGAACGTTCGGAGCCGCTTGTCCGGGCTAAAGGCGAGGGCGTGCGTGCGCCGCGAGTGGCCGCGCCACACAAACATAAAGACGAAGTGAGGAACTGACATGGTCGACAAAGTGCTGACCGCAAACCGCCTGTCCGACGGAATTTCCGTCTGGCTCGATGCCTCCGGCCATTGGGTGGAATCGCTGCAGGACGCCTTCGTCGCTCGGCATGCCGAAGCCGTCGTCGCTCTCGAGGCAGCCGGAAAATCGGCCTTTGCCGACAACAAGGTGGTTGACGTCAATGTCATTGACATTGAAGAAGTAGCGGGCGTGCTGCGGCCGCTACGTTTGCGCGAGCGTGTTCGCGCCGAAGGGCCGACGATCGATTATGCGCCGGGATACAAGGGCCTGACCGGCCCCGTGCAGGCCGCTTAAGGAAAAGAAGACGATGTACCGTTACGACGAATTCGACCATGCCTTTGTCTCCGGCCGCGTTGAGCAATTCCGCGATCAGGTGACGCGCCGCCTTTCCGGCGAGCTTGCCGAAGATGCGTTCAAGCCGCTGCGGCTGATGAACGGCGTCTATCTGCAGCTTCATGCCTACATGCTGCGCGTCGCCATTCCATATGGCACGCTGAACAGCCGCCAGATGCGCATGCTCGCACATATCGCCCGCAAGTACGATCGCGGTTACGGGCACTTCACCACGCGCCAGAACATCCAGTACAACTGGCCGAAGCTTTCGGACACCCCGGATATCCTCGCCGAACTCGCATCGGTCGAGATGCACGCGCTGCAGACTTCGGGCAACTGCATCCGCAATGTCACCGCCGACCATTTCGCCGGTGCCGCCGCAGATGAGGTCGCCGATCCGCGCCCCTACGCCGAAATCCTGCGCCAGTGGTCGTCGGTTCACCCGGAATTCTCCTTCCTGCCGCGCAAGTTCAAGATCGCCGTCACCGGAGCCGAGCGCGACCGGGCCGCGATCCAGGTGCACGACATCGGTCTGCACCTGAAGAAGAACGAAAAAGGCGAGCTCGGCTTTGCCGTCTATGTCGGCGGCGGGCAGGGGCGTACCCCGATGATCGCCAAGAAGATCCGCGACTTCCTGGCCGAAGAGGACTTGCTTTCCTATACGACCGCGATCATGCGCGTCTACAACCTCCATGGCCGCCGCGACAACAAGTACAAGGCCCGCATCAAGATCCTCGTGCATGAAACCGGTGCCGAGGAACTGGCGCGGCAGGTCGACGCGGAGTTTGCAGAACTGAAGAACACCGAACTGAAGCTGCCGGAAGTCGACGTGCAGGCGATTGCGACGTATTTCGCGCTGCCGCCGCTTAACCAACGGCCGGAAGGCTGGGCCAATCTGGCCGGCTGGAAGAAGGCCGATCCGGATTTCGCCCGTTGGGTGCAGCAGAACGTCCAGCCACACAAGCATCCAGACTACGGCATGGTGACGATCTCGCTGAAGCCGATCGGCGGCATTCCTGGCGACGCCAGCGATAGCCAGATGGATGCGATTGCCGACCTCGCCGAAGAATATGCCTTCGACGAAATCCGCATCAGCCATGAGCAGAACGTGATCTTCCCGCATGTGGCGCTGGCCGATCTCGAGCCGCTTTACCGCGGACTGGTTGCCCATGGCCTCGCGACGGCCAATGCCGGACTGATCACGGATATCATTGCCTGTCCCGGCCTGGACTATTGTGCACTTGCCAATGCGCGCTCGATTCCACTGGCGCAGGAAATCTCCAACCGTTTCGGAAATCCGGACCGGCAGGCGGAGATCGGCGAACTGAAGATCAAGATTTCCGGTTGCATCAATGCCTGCGGTCATCATCATGTCGGCCATATCGGGCTGTTGGGTGTCGAGAAGAAGGGTGCCGAGCTCTACCAGATCACGCTTGGGGGCTCCGGCGACGAGAACACCTCGATCGGTGAAATCATCGGCCGTGGCTTCGAGCCGGAGAAGGTGACGGATGCGGTCGAGACCATCGTCAACACTTATCTCAGCCTGCGCAAGGATGCTTCGGAGATTTTCCTCGACGCCTATCGCCGTGTCGGGCCGCAGCCCTTCAAGGATGCGTTGTACGGCGGTAGCGCCCAGGAAGCGGCTTGAGGCAGGGACAAAAACATGACGAAAATCTGGAAAGAAACCGGCTTCGTGACAGACGACCCTTGGGTCATCGAAACGGAAGAAACCAAGGCCGGCTCGAACGAAAAGGCCATCCTCGGCCTCGATGCCTTCATCGAGAAGGCATCGTCCGGCGACAGCGGGCTCGGCGTTCTGATCAACCCGGCCGACGAGGTGGTACGGCTGCAGCCGTTTCTCGAGCAGGTGTCGCTGATCGCTGTGGCTTTTCCGGCCTTCAGCGATGGCAGGGCGTTCAGCCATGCCTCGCTGCTCAGGGCTCGCCTGGGTTACGGCAAGGAAATCCGCGCTGTCGGTGACGTGCTGATCGATCAGGTGCCGCTGATGCTGCGCTGTGGCATCGACAGCTTTGCCGTCACCAACGAAACGGCGCTCAAGCGCCTATCCGAGGGGCGGCTGCCGGGCATCGACAATCACTACCAGCCGACGGCCCGCTCGTCGGCGGATGCGAAATCCTACAGCTGGCGCCGGGTCTCCTGAGAGCTGCGACAGTCTGAGCGCGCATCAATCCGCAAAAGGCGCTATAATTGGAACGGATTTGCTTCCAAAGCCGTGCCGTTTGGAATATCCGCTGATACCTGAAATAAACAGTCATCATTACAGGACCTGACGCCGAGATGAATGCTCCTGCCAAGATCGAAGAATTTGCCGCAACTGCTGTGCCCGCGGGCGTGTTTGCCGAAACGGTGACTGCCGTCAAGCACTATACGGACCGGCTGTTCAGCTTCCGGATGACGCGTCCGGCGGAGTTCCGTTTCCGCTCGGGCGAGTTTGCGATGATTGGCCTGATGATCGACGGTAAGCCGATTTATCGCGCCTATTCGATAGCAAGCCCGGCCTGGGACGATGAGCTCGAATTCTTCTCGATCAAGGTTCAGGATGGTCCGCTTACCTCGCATCTGCAGGGCATCAAGCCCGGAGATCAGGTTCTGATGCGCAAGAAGCCGACCGGCACGCTGGTGCTCGATGCACTCACACCCGGCAAGCGCCTTTACATGTTCTCGACCGGCACAGGTATCGCGCCGTTTGCCAGCCTTATCCGCGATCCGGAAACCTTCGAAAAATTCGAGGAAGTCATCCTCACCCACACGACCCGCGACGTTGCCGAGTTGCAATACGGCTTCGACCTGATCGAGGAAATTCGCAACCACGAATTCCTGGCTGAACTGGTCGGCGACAAGCTGCGCCACTATGCGACGGTCACCCGCGAAGACTACCCGTTCAAGGGGCGCATTACCAACCTGATGCGCGACGGCAAGATGTTCTCCGATTTGAACCTTCCGGCCTTCGACCCGGCCGTCGATCGCGGCATGATCTGCGGCTCGACCGAGATGCTGAAAGAAACCAAGGAAATTCTCGAAGCGGCCGGCCTGACCGAAGGCGCCAACAACAAGCCGGGTGAATTCGTCATCGAACGCGCGTTCGTCGGCTGACGCTTCCACTGGATTTCTGATTTGGAGAGGGCGGCCTACGGGCCGCCCTCTTTGTTTTTGCGATGTAGGCCTGCAGGGCTTACCTCTCGCCGAGATAGCCCATCAGGTTTTCCATGGCGCTTGCCGCGGCGGGAGGATCGGCCTGGTTGATGGCGCGAATGACCTTGACGTGCAGATCGACGGACCGGTCCATGCGCTGCGTCGAGGCGGCGCTGAACCACAGCCTTCGGGCGTGTGTCTGCAAGGGCGCCAAGGCAGAGGTCAGAAAGGTGTTGGGGCAGGTGGCTTCCATGATCTCGTCGAAAGCCTTGTCGGCCGCAAGAAAGCCCTCCATGTCGGCATTGATCGAGCACGCAGTCATCGTCTGAGCGCATTCGATCATCGCCGCGCGCGCTTCGGCGCTGGCATGTTCGGCAACGAGAGCCGCGGCGAGGGGCTCCAGCGTGCGCCGTACCTGCATGACATGTCGATGGTCGTCGCCTTTGATCATGGTGATCTGCAGCCCGACGCGGGCGCGAATCTCGATCAGTCCCTGCCATGACAGTTTCTGGATTGCTTCCCGCACCGGCGTTCGGCCATGGCCGGCGAGATCGATCAGCTGCTTTTCCGTCACCAGCGAGCCAGGCTTGAGTTTCAGTGTGACGATGAGGCTTTCCAGCGCCAGATAGGCAAGATGCGCCTGCGAAGATGATGGTGGTGATGATCCCGGCATGTTTTTCCTTGAGCTCTGATATATCAGATATTGACACAGCTGAAAATGAATGGCAAATAACACTGATATATCACAGCAATGGAGGTTCCCATGTGGCGCGGCGTATTCCCGGCAGTAACGACGAAATTCACGACCGAGGGCGATCTCGACAAGGCGGAGATGGAGCGTTGCTTTGCGCTTCAATTCGACGCCGGCGTCGACGGCATGATCGTCTGCGGCTCGCTCGGCGAGGCGATGACGCTTGATCCGGAAGAGAAACTGGAAATCCTGAAAATCGCAAAATCGGTAGCCGGAAACAAACCGGTGCTGATGACCGTCTGCGAAAGCGCGACACGCCGCGGCGAGGCGGCCGCAAAGGCCGCTGCAAAGGCCGGAGCCGATGGTTTCATGGTGCTGCCGGGTGTTCCCTACAAGTCGGCACCGGCCGAGACGCTCGGTCATATCCAGGCAATTGCGGCTGCCGGCGGCCTGCCGATCATGGTCTATAACAATCCCGTCGCCTATGGTGTCGACGTGACGCTGTCGATGTTCGATGAATTGGCGAAGAACGACCTCGTCGTCGCCATGAAGGAATCGACCGACGATATCCGCCGCGTCACCGACGTCCTGACGCGCTTCGGCAAGCGCTTCGATTGCTTCACCGGCGTCGACAATCTGGCATTGGAAAGCCTGCTGATGGGCGCGGATGGTTGGGTCGCCGGCCTTGTCGTCGCCTTCCCGAAGGAGACAGTGGCGATCTGGAAGCTGGTCCAGGCCGGCCGCCTGGAAGAAGCCCGCGCTATCTACCGCTGGTTCCGGCCACTGCTCGATCTCGATGTCTCGACCAACCTCGTCCAGAACATCAAGCTTGCCGAGGTCTTTGCCATCGACAGCAACGACCGGGTCCGCGCGCCGCGTCTGCCGCTGTCCGGTGCCGAGCGCCAGCGCGTTACGGCGATCATCGAAACGGCGCTTGCCGTACGCCCGGAACTGCCGAAGCTCTGAGACAGGTCGGACAATGAAAAAAGGGCCGGATCGTGATGATCCGGCCCCTGTTTTTTGTCGAATGGCAGGCGCTTCCTAGAGAACGAAATAACCGCGCTGCATCGTGAGAGCGTCATCGAGGTGGATGGCAAAATCGGCAGTCTTGTCACCGTTGACGTCGCCGTAGATGTAGGTGTCCGACGAGCCCTTCACGTATCTGATTTCACCAGCGGTGCCGGTGAAGGCGGCCGTACCGCGGAAACTGAACGCCTGGTTACCGGAGACGCCCGTATTGGCGTCGATGCCAGAGAGATCGATCTTGTCGCCCTGGGAAGCGGAAAAATCGAAAATGGTATCTCGGCCGGACGCGGCGACCGTCGATTCCGTGCGCACTTTGAACAGGAAAATGTCGGCACCGGCGCGACCGATAAGATCGTCGGCGCCTGCTCCGCCGTAGAGCCTGTCGGCGCCAGCCCCGCCGTCGAGCCTGTCGGTACCGGATGCGCCGATGAGCACGTCGTCTCCGCCTTCGCCTTTCAGCACATCATTGCCGCCATAGCCCTGCAGGGAATTTGAGACCTGGTTGCCGATGATCTGGTCGCTGCCCGATCCGCCCTTGGCATTTTCGATCAGCGATCGGATGTCGCCATCATGGAGCAGCGCATTGAAGATATTGCCTCTGGCATAACCATCATTGGGACCGCCACCCAGATAGGCCAGTTGGTCCTCGCTGAAAAGCGACGCCTTGCCGGGACGAAGATCGATCTTGAGGTTGTCACTATAGGCGGTGAGGTCGAACGTATCGTTGCCGTCGCCGTCCCAGAGGGTGGCGAAGATGCGATTGGCACCCGGCGCGATCGCCACCTCGCCATCAACGATCGTCTGGCCGCTGGTCGGCGTCCACTTGTAGACCGTATTGCCGCTGTTGGTGGAATAGTCGGCGCCGTACATTTCCTGAAGCGCTGCAATATCAGCCATCATGAACGTCTGGGGCGCACCATATAATTCGTAGGAGTAAGCGTCGCCGGTATCACCGACAAAGCCCCTATAGGTCATCACCGAATATTCGAGCGAATCATAGGCCGACGGCAAAGCGCCGAAACCGTCGGTTTCGTGGCCGTGTTTCAGCCCCAATGCATGTCCGAGTTCGTGGATCATCGTGTGCCAGGCATAGTTGCCGGCGACAGGGCTCCTGTATTCGTCGTATTCTGTCCCGAACCAGACATCGCCGGCCGGTGCATATTCTTCCCATGGCATATAGGCATACGCCGTGCCGATGTCGGCGTCGTCGGACTGGGCGATGCGGATGGTGGCGCTGCTGCTATCGCCGCTGTCAAAGTTCACATTGGTGAAACCCTCGACGGAAAATCCGTCATTGGCGGCGGAGCCGTAGGATTGCTCCAGAGCGAAGCGCGCGGTGTTTATCTGCGCATTCGAGATGGCGGCGAATCCATGATTTTTTTCCGGGCCATAGCTATAGCTGCCGCTGCTGGTTGGAAAAGCATAGGTTATGGTAGAATCGCCCCAGGCCGTCCCTTCCAGAACGCCATCGATGAGCGCGTTGCCGGTAGCGGAAATGTCTTTTGTCGTCTTGTTCGTGCCAGTCAAACGTATCTCCTGCTAACGCCCTTTGCCTCTTGGGTGTAGTATGCCGCTTGGCCTTATGCCAAACATGCGAGGCGAATCTAAGGACCATGGACATCAAAAATTGTAAGCATATTGTTAAAAGACGAAGTGACCCGTGATAAAATTCAGGACATCGCCGAAACGGTTTCTTTTTACGGCCGCAGCCATTGCCGTCGCGGTTCTGGCAGCGGTGCCTCCTGCCCATACGCAGACATCGACACAAGGACAGGATATGCTCCCCCCGCCAGATACAGAGGCTGCCGTCCAGTCCGAATATGCGCGCGTCCAAGCGAAAGGCACGCGCGAAGCCTACGAGCGCTTCATTCGCCGTCATCCGGATCATCCGCTGGTCGAAAAGGCGCGCGAAGCGCTTGCAAAGGGCGGCCTGAAGTAACCTGCGAATGTCTTGTCCTGCCGCTTTTGCCCAGAGCGGAATTTGCCCGCAAACACAAAAACTTGAGCACGCCGAATAAAGCCCGCCCGAAAATCGTATGCTCTACAATAGCTGTTGACGAAGCTTGAGGGGCTTGCCAGTCTTGCCCCAGGGGATTCCGGCGACTGCGGGAATTGTGGGGGATATTCTGTGAGCGCGGGTGGTGTTCTTGTCTGGTCGTTGATGGGATTCGCGGGGCTTCTGGCCGTTCCCGCGGTCAGTCACACCAATGCAGGCACGACCTTCTCGCTGATGGCCTCGTCCATGGCTTTCACCGGCATGGCAATCGCCCAGTTCATGGCCACCCGTCCGCCGCTGGTGGAGCGCCTTTTCGGCGGCCTCGACCGGATTTACAGGACTCACCGCCGGGTCGGCATAGCGGTTTTTATCCTGATCCTCGTCCACTATTTCATCACGCCGGATTTCAAGGGCCTGTCCCTGACGAGCGGGTTGAACAAGCTGGCGGCATCGATGGGGGAATACGCTTTCTACGGCCTGGTCCTGTTGCTGCTCTTGAGCATCTTCAAGATCATCCCGAAGACGAAGATCGAGATCCCCTATCACTACTGGCGGTTGACGCACCGCTTCATCGGGCTGCTGTTCATCATGGTGGCCTTTCACCAGACCTTCATCAAGCGGCCCTATGACGGTACCGCGATGCTGGCGACCTATCTCAACATCTTCGCGCTGATCGGCACGGCGAGCTATATTTACACGCAGCTTTTTCCGTGGTTGCGCACGCGCACCTATGAGGTCTTCGACGTTAAGCGCCATGAGGGGGCGACGGTTATTTCGGCGCGTCCGACCGGCCGACCGCTCAAGGCAAGACCCGGCCAGTTCGGCTTTTTCCGGGTCAGCAAGCCGGGTCTGCGCGAGCCGCACCCCTTCACGATCGCCGGCATGGAGGAGGGCGGTATCGTCCGTTTCGCGATCAAGCCATTGGGGGATTTCACCACGGCACTGCGGGAAAACATCGCCGTCGGCGATCGATTGAAGCTCGAAGGAGGCTATGGCCGGTTCAATCATCGTCGTGGTGGCAAGAAGCAGATCTGGCTCGCCGGCGGTATCGGCGTGACGCCTTTCCTCGCAATGGCTGGGCGCCTCAACGGTGATGAGGGCCAGGACATTCATATGGTATATTGCGTGCGCGACCGCGCCGAGGCGATCGGTCTCGAGGTGTTCGAGACGCAGGCAGAAAAACTTCCGAATTTCAGTTTTACTTTGCATGATTCAAAAACCGGCGGACGTCTCGATGCGGCGAAACTCGCGGCCGCGAGCGCCGTCGATCCGGCGGGGGGGG
>UCOA01000068.1 GCA_900474095.1 Hyphomicrobiales bacterium | reverse complement strand
CCGCGGACGGGCCGCGGGCCTTTCTGTTCAAAACCGGCGCCGCTACCGACGTCCGTGCCTTTAGAGGCTTATTCTTCTTCGGCTTCGAATTCAGCTTCTGGGTTGAAGAAGTCTTCCGGCTTCAGGGCGTCTTCGTCAACGCCGTAGATGGCGTCGGCGGAGGTGAGGCTTTCACCCTTGAGCTGGCGTTCTGCTTCTTCAGCCGAACGGGCAACGTTCATCTGGACCTTGATTTCAACTTCGGCATGCAGGTGCAGGACAACGTTGTGCAGGCCGATCGTCTTGATCGGGTTGTTGAGGTCGACCTGATTGCGGCCAATGTTGAAACCTTCGGCACCCAGAACTTCAACGATATCGCGGGCAGCGACCGAACCGTAGAGCTGACCGGTTTCACCGGCCGAACGAACGACGATGAAGGACTTGCCGTCCAGCTGTTCGGCAACGGTCTGGGCTTCGGACTTGCGCTCGAGGTTGCGGGCTTCGAGCGTCGAACGCTCGGCTTCGAAACGCTTCTTGTTGGCTTCGTTGGCGCGGAGCGCCTTGCCGAGCGGCAAGAGGTAGTTACGGGCAAAGCCGTCGCGAACCTTGACGGTTTCGCCCATCTGGCCGAGCTTGGCAACGCGTTCGAGAAGAATGACTTGCATGATGATATCCTTTCGTTTGTCTGTTCAGAGTTCTTTTGTTTCAGTGTCAGTTGTTTTCCCTGCCGGCGACAGCGCGATGGCGCGCCGCGTGTCCATCAGACCCGACAGGAGAAAGAAGAATGCCGGCACCTGGAAGATCAGAACCGACATGTAGCCGATCCACAGAACGGGCAGCCGCCAGGACTTGCCGCGCGTGCGGAAATGGAAGACGGCGAAGCCGGCAAGCAGGAAGCCCGCGCCGAAAGTGCCGCAAATGAGCGCGCCGACAAGGGACGGAATGCCGCCCATGAAGGCGAGAACCAAGCCGCCGAGAAAGGCGAAGATGGCGTAGCGGTGCATCCGCAGCGTCGACGGCATGTCCTCGCGCGGGCGCAGGCCCTTGCCGGAGGTCTGGACGATGCGGCTGGCGAGGTAATAGGCCGCAAACAGGATCATCACCCAGAGCGCGCCGAACAAGAGCGGCCACGCAATATGGAAGAGCGACTTGATCTGCTCGACCACCGCCGGACCAGGATTGAGCAACGGGTCCTGCGCCTTCATCGCGATCAGCACCTGATCGACCACGATGCTGGCAAAACGGTCGTCATATCCCAGAACCGCGCCAATGATGATGGCCGCGACCGTCACCAGAGCCACCAGGTGGGCGAGGATATCGGACAGCGGATACCAGGCAAGCGCGTCCTCCGGGCCGCCGATCTCGGAAGCCGGCCGTGCCAGATTGGCGAGGTGGCTGATCCAAGCGGCCGGCGCAAGCATGATGATCACGACGAACAAGGCCGATAACGGCGAGGCAAACAACGCAAGGCCGAGGCCCGCGACGACAACGGCAACGGCAGCGGCGGCATTGCCCCAGCCGAGCCCGGCAATGAGAACAGGCAGCGCGGAAGCGATAACGAGCAGGATGGCAAAATACGACTGCGGCGTCGCCCCGAGCAGAAGCAGGGCGGCGGTGACGCCGGCAAGCGCGCCGGTCAGCAGCGATGTTGCACTCAGTGTCTTCACGGGTCGCTGTCCTGCTTTTCAAGCAGTTAGAGGCTTTTCCTGATAAAGGAATGGAGCCCCAACATGGGTTTTAGCGCAACTGCGCCGGCGTTTCCGATCCGCGCCCAACGCGGAAGGGAGAAGGTGAGGCGATGCCGGATGGCTGTTCGCCTCACCTTGATGAGCTACCGTCGAGTCAACAGACTGACGGAGAGTCAAGTCATTGCATATGCCTTTCCTTGGAGCGAGGCTCCAAGGGGACATGCATTAGGACATGACGTAGGGCAGGAGGCCGAGGAAGCGGGCGCGCTTGATGGCCTGGGCCAGTTCACGCTGCTTCTTCTGGGAGACTGCCGTGATCCGGGACGGAACGATCTTGCCGCGCTCGGAAATGTAGCGCTGCAGGAGACGGATGTCCTTGTAGTCGATCTTCGGCGCGTTGGCGCCGGAGAAGGGGCAGGTCTTGCGACGGCGATGGAACGGGCGGCGCGCGGGAGCGGACAATGTATCAGCCATAATCTTTTCTCCTTATGCCCGGTCTTCGCGCGGACGGCGCGGACGGTCTTCACGATCACCACGGTCCGGACGCGGGCCACGGTCGCCGAAGCCACCACGGTCAGGACGGTCGCCATCGCGGCGCGGACGGTCGTCGCGGTCGCGCTTCTGCATCATGGCGGACGGGCCGTCTTCATGCTTTTCGACAGCGATGGTCATGTAACGAAGAACGTCTTCGTTGATGCGCATCTGGCGCTCGACTTCGTGAACGGCCGGTGCCGGAGCATCGATGTCCATCAGAACGTAGTGAGCCTTGCGGTTCTTGTTGATGCGGTACGTCAGGGACTTGAGGCCCCAGTTTTCAACGCGCCCGACTTTTCCGCCGTTAGCTTCCAGTACACCCTTGTACTGTTCGACGAGAGCGTCGACCTGCTGAGCGGAAATATCCTGCCGGGCAAGGAATACATGTTCATAAAGAGCCATGAGGCTTTGCCTTTCTTGCGTTAATCGTCACCCGGACCCCAGCGGCTAAGCCTCAACGACTGTTCTATTGGCTGCAAGCAGCCGGCAAGAAAGTGTTGTTTCGAGACGGTCGAGAGCGGAGACACGGGAGGCTGGACCCCTTTAGGTCCTGACAGGTTTCTAAAATCGGAAACCGGCCCTCCGTTCAGCCACCAGCCAGAAGACCGGATGTTGCGAACAGCGCGCTTATACGCATTTTCGGCCAGGAAGCAAGGGGCGAGCGGAAATTAGCGCTGGTGCCGTCTTCCGTATCGCGCGTCGGACGGGGTCCAAGGGGCCGGGCAGGGGTCTTCTCCTTTAAGCCGACTTCGCTTTGCCCAGGGGCTAACGCGCAAAGCGCCTAGCGTGATCGCCTCATCCCCGCAGGGGACTTGCCAGCCGCGCCGTGCGCGGGTCTGCGGGTGGGGGCGCCGTGAAATTATGCGCGGGGGCCGGGCGGCCGACGTGGAAGCCCTGGACCTGGTCGATCTGGCATTCCTTCATGAACCTGAGCTGCTCGTCGTTTTCCACGCCTTCGACGAGGATCTTGTGGCCGCGATTTCGCACGAGGCCGATGATATCCTGGAGCATGGCCTTGCCGCGCGAGGTGCAGCAGTCGTGCAGGAACGAGCGGTCGATCTTCACCGTGTCGAAATTGATCAGGCGAAGCCACGAAAGACCGGCAAAGCCCGTTCCGAAATCATCGAGCCAAATCTTGATGCCCAGCGTCTTCAGGTCGCTGATGCAGCGGAGAACGTCCGAGTGCATCTCCATCTCGAGACCTTCGGTGATCTCCAGCGCCAGCCGACCGCCGGCGACGCCTGTCTCTCCGAGGATCGCCGCGACGGACGCTGCAAAGCCGGGAGCCTTGAGCTGAATTGGCGAGACGTTGACGCTGACGACCGGCACGTGGTCGTCCATCAGGAGTTCGCGGCATACCGTGCGTATCGCCCAGCGCCCGAGCTCCAGGATGGCGCCGGTTCGTTCCGCGACCGGAATGAAAAGGCTCGGCGTCACGGCGGTGCCGTCCAGCATTCTCAGGCGCATCAGCGCCTCGACGGCCTCGACTTGGCCCGACACGACGTTTCTTATCGGCTGATAGACGAGGGAAACGAGCTTCTGGTCGATCGCGATCTTCAGCAAGGCTGCGACATTCTCGCTCTCATCGCTGCTCTGGGGATCGTTCGGATCGAACAGGCGGACACAGTTGCGACCGCTTGCCTTGGCTGCATACAGCGCGCGGTCCGCCTCGTGGATGATCTTCTCGAGCTTCGTACCAGTTTGATTCCTGGTAAACGAGGCGCCAACGCTGACGGTGACGATCGACGTCCCATCGCGCCGCTGTCTATGCGCCAGCGCCAGGTCCTCGACCGTGAGCCTTATCGCTTCCGCAAATTCAGCCACTCGCTCGCCGGTGTCCAGGCGAGCAAGAACGATGAACTCTTCGCCGCCATAGCGTCCGATAGAGCCGCCGTAGGGGCTGATCGAGGTCTCGAGTGCATTGGCGACGAGGATGAGGCAGCGATCGCCCTCCTGATGGCCGTAGCAGTCGTTGTATCTCTTGAAGAAATCGACGTCGATCAGGATCGCCGCAAAGTTCCTGCCGGATTTTTGCCAGTCGTCCCAGTAGTAACGCAGCCTCTGGTCGATTGCCCGGCGATTTGCAAGGCCCGTCAACGGATCGGTATTCGACAGCCTCAGCAGAGCTTTCCCCCGTTCGGACGCCTCGTTGTGCTGAACCTTCGCCTCGAGCGCGTTGAGGAAGACCTTGTAGCGTTCCCTGTTGAGTTTCCAGTTCACATAGGACGTGAAGACGAAGCACGAGAGACAAAAGGTGCCGAATGCGAGCTTGTAGGTGGGGTCCATGGGTGGAAACGACAGCAGAGCGGCCAGGAAAATGAGCAGAATGATAATCGATGCGACGACGGAAAGTCGAAAGTGGAAGCTGAAGAACAGGTTGACGCTCATCATGAAGATGGCACCGAAGACCATGTAGTAGGATATGCTTTGAACATCTGATGTCATCATCGCCGTGCATAACCAGCCGGCATAGGCCAGGATAACCGCAGCAGCGCAGGTAGCATCGATAGCGTTCGCGCTGGCATTCAAGCGGACCTGTATTTCGAGCGCGGCGATTGCGACGATGCCGACGGCGAAACGTGCGGCGATCGTGTAGAGCGCGACGTCCGGAACGAGCAAGATGTCGGTGATCGAAAACAGGAGATAGGCGGCGACGGCGATCCAGAGCCCTTGTCTGGTGGCCTGTCTGCGCGTGCTTTGGCCTTCCTCCCGATAGAGCGCACGAAGCTCCGCCGACGCCAGTCTCGGCGGCTCGGTATGGAGATCGATTTCAACTACGTCGGCCAACGTGTGCTTCATGCACTTTCCATTGCGTTGCGTCGCATTCTCTAGAGCTCGGGGCTTCCAACAGTCGACGCTGTCTCAGTCCCCCCACGCTGGCCATCCGGATAGGCAAGCTATCGAAAGAGCAGCAATTTCCGGCACAATAGGACAGGTGCCTTAACTTTTTCTGAACTTGGGGACGCGCGTCTACGCACCCGCGGCGGGCTCAACCGCAGCGCGAGTGCGTTAACCATAACCCGCGAAAACGCGGCCGCTCGGATTGGCACTTCATCTATTTTTCACCATTATATTAATGATCTATTAACGCACGAGGTTCGAGTGTCCCAATTTAATATTGCTTTCGACGGCGAAAGCCTGATTACCCCCCAAGCCATCATCACCGAACTTTCCTCCACCAAAACCGATCGACACGATGACCAGCTCGCAACAGCGAAGGCTGAACTTGCGCTCGTGCTGGCGATTGCCTTGCAGCGGATCGAAGAACGCAGCGATCCGGCGCAGACTGTAAAGTGGCTTATCGGGGCGCTTCATGAGACGCGCAACAAGTTCGAACCAAGCGTCTGGCAGGCGCTCATCCCGATCGTACAGAGCCATCCGTCGGCCACGATCTTTCAGCAGGATCCGTTCACGCGCTGGTCTTTTGAGAAGCCGCGCGGCTATTCCGGCGACGCGAGCTTGATCGACTTCATCTATGGCCACCCCGCCGTTGCGCACGAAGTCGCAAAGTCAACTCCACTTGGGCTCGGGATCTATGAATATACCAGGAACGCTCCGGGCCCCGTCGCTGTAAGAGAGCGGCGGGACATTCTGACCCGCTACGTTGACGAGATCGCTGCAGAAAAAGGTCCCGATACCGAGATTCTGACGGTAGCGGCCGGTCATTTGCGTGAAGCCGACAGCTCGGTCGCGCTCAAGGAAGGGCGGATCAAGCGGTGGGTCGCTCTTGATCAGGACCCGCTCAGCATCGGATCGATTACACGGGATTTCCAGGGCACCTGCATCGAGGCGATCGATGGTTCCGTGCGTGGGCTGCTCAGCAAGAAGCATCAGCTCGGCAAGTTCGATTTCATCTATGCCGCTGGCCTCTACGACTATCTTGCCGACAAGGTCGCGGTCAAGCTGACGCAGGCCTGCATGGAAATGCTGAAGCCGGGCGGCGTCTTCCTCTTCGCCAATTTCGCGCAGGACATGGCCGACGACGGTTATATGGAGTCCTACATGAACTGGGCGCTGCTGCTGCGCTCGGAGGCGGATATGTGGAACGTCATCAATTCGAGCGTCGAGCGCAACAGCGTTGACGCGAGTGTCTGGTTCGGCACCAACCGTAACATCGTCTACGGCACGATCAGGAAGCGTTCGTAAGCCTTGATTTACTATGGCCTGCTGCACGCAGCGAGCCACTCAGACTGCCCGGGTCAAAGACCTTCAGCCCAATGACTTGGGCTGGCTGGATTCCTGTGACAAGCACAGGAACGACGGGGGTTTGACTGCCGCTGAATGTCCCCAATGACCTGCCGATAATGTGACTTTGTCGGCATCTGAATGGCCTGCTGCATGCAGCGGGCCATTTTTGTATGGGCTCGGAAGATCCCGGCCGCAACCATATCGGTCTCACACTCTCTGGTACGGAGAGCCGCTGACGGCCTTTCTGTGTTCAGATCGGCGCCGGGAACTGTCGGTGCAGACGGCCGATCTCTTTCATCACCGCCGCCGGCAGCTTTACCTCCTTGGCGCTGATATTCGTCTTCAACTGCGCCATGCTTGTCGCGCCGATGATGACCGAGGTCATGAAGGGGCGGGTGAGGCTGAAGGCGAGCTGCATCTGGGCGAGATCGAGGCCGTGGGCGCGGGCGAGCTCGGCATAGGCGGCGACGGCGGGTTCCTGGTATTCGGTGTAGCGGCCGCCGAGGTCGCCGTTGATGCTGAGGCGGGAGCCTTCAGGGCACGCGCCGTTGAGATATTTGCCGGTCATCAGCCCGGCGGCGAGCGGCGAATAGGCGAGCAGGCCGATATCCTCGTGATGGCTGACTTCGGCAAGGTCGAGATCGAATGCGCGGTAGAGGAAGTTGTATTCGTTCTGTATGGAGGCGATGCGCGGCAGGCCGTGTTTCTCGGCAAGTGACAGCATCGTCATCGCGCCCCAGGCGGTGTCGTTCGACAGGCCGATGGCGCGGACCTTGCCAGCCTGAACGAATTCTCCGAGCGTTTCGAGGATCGCAAGCAGTTCACCGGGCACGGTCGACGTGTCCTGCTTCGACGGATCGTAGGTCCAGGCATTGCGAAAGTGGTAGTGGCCGCGATTCGGCCAATGCAGCTGATAGAGATCGACATAATCCGTCTGGAGCCGTTTCAGGCTTTCATCGAGCGCGGTCCGCATGGTGGCAGGGCTCATCGGGCTGCCACCGCGGATATAGGGGCGGCCGGGGCCGGCGACCTTGGTGGCGACGACGACGTCATCGCGTTTTCCGCGCGCCTTCAGCCACGTCCCGATATAGGCTTCGGTACGCCCCTGCGTCTCGGCCGAAAGCGGCGTCACCGGATAGAGCTCGGCCGTGTCGATGAAGTTGATGCCTTCTTCAAAAGCGTAGCCGAGCTGCTCATGGGCCTCGGCCTCGGTGTTTTGCGAGCCCCAGGTCATGGTGCCGAGGCAGATTTCGGAAATGCGGATGCCGGTGCGGCCGAGTGTCTTGTAGTGCATGGGAGCGCCTCGATCTGGTTCGGCGGCGAATGTAGAGGCTGTTTGCTGCGGCGCAAGAGAAAAGCGTGAGATGATGCGCAGATGGACGGCGATGAGCCGATATGGATGCTCAAGCCTTGACTCGCAGGGCAGGAATGTGAATGGAGAGGAAAAAGCCGGTGCCCGTCATCCGTTTCGGGCAAAGCTTGCACATTCAAACTGCGCGGTTGTCGCCGTGCGTGGCGGAGGAAAAACACCTCATGGCAATCGCATTCACATTTCCGGGACAGGGCAGCCAGGCGCTCGGCATGGGCAAGGACTTGGCCGATGCCTTTCCTGAGGCCGCAGCCGTCTTTGCCGAGGTCGACGAGGCGCTCGGCGAAAAGCTCTCCGACATCATGTGGAACGGGCCGGAAGAAACGCTGACGCTGACGGCAAACGCCCAGCCCGCGCTGATGGCGGTCTCGATCGCCGCCATTCGCGTGCTCGAGGCCAAGGGGCTTGATCTGAGATCCAACGTTGCCTATGTCGCCGGGCATTCGCTCGGGGAATATTCCGCACTCTGCGCCGCCGGAACCTTCGCGCTTGCCGATACGGCGCGGCTGCTGCGCATTCGTGGCAATGCCATGCAGGCGGCGGTTCCCGTCGGCAAGGGCGCGATGGCGGCGATCATCGGGCTGGAGCACGGCGATGTCGACGCCATTTGCGTGGACGCCTCCGCGCTGGGCTCATGCCAGATCGCCAACGACAATGGCGGCGGCCAGCTGGTGATCTCAGGCGAAAAGGCCGCGGTCGAAAAGGCGGCGATGCTTGCGACCGAGAAGGGCGCCAAGCGCGCCATCCTGCTGCCTGTTTCCGCGCCCTTTCATTCGGCGCTGATGACACCCGCGGCGGACGCCATGCGCGAGGCGCTGGCAACGGTAGCGAAAAACGATCCAGTCGTGCCCCTGATCGCCAATGTGCGGGCAGCACCGGTGACGGATGCCAGCCAGATTGCCAGCCTGCTGGTCGAGCAGGTTACCGGCCAGGTCCGATGGCGCGAGACCGTCGAGTGGTTCGCGGCGAACGGCGTGACGACGCTGTACGAGATCGGCTCCGGCAAGGTGCTGACCGGCCTTGCCCGCCGCATCGACAAGACGGTGACCGGCATCGCCGTCAATTCCCCCGCCGATATCGACGCGGCGCTTCAAACTCTGCTCGCCTGAGCCGAAACTCATAAGGATCAAGACCATGTTCGATCTGTCTGGCCGCAAGGCCCTCGTCACCGGCGCATCCGGCGGCATCGGTGAAGAGATCGCCCGCATCCTGCATGCGCAGGGCGCCACCGTCGGACTGCACGGCACCCGCGTCGAAAAGCTCGAGGCGCTCGGCAACGAGCTGGGCGAGCGCGTCCACCTGTTTCCGGCCAACTTGTCGGATCGTGCCGCCGTCAAGGCGCTCGGCGAAAAGGCCGAGAGCGAACTCGGCGGCGTCGACATTCTCGTCAACAATGCCGGCATCACGAAGGACGGCCTGTTCGTGCGGATGAGCGACGAGGACTGGGACGCGGTGCTCGAAGTCAACCTGACCTCGGTCTTCCGACTGACCCGCGAGCTGACCCACCCGATGATGCGCCGTCGCCATGGTCGCATCATCAACATCACCTCTATCGTCGGCGTAACCGGCAATCCGGGGCAGGCCAACTACTGCGCCTCCAAGGCGGGCATGATCGGATTTTCCAAGTCGCTCGCGCAGGAGATCGCCACCCGCAACGTGACGGTCAACTGCGTCGCTCCCGGCTTCATCGAGAGCGCCATGACCGGCAAGCTGAACGACAAGCAGAAGGACGCCATCATGGGCGCCATCCCGATGAAGCGGATGGGAACCGGCGCCGAAGTTGCCTCCGCCGTCGCCTATCTGGCGTCGAACGAGGCTGGTTATGTCACCGGCCAGACGATCCATGTGAATGGCGGCATGGCGATGATCTGAAGGCGGCAAAACGCTTGCGCTGCCGCGTTTTCGCGTTAATCGAAGGGGCGGGGCGGAAATACCGGGAATTGCGTGTTGACCAACCCATTCCCGGCCATTTTCGGACTTTGCGGCAGACATAAACCGTGTTAAGCGGGCCATGACTGTGCGCATTCGATCGGAAGATATGAGGCACCCGCCGTCTTTTGCAGTGCGTGGTCTGCCGCTCTTGCGGTTGAAGAGATTGCCGGGGTGATCGTCTTGATCTCTCTGGCGTTAATAGGGTACCGATGTCAGAACGGCATCGTTGAGAAAAAACAAAGGTCGAGGAATCCGACATGAGCGACGTAGCAGAACGCGTAAAGAAAATTGTTATTGATCATCTTGGCGTCGACGCCGAAAAGGTTTCGGAAGGCGCAAGCTTCATCGACGATCTGGGCGCTGACTCGCTCGACACCGTCGAACTGGTCATGGCATTCGAAGAAGAGTTCGGCGTCGAAATTCCCGACGATGCAGCCGATTCGATCCTGACGGTCGGCGACGCTGTCAAGTTTATCGAAAAGGCACAAGCCTGATATCAGGTCGTGCAGGGCGGGGCGCATCGCGGCCCGCCTTAAAGTCCCCCTGGCGGGGCATGCTCTCTCTTTCTGGGGAGCAATATGCGCATTTAAGGAAAGTCTGGTGGCTTCCGTACCTGATCGCGCGATATGAACATCACGGAAATGGATGTACGGGTCCGATTGTTAGCATGTGGTCCGGTCCGGTTCTGGAATTAACAGGCAGGGTGGATCACGGGTTATGAGACGTGTCGTTATCACCGGTACCGGCATGGTATCTCCATTGGGTTGCGGAACCGAGATCACTTGGTCGCGGCTTCTTGCCGGAGGAAACGCCGCCCGCAAGGTGACTGAATTCGAAGTCGAAGACCTGCCTGCGAAGATTGCCTGCCGCCTGCCGTTCGGCGACGGGACCGATGGCACTTTCAATGCCGATAATTGGATGGAGCTGAAGGAACAGCGCAAGGTCGATTCCTTCATCATCTATGCCATGGCCGCAGCCGACATGGCACTGGCGGATGCCGACTGGCATCCGAAATCCGACGAAGACCAGATCGCCACCGGCGTCATGATCGGTTCCGGCATTGGCGGTCTCGAAGGCATCGTCGATGGCGGCATCACGTTGCGCGATAAGGGTCCGCGTCGCGTTTCCCCGTTCTTCATTCCCGGTCGTCTGATCAATCTCGCCTCCGGCCAGGTGTCGATCCGCCACAAGCTGCGCGGCCCCAATCATTCGGTGGTAACAGCCTGTTCGACGGGCGCTCACGCCATCGGCGACGCAGCCCGGCTGATCGCGCTCGGCGACGCAGAGGTGATGGTCGCGGGCGGCACGGAATCGCCGATTTCCCGCATCGCGCTTGCCGGCTTTGCGGCCTGCAAGGCGCTGTCCACCCAACACAATGACGATCCTGAGAAGGCTTCGCGCCCCTATGACAAGGACCGTGACGGTTTCGTCATGGGTGAGGGCGCAGGTGTTGTCGTGCTCGAAGAACTCGAACATGCCAAGGCGCGAGGCGCCAAGATCTATGCGGAAGTCGTCGGCTACGGTCTCTCGGGTGATGCCTTCCACATCACCGCGCCGGCGGAAGACGGCGACGGGGCCTATCGCTGCATGCAGATGGCGTTGAAGCGCGCCGGCCTGACGGCTGCCGATGTCGACTACATCAACGCGCACGGCACCTCGACAATGGCGGACACGATCGAGCTTGGCGCGGCCGAGCGCGTTCTTGGCGAACACGCCGCCAGGGTTTCGATGTCGTCGACCAAGTCCGCGATCGGCCATCTGCTCGGTGCCGCCGGTGCGGTGGAGGCGATCTTCTGCGCGCTGGCGATCCGCGACAATGTCGCGCCGCCGACGCTCAACCTCGACAATCCTTCGGTTGAAACGAAGATCGATCTGGTGCCGCATGTGGCGCGCAAGCGCGAGATCAATGTCGCTCTGTCGAATTCCTTCGGTTTCGGCGGCACGAATGCCTCCCTCGTTCTGCGCCGATTTGGCTGATTTCATCGTTCACGGAGCCGCACGACAGCGGCCCGTGTTCTTCGATGTCAGCGCTTCTCGTCTATCCGATGTTCTAATTGCGTCCGTTATCCAGCTTTTGCCGCATTGCTCAGTTCAAACGTGCAATAGGGACGATTTGTGGCCGATGACCGGTAAGACAGACGCTGGTCATGCTGACACAAGGCGAATGGGATAGGTCGCTATAGTCGTGATGAAATTATTCTCTTTCCTGCTTCTCTTCTGGAGTTCGCATCAGGGATTGAGACGTGCATGATGCGAACTCCAGAATCAGGACACTCGTGAACGACGCAAACGAAAACAGCGCAGTGCCTTTCGGCCGCAGCGAGGCCGCAAACAACGGCCCGATCATTCCGAAATCGGCGAGCGAAGCTCTTCGTCCCGAAAAAGTGCCGCAGCCGCCGAAGCGGTCGCGCAAGGCGAAAAGCCAGGTCGTCATCTTTCTGAACTTCCTGATGACCGTTATCGTTTGCCTGACGGTCGCCGCCGCCGCGACCGTTTACTACGCCATGACGGCTTACGAGGCCAAGGGTCCGCTGACGGCAAACACCAATTTCATCGTGCGCAACGGCGCCGGCATACAGGAGATTGCAGGCAGCCTCGAGCGCAACAATATCGTCTCCGACGGGCGTGTCTTCCGCTTCATGTCGGAAGCCTATTTGGACGACGACACGCTGAAGGCCGGCGAATACGAAATCAAGGCTGGCTCCTCCATGCAGGAGATCATGCAACTGCTGAAGTCCGGCAAGTCGATCCTCTACTCCGTGTCGCTTCCCGAAGGCCTGACCGTCAAGCAGATGTTCAGCAAGCTGAATGCGGATCCCGTACTCGAAGGCAATCTGCCTGCAGAGTTGCCCGCCGAAGGCACGTTGCGCCCGGATACCTATAAATTCTCGCGCGGCACCAAGCGCAGCGAAATCGTCGCGCAGATGGCCGCCGCGCAGAAGGCGCTTGTCGATCAGATATGGGATCGTCGCGGCCCGGACCTGCCGGTTTCCAGCCGTGACGAGTTCGTCACGCTCGCGTCAATCGTGGAGAAGGAAACGGGCATTGCCGACGAGCGCTCGCGTGTTGCCTCGGTCTTCATCAACCGGCTCGAAAAGGGTATGCGTCTGCAGTCCGACCCAACGATCATCTACGGAATTTTCGGCGGTGACGGAAAGCCGGCCGACCGACCGATCCTGAAATCGGACCTAGACAAGCAGACGCCCTACAATACCTACCTGATCAAGGGCCTGCCGCCGACGCCCATCGCCAACCCCGGCCGGGCAGCGCTCGAGGCGGTTGCCAATCCGTCGCGGACATCGGACCTCTATTTCGTCGCCGACGGCACAGGCGGGCATGTGTTCGCAGCCACGCTCGACGAGCACAACAACAATGTCCGCCGCTGGCGCAAGCTGGAGGCCGAGAAGGCCGCCGCGGCTGCCAAGGCGGCGGAAACCGCGCCCATCCAGGAATAATCGGTCCCCGCTTGTGGATGATACGGCTCCGGCACGCTTGACCCTTGCGGTCAACCGTGCCGGAGCCGTACACAGTCATGCACTGTTCAAAAGTTCCACGCGCACTTCGCGAGCCAATTCCGGCCAGTGTGCCGCGAACCCAGGGAGAAGACCATGCCCTTGCAATCCATGACCGGATTTGCCCGCCGCGAGGGAACCTCCGGGCGCTATCGTTGGGCGTGGGAACTGCGCTCGGTCAATGGCAAGGGCCTCGATCTGCGGCTGCGGCTGCCGACCGGCACCGAACATCTGGAAGCCGAGGTGCGCAAGCTCGTCGCGGAGAGCCTTTCGCGTGGTAACATGCAGATCAATCTAACCGTCAGCGCCAGCGAGGCGGGCGTCGAAACGGTGGTCAACCAGACTGCGCTGGCCGCTGTCCTGTCGCTGCGCGAGCAACTGCGTGACGTCATCGATCCGGCGCCGTTGCGCCTCGACACGCTGCTCTCGATCCGCGGTATCGTCGATTTTCGTGAGCCGGAAGAACGGGAGGGGGACCGCGCTGCTCGCGACAGCGATCTCCTGGCAGGCCTGCGGCTGGCGCTTGCAGACATTGCGGCAATGCGTGAGACGGAAGGAGCAGCACTCTGCCAGGTCCTGCTCGACCAGATCGAAGCGATTGGAATGCTGACCCGCCAGATCGAAGCGGACCCGTCGCGCAGCCAGCAATCGATCGCTGCGCGGTTGGCGCAGCAAGTGGCCTTGGTGTTGGATGGCGGCTTGACGATCGATCAGGATCGCCTCTACGGCGAGGTGGCGCTGCTTGCGGCGAAGGCGGACATCCGCGAGGAGATCGACCGGTTGCGCACGCATGTCGCCGCTGCGCGGGATCTCTTGAAAAAGGGCGGACCTGTCGGCCGGAAACTCGATTTCCTTTCCCAAGAATTTAACCGCGAATCGAATACGATCTGCTCCAAATCGAATGCCGCGACGGTGACTGCCGCCGGCATCGAACTGAAGGTTGTTATCGACCAGTTTCGTGAACAGGTCCAAAATCTGGAGTGACCATGAGCCCCGCCAGCCCACCATCCACAAAAGCCATTCAGCGCCGCGGCCTCATGCTGGTGATCTCCTCACCCTCCGGCGCGGGCAAGTCTACGATCGCGCGCAACCTGCTCGAAGCCGACCCGCAACTGAGCATTTCCGTCAGCGTGACAACGCGCAAGCGTCGCCCGAGCGAGATCGAGGGCCGCCACTATTTCTTCAAGTCGATCCGTGAATTCGAGGGGCTGCGCCAGACCGACGCGCTTCTGGAATGGGCCGAGGTCCACGGCAATTTCTATGGAACGCCGCGTGATGCGGTGGAGCAGGCCATGGCCGAGGGCCGCGACATGCTGTTCGATATCGACTGGCAGGGCGCGCAGCAGCTTCAGGAGAAGATGGGCGGCGATGTCGTGTCGATCTTCATCCTGCCGCCGTCTATGGCCGAACTGCAGTCGCGCTTGCATCGCCGTGCCGAGGATACGGAAGAGGTCATTGCCACCCGGCTCGCTAATTCACGGTCCGAAATCGAGCACTGGATCGAATACGACTATATCGTCGTCAACGAGGATCTCGACAGCGCCTTCGCCTCCGTCAAGGCGATCGTCGAGGCCGAACGCCTGCGCCGCGACCGGCGTCCGGGCCTATTCGAGTTCGTAAACGGGCTTTTGACTGAGACGCCGAAGCTTTGAGTTTCAGGGAATGTAGAATAACGTTGCCAGGTAACCGGCGGCGTGGAGCTTTTCCAGAACTTCAACGGACGGAAATAGTGCCAGCAGACAGACCGCATCGCGAAAGGTCGTTGCGAGCGCAACCGTCGAGAAGGTGACTTCGATTTCACTTCTGTACCGGCTGAAGTCCGGCCGCAGGAGCGGCGTTTCAGCGGCATAGGCTTCGTAGGCCGCTCCGAATTTTCGGCGCAGATGCGCCGCCTCCCGCAAGGCGGTACCGCGAAAGATCAGGAATGCGACGCCGACGAGCGCCGCAGTGATCAGCAAGGAGCCGAACATCAGGCCGATCCCGGTCACTCCTATCAGCGAGAAGAGATAGAGCGGATTGCGGCTGATAGAGTAGGGACCATCGGTGATCAGCCGGCTGTTCTTGTGGGCGCCGATGTAGAGAATGCTCCAGAGGCGCCCGAGGATGGCTGCAAACAGAAGCACCAGACCCGTTACTTCCATCGGTTCGTGGATACCGCTGTCATCGCCCCAAAGCGGCATGCTGAAGAGGAAGGTCGAAAGAAAGGCCGCGGCAAGAAGCCAGAGTGAGTAGAGACGTATTTTTTGGTTGAACGGCGCAGGTTGCGACGCAGGACTCATGTGGAAATTCCCTTTGAATACTTGCTTTCGATCCTGTGCGATCAATGGTGGCCGAATGATGTCAACGGCAAGCTGTCGTATTAAAGGCAATTGGCGATCCGGCAGAATTCCTCCACCGACAGAGTTTCGGCGCGCCGCTGCGGATCGATGCCGGCCTTGGCGAGCAAGGCTTCACCGCCGATCGATTTGACGCTCTGGCGCAGCATCTTGCGGCGCTGCCCGAAGGCGGCCATCGTCACCTTTTCGAGATTGCCGGCCGAGCAGGGGATCGGGTTCTCGAGCGGTTCCAGATGGACCACCGACGAGGTCACCTTCGGAGGCGGCGAAAACGCCTGCGGCGGCACGTCGAAGGCCATGCGCGCATTCGTGCGCCAGCCGCAGAGCACGCTGAGCCGGCCGTAATGATCGTCGTCTGCCTCCGCCACGATCCGGAGGCCAACCTCGCGCTGGAACATCAGCGTCATCGACTGGTAGAAGGGCGGCCAGGCTTTTGGCAGGAGCCAGTTGACCAGCAGTTGCGTTCCGACATTGTAAGGCAGGTTGGCGATGATCCTGACCGGGCCATCGCTTGCGAGATCTTCGAAATCGATCTTCAGGGCGTCCCCCTCGATCACTTCCAGGCGACCGGGATAGTGGTCGGCGATCTCCGCGAGCGCGGGTATGCAGCGGGAATCCCGTTCAACTGCAATCACTTTTTTGGCGCCGAGCGACAGGATGGCACGGGTCAGGCCACCGGGGCCGGGGCCGACTTCGATCACCGTCACGCCATCGAGCGGACCGGCGGTGCGAGCGATCTTCTGGGTGAGGTTGAGGTCGAACAGAAAGTTCTGGCCCAATGCCTTTTTGGCATCGAGGCCATGGCGTTGGATGACATCGCGCAGCGGCGGCAGGCCGTCGATCGCCGCCATCAACCGTTCGCCTTTGCGGCGGTGCCAGCCAGTTCCCGAGCCATCCGTAACGCAGCCAGCAGGCTGTCGGCGCGAGCGATACCCTTGCCGGCGAGGCTGAACGCCGTGCCGTGATCCGGCGATGTGCGGATGAAGGGAAGGCCGAGCGTTACGTTGACGCTGTCGTCGAAGCCGAGCGCCTTGGCCGGGATCAGCGCCTGATCGTGATACATGCAGATCGCCACGTCATAAGTTGCGCGGGCACGATCATGGAACATGGTATCGGCGGGCAGGGGACCGGTAATATCGAGCCCCTCGGCCCTCAGCCGGTCTATGACGGGTCGGATGACCGCATCGTCTTCGAGACCCAAGGCACCGTTTTCGCCGGCATGCGGGTTGAGGCCCGCGACGGCAATGCGAGGCGAGGGAAGACCAAAACGCTGCTTCAGGTCCTGCGCGGTGATCATACATGTCCGGTAGATCAGGTCGGGCGTCAGTAGGGCCGGCACATCCTTCAGCGGGATATGGATCGTCACCGGCACCGCCTTCAGCTTCGGCCCCGCCAGCATCATGATCGGCAGCAGTTTTTTACCGGTGGCACGTTCGCCGATATCGGCGAGAAATTCGGTGTGTCCGGGGAACTTGAAGCCGGCCTCGTAGAGAACCGATTTGGCGATCGGATTGGTGACGACGGCGGCGGTGGTGTTCTCCATCGCCAGCCGGACGGCAGTTTCGATGGCGCCGGTGATCGCGCCGGCATTGGCGGAATCGGGCTTGCCCGGCGTGACGGGGATGGCGCAGGCGACCGGCAGAACCGGCAGCGCGGTCTCGAAAACGGCAATGGCTTCGGCGCAATCCGTTTCGCTGATCGCGATGTCATGGCCAAGGAGGCGCGCGCGCTCGGCAAGTGCGGTGGGATCGCCGATCAGGATAAAGGGCGGCGTCTGCCAGGCCCGCCTGTTTGCCCAGGCGGCAAGGCTGATGTCGAGGCCGATGCCGGCCGGATCGCCCATGGTCAGGGCGAGCGGCCTGTCGCTTGCTGGTGTTGTCATGACAGAACGATTACTTTTCGATGATCTGCGCCCGCTTGCGCAGTTCCTCGATGTAACGCTTGCTGTTGGCGTCTTCGCCTTCGGTCTGCTTGCCAATGTCCTCGGCGCGGAAGACGACTTCAGCAGCGAGGTCGTCGGAAACCTGGCGCTTCTTGCAGATGCCGAGATATTCGACGCCCTTTTCGGTGACGCGTGTTCCCGTCGTGTTGCCGTCGCCGGCCTTTTCGACCAGCGGCTTCCAGTCGGCGGGAATCTCCTGCACCATCATGCGGCCGAGATTGCGGATCGAGACGTCCCGCATCGTGGCGGCAAAGACCTTGGCCTGTTCGCAGCCGGGATATTTCGAGCGCGACGCGTTGGCTTCCGCCTGGCGCTTGCCAATGATGGCGTTGCGCTTGGAAGCGGGGACCACGAAGATCACCTGCTGCAGGAAATATTCCGTCGTCACCGGCTTGTTGCCGCCGTTTTCCTGCATGCGCCGGACAAGTTCCTCGTTGGAAAGGCGGCCGCTTCCGCCGCCGCCATAACGGGCATTGACGACGCGCGGCCAGCTCATGGCGACCGCAACGTAGTTCTTGAAGTGATCGAGGCCCACGCCGGCCTGATCAAGCACCTGCGAGAGTTGTTGAATGTTCAGCTTGTTGCCGGAGGCAAAGCGGCCGACTGCGGCATCGACGTCACTCGTGCTGACGGAGGCGCCGACTCTGAGGACTTCCTCGCGCTTGAGAACTTCGTCTATCAACTGCTGGCGGGCAGCAGCCTGACCACCGCCTTGCCGCTGCAGGCGCAGGAACGCGGCACGCTTGGCGATATCACCCGATGTGATGGGCGAACCGTTGACGACGGCGACGACCTTGCTCGCTGCCTGCACCGGTGCCGGTGCGGCAGCCAATGCCAGGCCGCAGGCGAGGATCATTGCCGAAACCGCGCGCGTGATCGAGTGTTTCCCGCCCATTTCTTATCCTTTTCGTCTTCCCCGAATGCGAAGCCCCGGAGGTGATGATCTTGTGCCGAGCGCAATCGTCCTGCGCGTTTTCCGCAAGATGCATAATACATGCGGCCGAACAATGACAAGGCCTGCCGGTCACGGCAAATCGCGGTTCAGGCTGCTGCGCAACGTAACCGGTGCTGCGCGGCTCAGTTCAGGTCGTCGAAGTCCGCGTCGCCGACGTTGATGTCGCCCAAGGTGCGGAAGCTGATACGGGCGCCGATCGACCAGTCGTTGGCGACGGTCTGATCGGTATCGCGTTCTTCCTTGTAGACGAGTGAGAAGATCGTATCGCGGTCGTCATAGGTGATGCCGATGCCGTTTCGGGTCACGACATTGCTGTTCAGGTCGTAGGTGACCGAGCCGAACACCGACCAGTAGTCGTGGAACTTGTATGCCGCAGCCGTCTGGATCTCGTCCTGGTCGCTCGTCGATCCGTAGAGCGGTTGCGCCTGAATGCTGGTGTAGGTCAGCGCTGCCTGCCAGAAGATACCCTGGTAGCCGACCATTGCATCGGCACGCCGCAGGTCGAGATTGCTCTCGTCGAAGCGTCCGCTCAAGCTCGTCGTGATGCCGGAGGGCGCATCGATGCCGACCATCGCCACGTAGTCCGACCGGTCTGTCTCCAGGCCGGAATCTGAGCCGGCCTTGACTAGGTCGTCCGTCGCGAAAGAGTTCAGGCCGCCAAGATGGAAGGACTGGCCGGCGATGGCGCGCAGCGTGTAGCCGTTGCCGAGCGCACCCGTGTAGCGGAAACCGAGATTGGCCCGCGTTCCACCCTCGATGCGGTCATAGCCGGAGAACTTGTCGCGGTCGAACAGCGTGGTCGCATCAAAGACGAAGCTCTGCGCGTCCTCGTTCGGCAGACCGCCGGCATATTCCTCGTCGGGGCGGACATAGACCTGAGCGATAGGCTCGATGATGTGGCTGCTGTAGTCGGTCGTCAGGAGAAAGGGGTAGCGAGCGTCGATGCCGGCCGTCAGCATGCGGCGGGTGGCTGCGTCGTCATCGTAAAAATTGCCTGTATAGTCCGTGCCCGGATCGGTCATGTTCAGTCCGAGGACGTCGCCGCGCGCCGCCAGGATCGGCGTCAGCGTCAGGCCGCCAGGAACGATGAAATTCCGCTTCCACTCCACTTCCGCGCTCAGCCGGTGAGCCGTACCTTCAAGGCCGCGGAACCGATCGACCACGCCGGGTATTTCAAGTTCATCCTCGCGGTTGCGCTTGACGTTGGTCAGGTTGAAATCGGCGGTCAGTTCGCCGCCAAGCACCGGCTGAGGTGCGGTGTAGGAATAGTCCAATACCTGCGCGACGGCTTGCTTGTTTTCGGCAAGGCTGTCCGGGTCGGCATCCTGAATGTCGAAGTAGAAGGCGCGCGCGTCGAAATAATTGCGCTTGCCGAGACCCGTCAGATAGACTTGGTTCGTATAGGTCGTTCCGTCGAAGGTCGAAAGTTCGTAGGTCTTGGCGAAGTTGTTGTCGCTCTGCACCAGCACGTTCCAGCCGAACGTCCAACGCGGATTGATCTCGAACTTGGCCTTTGAGGCGACCATGCCGCGGGCTGTTTCTTCGGCATCGACGGTGCCGTCGGTGAAACTGTCGCGGTCCATCTGGCTGATGCCGGCCATGCTGAGGATATGTTCGCCGCTTTCGAAGCGCTGACGGAACTCGCCTTCGAGCAGGAAGCCTTGGCGGGTCAAACCGGTCGCAGTGACGGTCGCGTCCATATAGGGCGAAATCGCCCAATAATAAGGAACGCCGACGCCCGCGCCGAGTTTCTGCGTGTATCTGAATTTCGGGAACAGGAAGCCGCTTTTGCGCTTCACCGTATGGTCCGGAACCTCAAGGACGGGCAGGTAAAGAATCGGTTTTCCGAACAGCTCGAACTTGGCATTTTCCATGCGAACGGTATGGGTCTTGCCGTTCTGGACGATGCGCTGCGCCTTGACGTGCCAGAGCGAGCGATGATCCGGATTGGTCGCGCAAGGCGTGCAGGCGGTATAGACGGCATTGTTGAGGATCATCTCCTCGCCGTTGCGCCGCTCGCCAGTGACTGCAGCCAGCTTTGTGAGGTCGGTCGTCTCCAGCCGCATCGTTTCGATAAAGCCATCGGCGAAATTGTCGGTCACATCCATCTTGTCGGCGTAGATCTTGTTGCCGCCGGGTTCGATGAGTTCGATCTCGCCGGTCGCGATGATGCGCCCGGTCTTCTGGCTGTATTCGACCTGCTGGGCGACCATCTGGTAGCCGCCATAATTGATCTGCACGCCGCCGCGCACGATCACGCGCTCCGCATCCTGATTGTAGACGAGCTCATTCGCCGACAGAAGCATCTTGGCGTCTTCGGGGAGCTTCGGCTGAAGCGAATCGATATTGGTTTCTTGTGCCCAAGCGGGCGCGATCGGGGTAAACGCCTGGAACGCAACGCCGGAAAGCAGAATGGCCGTGAGCAGCCTTGTATGTTTGCGGTCGCTTGCCGCCACTAGCCATCCTCCTCATGCAATAGAATCGTCGAGCCCAGCGCCATCGCTACAACAACTGGCAACCAGGCTGCAACGAACGGAGGCACAATGCCGCTGCTCCCGAATGCTTTGACAAGCACGGTGACGACATAAAGCACGAAGCCCGACAGGATTCCACCGAGAATTACCGGCCTCGATTGGTTAAACCGGCTAAATTTCAGCGAGACACTCGCGGCGATCAAAGTCATGGCGACGAGAAGCAGCGGAAGCGAAAGCATGGAATGAAATTGGGTTTCCAAGCCGTTAGTCGGCAAGCCGAAGGATTTCGCCACCTCGATCTTGCGCCGCAAGTCAAAAAACTGAATGGAATCAGCCTTGGTCAGGGTTTCCTGGACGAATTCCGGCTTCAGATGCGTCGGCAGCTGTGCCGTCGCGACACGGCGCGGCAGTTGCCCGTTGCGCGTTTCCGTCACACCGTTAAGAAGCCAGTAACCATCTTCCAGTTTTGCCGTTGCCGCATCCTGTCTCGAAACGATCGTGCCGAGCGGATCGAAATGGAGCACTGTGACGTTGACCAGCGTCTTGCCCTCGTCCTGGACGGAACGCGCGCCGATGATCGTATCGTCATTTCCGTAGATCTGTCGCAACCACGGAATGGAGATCGCCGATTGGGCCGCGGATGAGCTTCCCCATTCCGCTTCCAGCGCTTCCGCCTGTTTCGTGCCCCAGGCGGCGATCGGATTGAGCGTGGCGACTGCCAGTATGCCGAACAGGAATGCGCCGATGACGAAGGGCTGCAGGAATTGCCACACGGAAATGCCGGCAGCCCGCGTCACCACCAGCTCATAGCGGCGGTTGAGCGAGATCAGTGCCGCCATGCCGGAAAACAGCGCGACGAAGGGAACGGTCTGCTGCAGGATCATCGGAATACGGAACGTCGTCATCAAGAGCGCGCCTGTCACCGAGTATCGCGGCAATTGCGACATCCGGTTGGACAACTCGCTGAAATCGATGATGAAGATCAGCGCGAAAATGCCGGCGAGGAACCAGAAGGTCGTCACTGCATAACGCCTGAAGAAATAACGCCCGAGTGTGGAGAATATCATGCGGACTGGTTCCCGTCGGATGGACGCGCGACCTTGGCGAGGCGCAGGCGAACCAGGATCTCGTTAAGTTTCTGCTCCCAGGTCAGCGGGATTTCAAGCCGTTTGTTGCCCACCAGCTGGCGGATTGACAGGTAGCCGGTCGCGAGCGGGATCAGATACATGATCGGGACGAAGGCACGTGATTCTTCCGCGCCGTTGGCAGCGTAGAAGGTCGCCCAGCGGACGAAAAGACACGTCAAGAGAGCGGTAATCATCGGATGCACGCGGGCTTCGCGGTGCGTGCGGGCGTCACTACTGACGACCAGCGCAATCAGCGCGAACAGCAGGGGAAACGTCCATTCGGTGAAGCGACGGTGCAGTTCGGCTGAAAAGGACATCGGGTTCCTCTCAAAAACCGGGTCCTTCGGATCCGGATTGAGGAGGAAAAACAGGTCCCGGTCCTTAGCCCGGATTGTCGCTTCGCTCGCCATCTTGCTCAGATCCGTGAGGTCGAAGGCATAGGAATCGAACTTGATGATCGAGACATTGCTGTCGGGAAGCTTGCGATGTACCTCCCCATTCTTCATTACCAGCGCCGAGCCGTTTTCGTCCACCGCACCTTCGCGGGCGTAATAGACCAACTCATAGGCCGGATTGCGCGAATCGGCGACGAAAATCCCATGCAGAACGCCGCCGCTGCGGCGTGAGGCGACCTGGACGTAAAGGCCGTCGGCAATCTTGCGGAAGGTGTTCTCCTGGACCACGGACGACAAAAGATCGGCGTGGGCGGTGGCAATCATTTTGCGCACGGCCATGCGCGAATAGGGCTCGACGAAATTGTCGACCGCAAAGGAGACCACGCTGAGAGCGATGCCGAGATAGAGGACCGGCCGGATGATCGTCATGCGCGAGCTTCCGGCGGCATTCAAGACGGTGAGTTCCGAATCGGCGTTCATCGCCGTCAGCGTCTGTGCCACGCCGATGACCAGCGCGAAAGGCAGGATGAGCGGAATGATCGACGGCAGGACGAGCGTTGCGAGCCTGAGGAAAGCAAGAATGGACTGGCCGCTGTCCGTGACCAGGTTGACGTTGGTCAGCGCCTGAGTCGTCCAGACGATCGCCATCAGCGGCAGGAGCGTGGCAAGGAACATGCCCGTTGCCCGCCTCAGAATATAGCGCTCGATCAATTTCATGGCTGGTCCTGGCTTGTCTTCCTGCTGCGCAGCCGGTCTGGCGCCGCCGATAGGCATCGGACCGGACCAGATGTCCCTATTGCGCTGATCGGACCGGTTTGCAAGTTTTTCACGACAACCAAACAGTAAGAGGGCAGGACTAATGCCCGGCAAAGAATGAAAGTTAACAGCATGTAAACATACGCTCGCGTCTTGCCAAGGCCATCAAAAGCAAGAAGGGTGCACAGACCTGTTTGCGGGCTTGCGGTCGATGGCGAATGTTTGCCACTGTAACCGCCATGTAACAATTGCGGCGCCTGCCTGCGACCTTCTGGCCTGCCTGCGTCCTTCTGGAGTGTCTTCATGTCGATGAAATTTGAAATCGGTTTCAGCAAATCAGCACGTTTGTCGGGTGGTCTGGCTATCCTGCTCAAGACTGTGGACGGAAAAGAGGCGGCCGGCGCTGCGGAAACCGATCCAGAGGCAATTATTGCCAAGGCTGCGCGGATCGCGAAGTTCAAGGCCAAGTCGCTGAGCACGCTCGATATCGTTGCACCGCAGGGATCGCCGGTTGATCGCATCGTGGTTCTCGGGCTCGGCGACGGCGCCGCACTTTCCGCGCATGACTGGCTGAGGGCGGGAGGCGCTGCGGCTTCGAAACTCCGCGGCGCGGAGAAAGTCGCCATTTTCCTCGATGCGCCGGGAGTCGAAGTTTCGGGCAAGGCGGCTGCCGATTTTGCGCTCGGCATGGAGATGAATGCCTACAGCTTCGACACCTACAAGACGGTCAAGAAGGACGACACCGAACAGAAAGCATCGCCGAAACCTGCGAAAGTGACGATTGTCACCGCTGCCGTCATCGCAGCCAAGAAGGCTGCGGCCAATTCCCAGGCGATTGCCGAAGGCGTTTTCATCGCCCGCAACCTCGTCAACGAACCGGCGAACGTGCTTGGACCCGTTGAGTTCGCAGCCAAGGCCAAGGAGCTCGAAAAGCTTGGTGTCGAGGTCGAGATCCTGACCGAGCGCGAGATGAAGAAGCTCGGCATGGGCGCGCTGCTTGGCGTGGCGCAGGGTTCCGTCCGCCCGCCACGGCTTGCGGTCATGCAGTGGAAAGGTGGAAAACCGAAAGACCGGCCGGTCGCTCTCGTCGGCAAGGGGGTCGTCTTCGATTCGGGCGGCATTTCGATCAAGCCCGGCGCCGGCATGGAGGATATGAAAGGTGACATGGGCGGCGCTGCCGCCGTCACCGGCGTGATGCACGTGCTGGCGACGCGCAAGGCCAAGGCGAATGTCGTCGGCATCATCGGCCTTGTGGAAAACATGCCCGACGGCAATGCCCAGCGGCCTGGCGACATCGTTACCTCGATGTCCGGCCAGACGATCGAGATCATCAATACCGATGCCGAAGGCCGGCTCGTCCTGTGCGATGCGCTCTGGTATTGCAACGACCGTTTCAAGCCGCAGGCGATGATCAATCTTGCGACGCTGACCGGCGCTGTCATGGTGGCGCTCGGCAGCCATCATGCGGGCCTGTTCACCAATGACGACGCGCTTGCAGGACAGTTGACGGCGGCGGGCCTCATGACGCAGGAACGGCTGTGGCGCCTGCCGCTCGGCAAGGAATATGACAAGATGATCGACAGCAAGTTTGCGGACATGAAGAACACCGGTGGCCGTTATGCCGGATCGATCACCGCCGCGCAGTTTCTCAAGCGCTTCGTCAATGATACGCCTTGGGCGCATCTGGATATCGCCGGCACCGCTATGGGCTCGCCGACCGACGAGGTCAACCAGTCCTGGGCATCCGGTTTCGGCGTACGTCTGCTGGACGAGCTTGTCCGCGCCAACTACGAGAGCTGATCCGAGCCGTGACGGAAATCCTGTTCTATCACCTGACCGAATCCAAGCTCGAAGATGCGCTGCCGCCTCTGCTCGACAAAAGCGTCGAACGCGGCTGGCGCGTCGTCGTGCAGACAGCGGGCGAAGAGCGGCGCGACACGCTCGACACCCACCTCTGGACCTATCGCGACGACAGTTTTCTCCCGCATGGAACCGACGCGGCGGATTTCGCCGGGGATCAGCCGATCCTGCTGACGGCGGGAGACGGAAACGCCAACGGCGCCACTGTCCGCTTCGTGGTCGACGGCGCGGAGCCACCGCCGGTCGGCGGCTACGAGCGGGTGGTATTCATGTTCGACGGCTACGATCAGGCGCAACTGGAAGGCGCGCGCGCACACTGGAAGACGCTGAAGGCGGAGGGACATGCGCTGACCTACTGGCAGCAGAACCAGGACGGCCGCTGGGTGAAGAAGGCGTGAGACCGCCGGTCCTGCAAGTCGCTCGATAACGCACATTCGCCGGCAAGCGGTCATCAGTCCCTGAGCGGAAAGGTGACCCTATGTTCAGGTTTCACGGGGGGTAGCTTGCTTCAGGATATACCTTGCCTCGGAAGGAAGCGGCGTCTATTAATAGATTGACTAGTCGATTAATTAATTTATGCACAGTCCGTGGAAGCCAAGATGCGAAAAGTCGATCCCGAAAAATACGAAGCCCAAATGCGTAAGATCCTTGATGCCGCGCGGGTCTGTTTCGCGCGCAAAGGCTTTCATCAAACCACCACAGCCGCGATATGCGCACAGGCAGGAATGAGCCCAGGCAATCTGTTTCACTATTTTTCAGGCAAGCAGGCGATCATCGCCGCCATCGTTGATGCCGAAGGCAGAGAGACGGCGGCGTACTTCGCGAGGATCTTGCAGGCCGACGATCTGTACGCCGAACTTCTCGGCTTCATGGACGTGGTTCTGCAATTGGCCGCGGATCAGTCTTATGCCAGCTTGGCGCTCGAAATCTCGGCGGAAGCCATGCGCGACCCCGAAATCGGCGGGCGGGTATCTCGAAACGACAAGGAAATGCGCACAGCACTTGAGGCCCTTCTGGCCAGCGCGATGACGCGTGGACAGATCGATGCAACTCTGCCGCCATCTGATGTCGCCACCTGGATCGCCGCGCTCATTGACGGAATATTTTCGCGCGTGGCCATCGACCCGGCTTTCCGCCCGGCAAAGCAGGGCAAGCCCATGCGGTTTCTGCTCGCCCGTATGCTACGCCCCAGCGCAGCGCAATAATCTGCGTGATCCCTCATAAACGAGCGCTTCAAATGGCTTTATCCTCCGCAGCGCAGCAGCGCCTTGTCGACATAGACGCGCTACGCGGGTTTTCCTTGTTCGGCATCCTCGTCGTCAACATCACCGTCTTTGCCTCGACCTATTACGGCTCCGGCGTCTCCGATCCACAGTTCAGCGGCCCGCTCGATCAGGCATTTCATGCACTGGTTGCGCTGCTCTTCGAAACCAAGTTCTACCTGCTGTTCTCGTTCCTGTTCGGCTACAGCTTCACCCTCCAGATGCAATCGGCGGAGCGGGCGGGCGGGAATTTTGTGCCCCGCATGTTGCGGCGGCAGATTGGACTATGGCTTTTCGGAGCCTTTCACGCGGTCTTCCTGTTCCATGGCGATATCTTGACCACCTACGCCTTGCTCGGTGTGGTGCTCCTCGCAATGCGCAACCTACCGCAGTCCCGGTTGCTCGGGCTGGCCGCATGGCTCATCATCATCACCGCACTGGCCTGGATCATCCTTGGAGCGCTGCAACTGCTGGCCGGGGAGACGAGCGACGCTGAACGCGTGATGGCTCAGGCCGACGCTGCGCGCGCGGCCTATAATGGCTCGCCCGCAACCATCATTGCTCAACACATGCGCGAGCTTCCGCAGATGTTGTTGGTGCTGGCCTTCCTGCAGGGACCTTGCGCACTCGCCATGTTTCTTTTTGGCTTCGTCGCTGGCAAGAATCGCCTTTTCGAGCGCTTGGAAGCGTACCAACTGGAGTTGAGGCGTATCCGGCGGCTCGGGTTGACTGTCGGCCTCGCAGGCGCATTCCTCTACGCCTCAGGCGCGGTATTTCGTCCCGGTACCGGCTGGGAAACATTGGGGCTGGGGAGTGGAATTCTCACGGCGCCGTTGCTGGCCTCCGCATATGGGGCCGCGGCAATGATCTGGTTCCAGTCAGGAAAGGGCAAACGCGTTGCCGCGTTCCTGGCTCCTGCTGGCCGCATGGCTCTCTCCAATTACCTGCTCCAGTCGCTAGTGTGCTCGTTGATTTTTACCGGTTTCGGTTTCGGACTTGTGGGGCAGCTCGTGCCAGGGGCCGCTTGCGCTTTGGCGGCAGGCATCTTTGCTATCCAGCTGGTTGCCAGCCGATGGTGGATGAGCATTCATGCCTATGGTCCGCTGGAATGGCTGCTGCGGGCGATCACGATCGCGGCATGGCCGGCGATGCGGAAAAAGGCCGTCGCCCAGGCGCGATAGGGCGGCGGCCTTTCGTGGTTTGGGTCAATCAATCGATAAACGCTTCGACGAACTTCCGCTTGCCAAGCATGAACGCGTCGGCCACATGCCGTAGCGGTGAAAGGTCGACGTCGGATTGTTTCGCCTTGATGATCTCGGCGAAGCGGGCGTAGAGCGCCGGATATTCCTGTTCCGGCTCGTCATGAACCAGTTTGCCGTCGATCGACAGCTTGGCGCCGCCTTCAGCGAGCGTCATCGTGCCGGCGTCGGTTTCGGCGATGACGTCCCAGCTCTGGTGGCCGGTCTGGCGCCAGTCGAATTCGGCCAGGACCGGCAGGTTGTTCGCGTCGGTAAAGGTGATCGAGGCGGCGATCGGGGCGTCGCGATTTTCGGGAAATTCCAGTGTCGCGGCGGTGATGAACAGCGGGTTCGGCAGGATATGCGTGACGATCGACAGCGCATTGATGCCGGGATCGAAGACGCCGAGACCGCCAGCCTGCCAGATCCAGTCCTGGTTCGGATGCCAGTGGCGCACGTCTTCCTTCCAGATCACCTTGACGCTGTTGATCTTGGTCGAGCCAAGGAAGGACTTTGCCGCTTCGACGCCCGGCGCGTAGCGCGAATGCCAGCTCGCAAACAGGGACAGGCCCTTGGACGCCGCCAGCGCTTCGAGATCGGCCACCTCGCTCAACGTCGCGCCCGGCGGCTTTTCGAGGAAGACGTGCTTGCCGGCCTCGAGTGCCACGCGCGCCGCCTGATAGCGGAACTGCGGCGGCATACAGAGCGAAACCGCGTCGATTGCCGGAACCGCGTTGAGCATTGCCTCGATCGACTTGAAATTGTCGATGCCATCGACGACGCCATGCCGGCTCGCGGCGGCGATCAGTTTGAAATCGGCATTCCTGGCGATGGCGGGGAGATGCTGGTCGCGGACGATTTTGCCGACGCCGACGATCGAGATATGGATGGGGCTCATGGTGTGTCGCTCGATTTGTATGACTTTATGGACGGCTTTGTAGCAGAAAGCGAATAGCGGGCAAGCTCTGCCGTGACGTAGATATTCGTTGCTGCCGGTGGTGGACAATAGCAAAGCCGCCCTATTTGGATAGGGCTGCAATTTCCAAAACAGGAGCCGCCATGCCGCCGATCATTCGAAGAGCCAGCCGTGCCGACCTCGATATCCTCATCGACTGGGCCGCACGGGAGGGCTGGAATCCCGGTCTCGACGACGCGCCCGCGTTCTGGGCCGCCGATCCTGAGGGCTACTGGATTGCCGAGGAGGAGGGGGTTGTGGCGGCAGCGCTTTCGCTTGTCCGGTACGACGACACCTATGCCTTTCTCGGTTTCTACATGGCGCATCCGGATTATCGCGGTCAGGGCATCGGCTTCGCCCTCTGGCAAAGGGCTCTATCGGACGCGGGCGATCGCACCATCGGGCTCGATGGCGTGGTGGCGCAGCAGGACAACTACCGCAAATCCGGTTTCGCCTATGCGCATGCCAATTTCCGCTACGGCGGCGAGGTCCAATGCTCAGAGCCTCCCGGTACGGAACTGGTTTCCATCTCCCCGGTGCATGTGCCTATGCTGGTCGATTACGATGCACGGTTCAACCCGGCCCGGCGGGATGCCTTCCTCCGCGAATGGCTGAAGTCGCTTTCAACGCGCGAGAGCTTTGCGTTGATCAGAAACGCCGAGGTCCTGGGCTTCGGCACGATCCGCGCCTGCCGCGAGGGTCACAAGATCGGACCGCTGTTTGCCGACACGGAAACCGGCGCCGACCTGATCTTCCGCAAGCTGGTGACGAGCGTCGGCGGCGGCCAGATCTACCTCGATATCCCCGAGCCGAATGCAGCAGCGCGGGCGCTGTGCGATCGCTACAATCTGAAACCGGTGTTCGAGACGGCTCGGATGTATCGCGGCCAGGCGCCGGAGCTGCCGCTGGGACAAATCTACGGCATCACGACGTTCGAGCTTGGATAACGGGTGCAGGCGTCAGGCCCAGGGCAAAAGATCGTGCTGTCCGCCGATGATCAGGACGCTGGCAAAGACGCTGATCACCAGAAGCACGACGAGAACCCAGAACAGCCGCCCGGACGCCGGATTGTCCTCGATAAAAACCGGCTCCTTGTTGCGCAACGCGTTCAATGCGTGCCGGGGATTTCCCCATTTGACGCGCCGGAACCGAAAAGCATTTTGGGTCTCGTGTTTCATGGAAGGGTAATTTAAGGCGTTCTTTTGAACGGCAGCTTAAACCCTTTGTTAAAATTTTAGAGTTTGCTTGTGGATGGGCCTGTTTCTGAGAGAAATCCGGGATAGACGCAACGTCCTGAATTTGGCACGACGACATTGGGCCTCGAATGTCTTCGAAGGTGAGCTTTCCGGTTTAATGTTGTGCGAAGCGAGGCGGGATCCACAGCAGATTTCAAGTCTCCAGCTTTTCCCACTTCACGAAGTCACAGACAATCAGTTCTTCGCGGGTGGCAATTTTGCACAACAGCACGGACCTGAACACGGAAGCAAACACCAATTGGTTGGAAGCCGCGGAGCTGTCGTCTTCCAGCACTGCGACGCGTCAAACCTCAGTGATAGCCGAGACCAGCCCTTCCTTCGCCGCTGCCATTATTATCGTATTTGCAGGAACGTTAATCCACGTTGCCGCATCTATTTGGTCGGCTGTTTTAAGCCAACTGCCCACCATCTGGTATCCGAGCGTGTAGCCAAGCCAACGTGGATGCGCGCCAGTACCATAAAACCATGACCGATGGTCATAGTTCGTGGCTGCGAGCGCTTTCATGTCGATGGGAGCGGTTCGCAGCGCTTCCGACGAAATGGCGTTTTCCCACGGCTCCGGCTCGCTATCGATCAACGATCGTACGAACTGACCGGCAAGACCCTCGCTGACCAAGGCTTCCCCCAAAGTCCACCCGTAGCCAGGCCCCGCCATACGCAAGCAATGATGAACCTCATGGACAATCTGTCGATGGAGTGCGCCGTCTTGAAGGCTTCGGCCGAGATTGGGATTGTCTGGGTCAACGGTCATTGCAAACAACGTGCCCCGGTAGGCACGGCCGACGATACCCATTTCGGGTATGGTTTCGCCTGCCAGACGTTGCACGATAACATCAAGACGCGGGGGCGGTATCAGCTTTGAGATAGTGGCATACGCCGCTTCAAAGTTGCGGATCAGATCGGCCCGGATATCGGCAAGTCCGCCAGACGCTTCCAGCCAGTGTAGTGTCCATGCTTCCATTCGTCAGCGCCCCGACAAAATTTCGATACACAACTTATAGCCGAAAAACATGTATCGCAATATCTAAGTCGGGCGCAGAGCAGTCACCCCGCCATCGCCTCTTCATACTCGGTGGACAGGTCCATCCAGTGTTCTTCCGCCTTGGCGAGCTTGGCCATGACCTCGGCGCGCTCCTTGACCTTGGCGGCGGCCTTGGCGGGGAATTTTTCGTAGATCTCCTGGTCTTCAAGCTCCCTGTCGAGTGCTTGAATCTGTTTCTGCAGTTTGCCGGTCAAGGATTCGATATCGTTGATCTTTTTCTTCAGCGGCGCGAAGGTTGCCCGCTTGTCGGCATTGGCCTTGCGCTGTTCTGCCTTGGAGCGGTTGTCATCGGAGCCGTTGCCCTTGTCCTTGTTCCCCTTGCCGCGTGAACTCTGGACGATGGTGTTGCGGTAGTCCTCGAGGTCGCCGTCGTAGTTGGCAACTGTGCCGTCCTTGACCAGCCACAGCCGGTCGACGGTCGCCTCTATCAGATGGCGGTCGTGCGAGATCAGGATGACCGCGCCCTCATACTCGTTGAGCGCCTCGATCAACGCATTGCGGCTGTCGATGTCGAGATGGTTGGTCGGCTCGTCGAGGATGAGCAGGTTCGGCGCCTCGAAGGCGGCAAGACCCATCAGGAGGCGCGCCTTTTCGCCACCGGAAAGATCCTTGGCTGGAGTTTCCATCTTTTCTGTCGCCAGCCCCATCTGGGCAACGCGGGCGCGTACCTTGGCTTCCGGCGCTTCCGGCATCAGCGGCCGAACGTGCTGGACGGCCGTTTCGGCAGGCCTGAGGTCATCAAGCTGATGCTGCGCGAAGAAGCCGATCTTCAGATTTGGTGCGAGCCTTATATCGCCGCTTTCGGCGGCAAGCCGGCCGGAGATGAATTTCGCGAAGGTCGACTTGCCGTTGCCGTTCGAGCCGAGCAATGCGATGCGGTCGTCATTGTCGATGCGCAGGTTGAGACCCTTGAGGATGGGTTTACCCGGCGTATAGCCGACGGCGCCGCCAGTAATGGCAACGATGGGCGATGCCGGCTGCTTCTCGGGCTTCGGAAACCGGATCGGCTGGACGTGATCCTCGATCACCGCCGAAACCGTGCCCATGCGCTCCAGCGCCTTGACACGGCTCTGCGCCTGGCGGGCCTTCGAGGCCTTGGCCTTGAAGCGGTCGATGAAGGACTGCAGGTGCTTGCGCGCCGCGTCGTTCTTCGCCTTCGCCTTGGTCTGCAACTCGATCGCCTCGGCACGCTGACGCTCGAACTGGTCGTAGGACCCGCGATAGAAGGTGAGTTTCTTCTGGTCGAGATGGATGATCGAATTGACCGCCATGTTCAGCATGTCGCGGTCATGGCTGATGATGATGACCGTGTGCGGATAGCGGCGGATGTAATCCTCGAGCCACAGCGTGCCTTCGAGATCAAGATAGTTGGTGGGCTCGTCGAGGAGCAGCAGATCGGGCTCGGAAAACAGCACTGCAGCAAGCGCAACGCGCATCCGCCAACCACCGGAAAAGCTCGATGCCGGCCGCAATTGCGCGTCCGCGTCGAAACCGAGGCCCGACAGGATGCTGGCGGCCCGCGCCTCTGCGGAATGGGAATCGATATCGGTGAGCCGCATATGGATTTCGGCGATCCGGTGCGCATCGGTCGCGGTCTCCGCCTCCGTGAGCAGCGCCTCGCGCTCCTTGTCGGCCTTGAGCACGATCTCGATCAGTGGCTCCTCGGTGCCTGGCGCTTCCTGCGCCACCTGGCCGATGCGGGTGTTCTTCGGGATCGATACGAAGCCGCTTTCGCTCTCCATGTCGCGGGTGATGATCTTGAACAGCGTCGACTTGCCGGCGCCGTTCTTGCCGACAAGGCCAGCCTTCGTGCCCGCCGGAAGCGCCACGCTCGCATGATCGATGAGGAGACGCCCGGCGATGCGGGCGGAGAGGTCGTTGATCGTAATCATGGCGGCGTTTTGGCCGAAGTCTCGGCCGAAGGCAAGAGTTCGCCGCAACGCAATAGGTTCAAGCGGCGTGCGGCGAGTAGGTTTTCTTCACGCGATCGCCGATGCGACGACTGGCGGCTGGCGGGCTAGGGGCGCCGCGCTTGTTGCCGGTCAGGCCGCCCATATCTGCCCTTCTTCCGTCCGCAGGAAATAAACCAGGTCGAGCACCAGGCTCGGCTGCCCCAGCGCCGTCAGCGTCGCGTGACATTGGCCGCGGTGATGGGTCTGGTGGTTGAAGAAATGAGCAACGACCGGGGCAAGGCGCTGCGTGACCGTCACTGGGTTGGTGATCGACGTATAGGTGAAACGGCCGGCGAGATCGGCGTCGGTGAGACCATCGACCCAGGCGATGATCCGCTCGTCCTCTGCGGCACGGGCCGACGAGAGGGCGACGAGGTCGTTAAAGAGAACGGCGTCAAGGGACGATGGCGCCTCGCCGGTGCCGGTGAAGCGCGTCATCCAGATGCGGTCGGCCGCAAGGATGTGGTTGAGCGTCCTATGCAAGGAGCCGAAGAAAGCACCCCTGTCCTCGCGATACTGCTCATCGGTCAGCGTGCCCACCGCTTGATAAAGCAGGCGGTTTGCCCAGCGATTGTACTCAGCGAACATGCGGTAGTGATCGAGCATTGCGGTCTCCTTCAAGATGTCGGGAGCTTAATCCAGAATTGCATCGCGATGGGTGATGCGATCCATGAAATTTACTGATTTGATCCGTTTGCGTTTACTCTTTCCAAGTCCGATCAGCGGCAAGTTGGCTCGATCTTCATGACGTCGCCGGCGGTTCGTGACAGCGGCGTGAAACTTCGCCACGCCCCCTTGTTTTGCGCGGGATTGGCGGCTATTGAACCGCCGACTCACGGAAAACCAAGGGAATTGAGACAATGGCGATTGAACGCACCTTTTCGATGATCAAGCCGGACGCCACCCAGCGCAATCTGACGGGCGCCATCACCAAGATGCTCGAGGACGCCGGCCTGAGCGTCGTCGCCTCCAAGCGCGTGTGGATGAGCAAGCGCGAAGCTGAAGGCTTCTACGCCGTTCACAAGGAACGCCCCTTCTTCGGCGAACTGGTCGAAACCATGACCTCCGGCCCGACCGTCGTTCAGGTTCTCGAAGGCGAGAACGCCATCCTCAAGAACCGCGAGATCATGGGCGCTACCAACCCGGCCAATGCCGACGAAGGCACCATCCGCAAGGTCCATGCCCTGTCGATCGGCGAGAACTCGGTTCACGGCTCTGACGCTCCGGAAACGGCTGCCCAGGAAATCAAGTACTGGTTCTCCGATACCGAAATCGTCGGCTGATTCAATCTCTGAGGGTTTCGATCCGAACGACTTGAAAAGATTCATTTAAAAGCCGGGGCGGCGACGCTTCGGCTTTTTCATTTCGCCGATGGCCGTCCGGCCTATGACGGGCATTTCGCCGTTTCGAAATGTTCGGGCGCCTTGCCGTCCTTGAAGACCTCTGGGTTCTTATCATAGGCGGGGCCGACGACCAGCGCCTTTGCGGGCAGTATGTCCTGGTCAAGATTGGAGGTCACGGAGGTCTGCAGCGTCTGCAGGATGGCGCCGTCCGGTCCCTTGACCTCGATAGTGACGGCATAGGGCCGCTGCTTTTTTACGCAGGTCACGTCCGGGCTTTCGAGGACGACCTTGTCGAGCTTGGCAAACAGCTTGCGGTCGAGCCTCAGCGGCGCGCCACCGGCCGGGTTTTCGAATGTAGCCACTACCGTACTACCCTCCGGAACCGGTTCAGTCTTGGTCAGTGTGATCATGTAGGTCGCATAGGCGAGGCGATAGTTGAAGATGAACATCTTGCCGGTGAGCTCGAGCGGGTCCGGCCCGGTCTCGCGCTGGCAGCCGGCAAGGCCCGTAACGGCGGCGAGATAAAAGCCGGCCAGGGCGAGGCGCCTTGGGTGCATGCTCATGAGGTCAACTCCTTTTTCTGGCGCTGATAGTGGCGGCTCGCCTTCACCCGGTTGCCGCAGACGGTCATGTCGCACCAGGTTCGACTGCGGTTGCGGCTGCGGTCAAGGAACAGCCATTGGCAATTGGGGCAGATTTTCAGGCGCTCCCGCTCGCTGAAGGTGGCAAGCATCAGCGCCGAGCGCGCCGCAGCGGCGTCGACCGGCGTGCGCGTTGCCTTGATCGGATGGCGCCGGATGACGGTGGATGCCGCGTCGAGCAGATCGGCCAGGTGCTCGCAGGATGGACGCCCGAGTACCTCGGCGCGAAAATGCCGGTCGGTTGCTTCCCTGAGATTGAGAAAAGCTGGTCGGTTTTCCGGCGCGACCGGCTCAAGCGGCCCGAACAGGTCCTTGTCGGAGCAGAAGCTTGCCGCGGCCGCCGCAAAGCTGTCGAGGGCCACGGGGTCGGCATAACGGTCGATCCGACGCGCGGCATCGAAGCGCATCACGACTGAATTTGCGACATCGAGAGCCAGCGCGCCGCCGGAGAAACGATGCGGGGTCCAGGTAAACGTCATGCAACATCCTAACTGGTAAAACGGATTTTACTAGTTATAATGATTTGCGCTGATGTTGTCATCAACCGGATTTTCCATGGCCTATTTTCTGCAACAGCTTGCCAGCGCTCTGCCGATCGCCGCCCTCTATGCGCTGCTTGCCTTCGGCTATTCGGTCTCCTTCTCGATTACTAAGAGGGCCGACCTGACCTATGGCGCGCTGTTCGGCTTTGCCGGCCAGATCTTCCTGTTGTTTTCCGATTTCGCCTGGAACCGTCTCTGGCTCGTCCTGCCGGTTGCCCTTGCGGTCGGCGCGACCTCGGCCCTAGTCTATACACTGGGCGCCGGTCTCGTCATCGGCCGCTCGGTCATGCGCAGGCTGGCGACGACCTCGGCCAATACGGTGGTTGTTGCCTCGCTCGGCGTGGCGATGGTGTTGATGGAAGTGTCGCGGATCGCGGCCGAGACGCGCAGCCTGTGGCTGCCCCCGTTTCTCAACACGCCGCTCGTCCTCTGGTCCGATCCGCAATTCCCGGTGACGCTTACGGTGATCCAGCTCGTGAACACCGTTTTGATGGTGGCCATGGTTGCAGCAGGCCACCAGTTTCTGGCACGCTCCGCCTGGGGGCGATACTGGCGGGCGGTGTCCGACGATGCAGGCGCCGCGGCGCTCTGCGGCGTCGACGGCAAGCGTATCTTCGTCGCTGCCTATGGAATGTCGACTTTGCTGGCCGCCACAGCCGGCATTCTCGCCACGTCCTACTACGGCAACATGGATTTTGGCGCAGGCCTGGTTTTCGGCGTCAAGGTGCTGTTCATCGCCGCGATCGGCGGCCAGACGGCGCCGTTATTGGCAGCAGTCGGGGCAGCAGCGATGGGGCTCAGTGAAACGCTGTGGAGCGCCTACGGCCCGATGCTCTGGCGGGATTTTGCGATCTTCTCGTTCCTCGTCCTGCTTTTGATCTTGACCAGAAGGGAGCGGTTTCAGCCCTGATGCATGTCGCCCAAAGTGTGCAGCGGGTTTAGGGTAACGACGATGCATAAAAGCAAGGATCCAATGCGCATCGCATGAATGCGTTTTGACGCGATGGGCGTTAACTCAGTCCTTCGACCAACGATCCCGTGCGCTGTCGTCCTCGTCCTTGGCGCTGACCCAGCCGCCGGCGCTGCCGTCAGCCCCGTGCTCCTTCTTCCAGAAGGGCGCGGACGTCTTCAGGAAATCCATGATGAAACTGGCACCGTCGAAAGCCGCCTGCCGGTGCGGCGAGGCGGTGACGACGAGCACGATGTTTTCGCCAGGCAGGATCTCTCCGTAGCGGTGGATGGCGCTGACGGCCTGCAGCCCGAACCGGCCGACCGCTTCCTCGCAGATGCGGGTGATCTGCGCTTCCGCCATGCCCGGATAGTGCTCCAGTTCAAGGGCGCTGAGCGTACCGGCCTCGTCGCGGCAGAGGCCCGAGAAGGTGACGACCGCGCCGATATCGTGGCGGCCTTGCGAAAGCGCCCGAACCTCGGCGGCAAGATCGAAATCCTGCCGTTGGATGCGGACGGCCACAGCCGCGCCGCTCACGGCTCAGCCCCCGGTCATCGGCGGAAACAGCGCGATTTCGCGCGCGCCGGCGATCGGCTCGTGATGATCGACATGTTCCTGGTTGATGGCGACGCGGATGACGTTTTCGTGCTCCAGCGCTGTCTCGTATTCCTCGCCCAGGGTCTTCAAATAAGCCAGCAGCTCGCCGGCCGTGACGACGCTTTCGGGAAGCTCCAGCGTCTCCTCAGCCTTGCCGATCCGCTCGCGCACCCAGGCGAAATAGACGAGATCAACGCGTGCCATCAGTCGACCATATGCTTGACGCCGGCACGGAAGTAGTCATAGCCGGTGTAGATGGTAAGGATCGCTGCGATCCAGAGCAGGCCTATGCCCATCTCCGTTGTATAGGGAAGCACCTTGTCGCCCGCCGGCCCTGCAAGCAGGAAGGCAATGGCGAACATCTGCACGGTGGTTTTCCACTTGGCGATGCGCGTGACCGGCACGCTTACTTTTAGTGCAGCCAGGTATTCTCGCAGACCAGACACCAGGATTTCGCGACACAGGATAATGATCGCGGCCCAGAGCGACCAGCCAGCGATGGTTTTTTCGGTGTCCGCCGCCATTAGCAGCAGCGCCGTCGAGATGAGAAGCTTGTCGGCGATCGGATCCAGCATGCGGCCGATATTTGAGGTCTGGTTCCAGATCCGCGCCAAATAGCCATCGAGAAAATCGGTAATCGACGCGACGACGAAAATGCCAAGCGCCGCCCAGCGGGCAAAGTCGGAACTCTGCAACTTGCCTTCGATGAAAAAGCACAGAACGATCAGCGGAACGGCCAGAATGCGTCCATAGGTCAGGAGATTGGGTATGCTGTAGGTGGTGGGCGTGGAGGACATGGATTCGGGTTCTCTGCGAGTTCTTGGGCGACAGATGAACGGCTTTGTGACAGCCGCGTCAACCGTTGTTTGATAGATCATCCGCAATTGTGGCGGAATTCATCTGAACGGACCCTGAACCGCATCGACGGATGTTCCCCAAGATTCAGCCGGCAGCCTTCCGCGAACATGCTATTTCGCACCATCCTCATGGAAATGATCGTAGACGAGGCGGGCCACCGCTTCGGAAATACCCTCGACGGCCACGAGATCGTTGATGCCGGCGCGGGAAACCGCCTTGGCGGTGCCGAAATGTTGGAGAAGCGCGCGCTTGCGCGTCGGCCCGATGCCAGCGATCTCGTCTAGCGGGTTCTTGACCAGTTCCTTCTTGCGCCGCGCCCGGTGCGTGCCGATAGCGAAACGATGCGCTTCGTCGCGCATGCGCTGGATGAAATAAAGCACCGGGTCGCGCGGCGGCAGCGTAAAGCCGTCGCGGCCGGGCGGAAAGAAGCGCTCACGCCCGGCATCGCGATCCACACCCTTGGCGACGCCGATGGCAGTGAGGCAATCCTCGATGTCGAGTTCCTTGAGGATCGCCCTGACCGCGGTCATCTGCCCCTGGCCACCGTCGATCAGGATGACATCGGGCCAGGCCGGAAAGCCGGTGTCTTCGCCCGGTTCGGCGCTGCGATCCGGTTTTCCCTCTTCCTTCAAAAGCCGCGAGAACCGCCGCGTCATCACTTCCTTCATCATGCCGAAGTCGTCGCCGGGCGTGATGTCGGTCGATTTGATGTTGAACTTGCGGTACTGGCCTTTGACGAAACCTTCCGGTCCCGCCACCACCATGCCGCCGACCGCATTGGTGCCCATGATGTGGGAGTTGTCGTAGATCTCGATGCGGCGCGGAACGCGCTCCAGCTTGAAGGTCTCGGCAAACCCCTCGAGCAGGCGCGACTGCGACGCGGTTTCGGCGAGCTTGCGGCCATGCGCCTCGCGGGCATTGGCGACTGCGTGCTCGACCAGATCCTTCTTTTCACCGCGCTGCGGCACGAGGATTGAAACCCTGTAGCCGGATTTCTCCGTCAGCGCTTCCCCCAGCAGTTCCTGTTCCGCCACCGGCTCGCAGAGCAGGATCTGCCGCGGACAGGGCTTGTCGTCGTAGAACTGGGCGAGGAAGGCGCTGAGCACCTCGGCCGCGGGCAGGGTCGGATCGGCTTTCGGGAAATAGGCGCGGTTGCCCCAGTTCTGGCCGGTGCGGAAGAAGAACACCTGGATGCAGGAGACGCCGCCTTCGTGGTGGATGGCAAAGACATCCGCTTCCTCGACGCCGGAGGGATTGATGCCCTGATGGCTCTGGACATGCGACAGCGCCGCCAGCCGGTCGCGGTAAAGAGCGGCCCGCTCGAAGTCGAGATTTTCCGAAGCCTCGTTCATGGCGGCGGCAATGGTCGCCTTCACCGCCTGGCTCTTGCCAGAGAGGAAGTCCCTGGCTTCGCTGACCAGTTCTGCATAGCCGGCATCGCTTATCTCATGCGTGCAGGGCGCGGCACAGCGCTTGATCTGGTGCAGCAGGCAGGGCCGGGTGCGGGTCTCGAAGACGCTGTCGGTGCAGGTGCGCAACAGGAAGGCGCGCTGCAGCGAATTGATCGTGCGGCCGACGGCGCCGGCCGAGGCGAACGGGCCGAAATAGTCGCCCTTGCGGCTGCGGGCGCCGCGATGCTTGTAGAGCGCCGGGGCCCGGCTATCGCCGGTCACCAGAATATAGGGAAAGGACTTGTCGTCGCGCAGCAGCACGTTGAAGCGTGGCCGCAAGCGCTTGATAAGGTTTGCTTCCAGCAGCAGCGCCTCGATCTCGGTGCGCGTCGTCACGAATTCCATATGTGCGGTTTCGCGCACCATCTTGGCCAGACGGTTGGAGTGGACGCGGCCCTGCGCGTAGTTGCCGACGCGCTTCTTCAGGCTGCGCGCCTTGCCGACATAGAGAACGTCGCCCGCCTCGTTGAACATGCGGTACACGCCGGGGCTGTTGGGCAGCAGTTTGACGAAGGCCTGGATCAGGTCGGCGCCGCGAAGCCCGTCCGGGATCGCGCTGGTTTCCGCCCAGTCAAGGATAGGCGCGGGCACCGGGCTGTCCGGTACGTCAAGGAGGTCGTCTTCGTCGCTGGCATTTTCGTCGTAAAGAATGCCGCCATCGGTGGGCACGCGCCCGTTCATTCCACAATCTCCAAAATATCCGGCGTCTGCCAGGCTAGGTGCTGGCCGCCATCGAGCGCGATCATCTGCCCGGTCATCGAGGGTGTGTCGACCAGAAAGCGGATCGTCCTGCCGAATTCCCCCAGTTGCGGCCCGGACTTGAGGATCACGGCATCCACCTGCGTCTGGAAATCCGCCTGGTTCTGCCGCTCGTTCGGCAGGGTCGGGCCGGGGCCGATGGCATTGACCCGGATGTTGGGTGCCAGGGCCTGCGCCATCGTCTTGGTTGCCGTCAGCAGCGCCGATTTTGATAACATATAGGAATAAAATCGCGGATTTGGAGACCAGACCCGCTGATCGACGATGTTGACGATCAGGCCCGAATGTTCCCCCGGCAGTTGGGCCGCGAAATCACGCGCAAGCAGCGATGGCGCTTTCACATGCAGGGCAAAGTGCCGGTCCCAGACCGTCTCGTCGAACTCTTCGAGACTGTCCTTCTTGAACAGCGAGGCATTGTTGACGAGCAGCCCGATCGGACCGAGCGCTTCGACGGCTTTTGCCATCACGGTAGCGACGGAAGCGGTATCGGTCAGGTCAGCGACAATGGCCGCCGCATTGCCGCCTTGCGCGCGAAGGTGGCCTGCAAGCTCTTCTGCCTCCGCGGCCGAGGCATTGGCATGAATGGCGACGGCAAAGCCGTGCGCCGCCAGATCTTCGACGATCGCCTTGCCGATGCGCTTGGCGCCGCCGGTGACCAGCGCTGATTTCAAAGGCGTCCTCAAGGGCGGATCCTGCCGTACGATTCGTGTGTATGCATTTCGCAAGGATATAGGAGCAAGCCACAGATTGCGAAACCGGCCCATTCGTTCGTTTCGGAAAAATTAACGCGAAAGCGATAAATTGAATTGTTTTCGATAGTTATAGTATAAATCTGGTTAATCTTATTTTGTGGTTAATAAATACCCTGTGGCTACACAGCAACATCGAATTTCAGCCATCCTCCTGCCACTAAAATTTCACAATTTGGCTCTTGTGAATCCGTATTTGATAGCCAATTTCTCCTCAACCGGGCGGGTTAATTGCAAATTATCCGATGTATCAGTTTAGGACCGCGAGGGTCCGGAGCATCGGTTCGAAAGGAGACTTTAATGCGTACTCTCATCACGACCTTCATGGCATCTGCCGTATCCCTCATCGCCTTCTCCGCCGTTCAGGCCGCAGACGCGATCGACGAGGTTCCGGCGGCACCGGCTGCCGAATACAGCGAGCCCGCCGTGAAGAACTGGTCCGGCGCCTATGTCGGCGGTACTGCCAACTGGGCTCGCGGCGAATATGATGCGACAGGCGGTCGCGGCGCTTCCGGTATGGGTGGCGGTCTTTACGGCGGCTACAACATGCAGAGCGGCCAGATCGTCTACGGCGCTGAAGCCGATATCAATTACGGCGACAACGACACCCGCAGCCCTACCCGCAAGATGGAGCAGGGCGTCAACGGCTCGGTTCGTGCCCGCGTCGGTTACGACCTGAACCCGGTTCTCGTCTACGGTACGGCCGGTGTTGCCGCATCCAGCGTCAAGGCAACCCAGGCCGGCGGTTCGGACAAGAACACGTTGCTCGGCTGGACCGCCGGTGGCGGTGCTGAAGCCTTGGTCACCGACAACGTCACGGCGCGCGTCGAATATCGCTACACCGACTATGCGTCGAAGGACTTCAACCTGCCGGGCGGCAACGTTTCGTCGGGCTACGACGAACACAGCGTTCGCGTCGGTATGGGCGTCAAGTTCTGATACCGAAGTTCATGCATGACAAGAAGGCCGGAGCGATCCGGCCTTCTTGCGTCGCAGCAGCAAAAAGCATCACCGCGTCATTTCGAAGGTCGGACAACGAATGCCGTCGATCGTCATCGGCTCACATGGCAGCATGCCGATCTTCATGAGAACGCGTTGCGACGCGACGTTGTCCGGATGGGTGAAGGCGATGAAGCGATCCGAAAAATCCTTTTCGAAAAACCATCGCGCCAAAGCGCCGGCGATCTCAGTCGCATAGCCGTTACCCCAAGCCTCACGGCATATTGAATAGCCGAGTTCGTATTGACCACCTAGCAACGAAAACCCCGCACGGCCGGCAAGCATACCGTCGGCCCGCCGCAGAAGCTTGTATTTGGTAATGCCGTCACGCCTGCGTTCCTCGAACCAGTTCCGCAGGCGTTCTGCGGCCTTTTCCTGGCTCCAGGGTGCGGCGCCTGAGAGATATCGCGTCGTGGCGATCGACGAATGCAACGATTGAATCAGGCCTGCGTCGTCCTCGCCCCACATGACAAGCGTCAAACGTGGTGTTTCCAGAACGACTTCAGCCATGACACTAACCATTTTGCTCAACATGGCCCCCCCGGAAATGCGGGGTGGCTCAAACCTTGAACTGCGCATAGTCGGGGAAGAATTTCTCGAACTTCTGCGGCCAGTTTTTCAGCTTCGGGCGGCCCTTCTGCCATTCGCCGGCAAAGCGCAGTTCGATATAGCGCAGCATTGCGGCAAGCGCGAAATGGCCGGCATGGAGCTTTGCGCCGGTCTTCGGCAGGTTGGCGTTGAGGTGATCGAGGCCGCGCGCGACCTTTTCCCACTGCCTGTCGATCCAGGGTTGATGGATCTTTTCCGGCGGATGGAAGCGCTTTTCGTAGACGATGGCGAGCAGGCTGTCGCAGATGCCGTCGCACAGCGCCTCCAGCATTTCCACCTCGGTGCGCTTTTCGCCATTGCGCGGATAGAGCTTGCCCTTGGTCTCACGGTCGATGAAATGCATGATCGCCCGGCTGTCGTAGATCGACTTTCCATCGGGGGTGATCAGCGTCGGGATCTTGCCGAGCGGGTTGTTGGAGATCAGTTCGGGCGTGTTGGCGTTCGTATCGGTGAGCACGCTTTCGGCGGCAATTCCGGCGTAGCGCGCGCTCATGCGCACCTTGTTGGAATAGGGGGAGGCGGGGGAGTAGAGGATTTTCATCGTGTTCTTTCTTTTTGTGTTCAGGGCCCGTTAGATATCAGGGTATAGGCGGCTGGTTGAAGTTTTTCCGTTTGCAGCCACCGCGATCGATTTCGCTGCAGGTGCGAAAACTGAGGTCCGTGTTGAAGCAGATGCGCACCTCTTCGATGCGCCCCTCTGCGCAAGTGACGGCCAGCCCATCGTCGCGCAGGCCGGGATTAGCGGCGGATAGGGCGGTTTCAATCTCCGCGGCGGTCGTTCGCCGGTGCGTTTCCACCGATTGCAGTGCTGGTGGTATCGTCACTTTCTCGCGGGCGGCGCGGAGCACGGTGAAATAGTCTTTCTGGCTCAGCCCCGAACAGGACCCGTGTTTGCGCCATTCATGGCCGATCAGGCCCATCGATGGCATTATGTCGAACAGGGTGCGCCCCAACGCCTCCGGCACGCGGTCGGATTCGCGCGTCCGGCAGAATTCCGGATAGCCCTGTTCGTTCTGTGGCCAGAGACCGTGAACGATGAAGCCGTGGCCCGCCGCGCATTGTTCGGTGCGGCCGGAGGGATCGTTTTCGATGCACCAGCTTGGCGACCAGGAGAGCGAGAGGACGTAGAAATCGAAGCCGCTGCCGAGCGGTATGGATTGGGCTTTGGCCTGCGCACTGGCGACGGAAGCAGAGGCCGGCGTGTCGGTCTTCCGCGCCGTTTCCTTCTGCTGTTCACCTTCTCCGCTGCAGGCGGCCAGCAGAAGCGCGCCGACGAGCGGCAGGAAGAGGTGCCGGCAATCCCTCACAAGGCTTACCGCAGAGAGGCGCATTGCGCGCCGTAGACATACCAGGGGTCAAGGCCGCTCAGGCAGAACTCGATGTTGGAGCCGATGCCGGCAAACCCCCAGCCGCGCTCAATCAGATACCAGAGAGCCCGCCGCTCGCCATCGGTCGTGATGGCGGTGGCGAAACAATATTCGCGCTCGACCGGGTGGGTCTCGTCGCGCAGCTCGAGCCGGTTCAGGCCCATGTCGCGGATTTCGGCGATGGCGATGTCCGCCTTCAGATAGTGGCGAGCGCGATAGCCGAAATCGGACGTGATGAAGCCGAGAATTGACCGGTTGCGGCAAGCCGTCGCGGTATAATCCAGTGTGCTCGACGGTTCGGCGGCCCTGGCCGGGACCGCGCCGGGCAAGGCGGTCGCGAGGGAGAGAAGGAGGCATGCGGCGCGCATTCTGGTCATGATCGTCTCCCGAGATGTCCCCCCGAGATTGCGTCTCCGGGGGCTAGCCGTCAAGTCTCGTTCAATCCCGCTCCGACACTTCCTCGCCGCGCAGCCAGAAGACGCGGGCGGAGGCGTGCCGATCCTGCTTCAGCCGATCCTTGAGGAACGGCAGGAGGACATCGAGCTCATCCTTCAGCGTATAGGGCGGGTTGACGACGATCAGTCCCGACCCCGAAAGACCGGTCGTGTCGCGATCACTGCGCACCGACAGTTCGGCACACAGCATCTTCGGGATTTCCAGCGCTTTCAGCGTCGCGTGAAAGGCGGTTGTCGGTGCGCCCTGTTTCAGCGGATACCACAGGCAGAAAGTGCCGCCGGAGAACCGGCGCCAGGCCTTGGCGAGGCCGTCCGCCAGCCGCTCGAACTCGCCGGCTACCTCGAAGGGGGGATCGACCAGCACGAGCCCTCGCTTTTCCTTCGGCGGCAAATGGGCGCCGAGCGCCAGCCAACCGTCGAGCTGGGTGATGCGGCTCTGGAAATCCCCGTCGAACAGGCGGTGCAGCGTCTCGTAGTCATCCGGGTGCAGTTCCATCGCCGACAGCCGGTCCTGCGGCCGCATCAGCATGCGGGTGAGCTTGGGCGAGCCGGGATAGAGCTTGAGGCCGCCATCCGGCCCACGATCCGGATTGAGGTCGCGTACGGCCGTCAGGTAGGGGTCAAGCAGCGCTTTTGCCTTCGTCGGAATATCGGCGTCGAGAATGCGGCCGATCCCGTCCCGCCACTCGCCGGTCTTTTGCGCTTCCTCGCTCGACAGGTCATAGAGACCGATGCCCGCATGGGTGTCGAGCACTCGGAACGCCTTGTCCTTCTGCGTCATGTAGACGATCAGCCGGGCGAGCACGGCGTGCTTCAGGACGTCGGCGAAATTGCCTGCGTGATAGATGTGACGGTAATTCATTCGCGTCCCTGATGATGCCGATGAAATGTTGAAATGCATGGCGGTTGGGACTTTGAGACCCTTGCGCGATGCCATATAGAAAAGCCATGAACGTTGCGACCCCCATCAAGCCAGAAAAAGCCACCGCTCATTCGGTCTGTCCGCATGACTGTCCCTCCGCCTGCGCGCTCGAAATCGATCTGACGCAGGAAGGAAGGATCGGCCGGGTTCGCGGCGCCGGCGCCAACACATATACCGCAGGCGTCATCTGCGCCAAGGTTGCCCGCTATTCCGAGCGCATCTATCATCCGGGCCGCCTGATGGTGCCGCAGCGCCGCAAAGGTGCGAAGGGCGAGGAAGGCTGGCAGGAAGTCAGTTGGAGCGATGCGCTCGACGAGATCGCCGACGCCTTCGTCAAGGCGGAGCAGCAGCATGGCTCGGAAGCCGTCTGGCCCTATTTCTACGCCGGCACGATGGGGCAGGTGCAGCGCGATTCGATCGAGCGGCTGCGTCATGCCAAGCGCTATTCCGGCTTTTTCGGCTCGATCTGCACCAACCTCGCCTGGACCGGGCTGACGATGGCCACCGGTTCGCTCAGAGGTCCCGATCCGCGCGAGATGGCGAAATCCGACTGCGTGGTGATCTGGGGCACCAATGCGGTCTCGACGCAGGTCAATGTGATGACCCATGCGATCAAGGCGCGCAAGGAGCGCGGCGCCAAGATCGTCGTCATCGACATCTACGACAATCCGACGATCAAGCAGGCGGATATGGGGCTCGTGCTGAAGCCCGGCACCGACGCGGCGCTCGCCTGCGCCATCATGCACATCGCCTTCCGCGACGGCTATGCGGACCGGGCCTATCTTGCGCAGTATGCCGATGATCCCAACGGGCTCGAAAACCACCTGACGTCGCGCACGCCGGAATGGGCATCCGCGATCACCGGCCTGCCGGTCGGAGAAATCGAGGCCTTCGGCAAGCTCGTCGGCACCACACGGAAAACCTATTTCCGCCTCGGCTATGGCTTCACCCGCCAGCGCAACGGCGCGGTCGCCATCCACGCGGCCGCCTCGGTGCCGACCGTTCTAGGATCGTGGAAACATGAGGGTGGCGGCGCGTTCCACTCCAACAACGATATCTTCAAGTTCGACAAGCGCGAACTGATGGGCTCGGCGATGCTGGATCCGGATATCCGGATGCTCGATCAGTCGCAGATCGGCCGCGTCTTGACCGGTGATGCCGAGGCACTGCGCCATCGCGGGCCGGTGACGGCGCTGCTGATCCAGAACACCAATCCCGTTAACGTCGCTCCCGAGCAGCGGCTGGTGAAGCGTGGCTTCCTGCGCGATGATCTTTTCGTGGCCGTGCACGAGCAGTTCATGACCGACTCGGCCAAGCTCGCCGATATCGTCCTGCCCGCCACGATGTTTCTCGAGCATGACGACCTCTATCGCGGCGGTGGCCATCAGCACATCCTGCTCGGCCCGAAGGTGGTCGAGCCGCCATCAACGGTGCGCACCAATCTCTTCGTCATCGAGGAACTGGCCAAGCGCCTCGGCGTTGCCGACAAGCCCGGTTTTGGCCTCAGCGAGCGCGAGCATATCGACCATATCCTGGTGAACTACGACATCGGATATGACGACCTGAAGCGCGACAAATGGCTGGATGTCCAGCCGGATTTCGACACGGCACATTTCATCAAGGGGTTCGGCCATCCAGACGGCAAATTCCGCTTCAAGGCTGACTGGACCGGTACGCCGGCGCCGAACCGGCCACCGAAGGCACTCGGCCTCCAAGGCCCGCATGCAAAACTGCCGGTGTTTCCCGACCATGTCGACCTGATCGAGGTCGCGGACGAGAAACATCCGTTCCGCCTGGCGACGTCGCCCGCGCGGTCCTTCCTGAACTCGACGTTTGCCGAGACGCTGTCTTCCATCCAGAAGGAGGTTCGCCCCGAGGCGATGATCCACGCGGACGATGCTGCGGCACTTGGCATAGCCAATGGCGATATCGTCCGGATCGGCAACGATCGCGGCGAAATCCGGCTACATGCCAGGCTCGGTGGCGGCGCGCGGCGCGGCGTGATCATCGCAGAGGGGCTCTGGCCGAACGATGCGCATCTCGACGGCGAGGGCATCAACGTGCTCACCGGCGCCGATGCGGCAGCGCCCTATGGCGGTGCCGCCTTCCATGACAATCACGTATGGCTGCGCAAGGATTGAACTGCGAATGACGAAGTTTCGCGACGCAAAGATTGAACTCTTGAAAGACGAGACGCTTTCGAAGAACTGGTATCATCTGCGCAATGTCACCTTCAACTATACCGGCTCCAATGGAGTGACGAAGAAGCTGAAACGCGAGGTTTACGATCGCGGCAACGGCGCGACCATTCTGCTCTACGATCCCAAGCGCGACAGCGTCATCCTCGTGCGCCAGTTCCGCGTGCCCGCACACCTCAACGGCCATTCCGGCTGGCTGCTCGAAACGCCGGCCGGACTGCTTGACGGCGATCACCCGGAGGAGGCGATCCGGCGCGAGGTGATGGAGGAAACCGGTTATCTGGTCACGGATGTGCGTCCCGTCTTCCAAGCCTTCATGTCGCCCGGTGCGGTGACCGAGACCATCCATTTCTTCGCCGCGATCATCGACGTGACGGTGAAGGCGCAAGACGGCGGTGGTGCCTCGCACGAGGACGAGGACATCGAGGTGCTCGAGATCCCGCTCAAGGATGCCATGGCGATGATCGACAGCGGCGAGATCTGCGACGGCAAGACGATCATGCTGCTGCAATGGGCGATGCTGAACCGGGAGAGGCTGGCTGCCAGCTAGTATTCAAAAAGCGGGACGTCCTCGGTAAAGCTGCTTGTTTGCAGCTTCCTGTCCAGCGTTGCCACGCCTTGCGTCAAAGCCAGTGCGAGATATGCGGCGTCATAAGGCGTCCGCCATAACCGCCTTGCCGCCGACCATCCGCACCTTGCCTTCAGCAACGAGCCGCAGCGCTGCCGGATAAATCCGATGCTCTTCCACCAGTACCCGCGCAGCGAGGGTGTCGGCCGCGTCGCCGGCAACGACCGGGACGGTCGCCCGCAGGATAACCGGCCCTTCGTCCATGCCCTCGGTGACGAAATGCACGGTGCAGCCGGCTTCCGTCATGCCGGCATCGATTGCCCGTTGGTGGGTATGGAGACCTGGAAACAGCGGCAGCAGGGAAGGGTGGATGTTGATGATCCGGCCTTCGTAGCGTTTGATGAAGGCCGCGCTCAGCAGGCGCATGTAGCCGGCGAGGCAGATGATATCAGGCGAAAGACTTTCAAGAGCCGACAGGATCGCCGCTTCGTGCGCGTCCTTGCTGTCATAGTCCTTTCGGACGAAGGAAAAGGTCGGAATACCGAGTGCCGCCGCCTTGGTGAGCCCGCCCGCATCGGCCTTGTCCGAAACCACACCGATGATCTCTGCCGGAAAACCCGGTTCCGAGGCAGCTTTCGCCAGCGCCAGCATGTTGGAGCCGCCGCCGGAAATGAACACCACGACCCGTTTGCGGGCCGTTTTCACCGTATCGTTCATAGAGCAAGCGTGCCCTTGTAGATCGTGCCGGCGCCATCCTCCGCGCGGGCGACCATGCGGCCGAGCGCAAAGACGGTCTCGCCTTCGGCCTTTAGAACCGAAGCCACCGTTTCAGCATCTTGCGCTGCCACGACGACGATCATGCCGACGCCGCAGTTGAAGGTGCGCAGCATTTCGTTGGCCGCGACGCCGCCGGTCTTGGCGAGCCAGGAGAAGACGGCCGGCGGCTGGATGGCAGAAAGATCGATCTCGGCGGCCAGATGCTTCGGCAGCACGCGCGGAATGTTTTCCGGAAAGCCGCCGCCGGTGATGTGGGCAAGCGCCTTCAGCGCGCCGGTCTCGCGAATGGCCTTCAGGAGCGGTTTCACATAGATGCGCGTTGGCGTCATCAGGACGTCGGCCAACGTGCCTTCGCCGAAGGGGGCTTGCGCGTTCCAGGCAAGGCCCGAGAGCGAGACGATCTTGCGCACCAGCGAATATCCGTTCGAATGCACGCCGGAGGAAGCGAGACCGAAGATGACGTCGCCCTCTGCAATGTCACCGGCCGGCAGCAGCTGCCCGCGCTCGGCAGCACCGACGGCGAAGCCTGCGAGGTCGTAGTCGCCGCCGGAATACATGCCCGGCATTTCGGCTGTCTCGCCGCCGATCAACGCGCAGCCCGCCTCGCGGCAACCGGCAGCAATGCCGCCGACGATGGCAGCACCCTGGTCCGGATCTAGCTTGCCGGTGGCGAAGTAGTCGAGGAAGAACAGTGGCTCCGCGCCCTGCACGACGAGATCGTTGACGCACATGGCAACGAGATCGATGCCGACAGTATCGTGCTTGTTGGCATCGATGGCGATCTTCAGCTTGGTGCCGACGCCGTCATTGGCGGCAACCAGCACCGGATCAGTGAAACCGGCTGCTTTCAGGTCGAACAGACCGCCGAATCCGCCGATCTCGCCGTCGGCGCCGGGACGCCGCGTCGAGCGCACATGCGGCTTGATCTTTTCCACCAAAAGGTTTCCGGCATCGATGTCCACACCCGCATCGCTATAGGTCAGACCGTTCTTTCCTGGCTCGCTCATGGCTTGATCTCCGCCGGCTCGTCGTTTTGGCATTGCGATTGGCATGATGACTTGGGAAGTGCAAGCATATTGCCCTTGATATTCGGCTTTTTCACCGTTTTGCCCGGTTGTCGTGGCCGTTTGCAGCCACAGGCTTGACCGCGGTCGGTGGCACATCCTATCTCCAGAGGCGGACGCGGCGGGATGCCGCTTTAGGCGCGGGGCATCGGAACAGCGGCATGGTCAACAAATTGAGCAGCAGCGGACTGCAGCGCCAGATCATTTTCTGGCTGCTTTTCCTCGCCGGCTTCATTGCCTTCCTGATGGTATTCTCGACGATCCTGCTGCCGTTCATCGCCGGCATGGCGCTTGCCTATTTCCTCGATCCGGTCGCCGACAGGCTGGAAAGGCTGGGCTTGAACCGCCTGATGGCAACGATCGTCATCCTGATCGGCTTCGTCGTCGTCTTCGCGCTGTCGCTTGTCCTCATCATTCCGATCGTCTTCACCCAGGCAGCGGACTTCATCCAGAAGATGCCGGGTTATATCTCCATGCTGCAGGAATTCCTGACCAGCGGGCATGCCTCGTGGCTGCCGGATTGGGTGGCAGGCCAGATGGATACGATCAAGCAGAACTCCGCCAAGCTGCTCGAACAGGGTGCGGGCTTCCTCGGCACCTTGTTCCAGCAATTGTGGAACTCGGGCATGGCGCTGCTCGATATCATCTCGTTGTTCGTGGTCACGCCGGTGGTCGCCTTTTATCTGTTGCTCGACTGGGACCGGATGGTCGACAAGGTCGATAGTTGGGTCCCGCGTGACCACGTCGCCACCGTCCGCCAGATCGCCCGCGACATGAACCTGACGATTGCCGGTTTCGTGCGCGGCCAGGGGTCGCTCTGCATCATTCTTGGCCTGTTCTACGGCATTGCATTGTCACTCGCCGGCCTGAACTTCGGCCTGCTGATCGGCCTGTTTGCCGGCATGATCAGCTTTGTTCCCTATGTCGGTTCGCTGGTTGGCCTCGTACTTGCCGTCGGCGTGGCGCTTGTCCAGTTCTGGCCCGACTATCTTCACATTGGCCTCGTCGCGGGCATTTTCTTCGTCGGGCAGTTTCTCGAGGGAAACATCCTGCAGCCGCGGCTTGTCGGCAAAAGCGTCGGGCTGCATCCGGTGTGGCTGATGTTCGCGCTCCTGGCGTTCGGCGCCCTCTTCGGTTTCGTCGGGCTGCTGGTGGCGGTGCCGTGCGCGGCCGCTATCGGCGTCCTTGTTCGTTTCGGCATAGGGCGGTATCTTGATAGCACGCTCTATCACGGCCACAGGACCGGCGAAAAGGCCGAGCCGGAACACGACTTCCCAGAGTACAAGCTTCCAGAGTAACAGGCGTATGGTCCGCAACTTCGAACAGCTGCCGCTCGTTTTCGAGCACGAGCCTCAGACGGGTCGTGACGATCTTCTCGTGTCCGAGCGACTGAAGGCGGCCGTGTCGATCATCGACAGTTGGCCGCGCTGGCCGTCACCCGTCGTCATTCTTGCCGGGCCAGTCGGCTCGGGAAAATCGCATCTTGCAGCCATCTGGCGGGAAAACAGCGCCGCCGCCGCCATCCATCCGACGGCCGGCAGCGATGCCGCCGATGTCGCGGCGACGAAACCGGTTCTCTTCGAGGATGCCGACCGGCGCGGTTTTGATGACCGGGCGCTGTTCCATGTCATCAACAGCGTGCGCGAGAACGGTACCAGCCTGCTGATTACAAGTCGCCTCTGGCCGATGTCCTGGCCGGTGGAACTGGCCGACCTGCGTTCGCGCCTGAAGGCTGCGACCGTCGTCGAGATCGGCGAACCGGATGATGAACTGCTGGCCCAGGTCCTGGTCAAGTTGCTTTCCGACCGGCAGCTGGCAGTTGACGACCGCCTGATCGGCTACATCGTGGCGCGCATGGAGCGTTCGCTCGAATCGGCCCAGACGATCGTCGAGCGGCTGGATCATCTGGCCCTTGCGCGCGGCACCCGCATCAACAGGACGCTCGCGTCCGAGGTGCTGGATGCCGTTGGAAAGACGCGCGAAATTGATTGACTGTCATAGTTAGGTCGTCAAACTGCGCTAGCTGCATCATAAAAAACGAGAGGGCGGGTTCGGCCATGGACACTGTAACATCTGCGACAATCGCCCATGAGCCCGTGGCGCATGAAATCGATCTGCTAACCAGCCCGGAGCGCTTCATCAACCGCGAATTCTCCTGGCTTCAGTTCAACCGTCGGGTTCTCGAGGAAACGCTGAACACGGCGCATCCGTTGCTTGAGCGTGTGCGTTTCCTGTCGATTTCCGCCGCCAACCTCGACGAATTTTTCATGGTGCGCGTTGCTGGTCTCGAAGGCCAGGTTCGCCAGGGCGTGATGGTGCGCAGCCCCGATGGCAAGACGCCTGTCGAGCAGCTGGAAGACATCCTCAAGGAAATCGACAACCTGCAGATGGAGCAGCAGGCCTCGCTGGCAGTCCTGCAGCAGTATCTCGCCAAGGAGGATATTCTCATCGTCCGCCCGGTGTCGCTGTCGGTACAGGACAGAGCCTGGCTGGCCACCGAATTCGAGCAATCGATCTTTCCGGTGCTGACGCCGTTGTCGATCGACCCCGCGCATCCGTTCCCGTTCATTCCGAACCTCGGTTTCACCATGGGGCTGCAACTCGCCAGCAAGCGAGGTCGTGAGCCGATGACGGCGCTTCTGCGCCTGCCGGTCGCGCTCGAACGGTTCATCCGCTTGCCGGATGCCAAATCGGTGATCCGCTATATCACCCTGGAGGATGCGGTCAGCCTGTTCATCGAGCGGTTGTTCCCCGGCTATGAGGTCAAGGGTTCGGGCACCTTCCGCATCATTCGAGACAGCGATATCGAAGTCGAGGAAGAGGCCGAAGATCTCGTCCGCTTCTTTGAGACGGCGCTGAAGCGCCGGCGCCGCGGATCGGTGATCCGCATCGAGATCGATTCCGAGATGCCGCTGGAACTGCGCCATTTCGTTGTCGGCGAACTCGGCGTTCCGGAAAACCGCGTCGCCGTCCTGCCGGGTCTTCTTGCCCTCAACACTTTGTCCGAGATCACGAAGGCGCCGCGCGACGATTTGCGCTTCGAGCCGTACAACGCGCGATTTCCCGAACGCGTCCGCGAACACGCCGGAGACTGTCTTGCCGCCATCCGCGAAAAGGACATGGTCGTCCACCACCCCTACGAATCTTTCGACGTGGTGGTCCAGTTTCTGCTCCAGGCTGCGCGCGATCCTGACGTTCTGGCGATAAAGCAGACGCTTTATCGGACCTCGAACGACAGCCCGATCGTGCGTGCGCTGATCGATGCCGCCGAAGCCGGCAAGTCGGTGACGGCGCTGGTCGAGCTGAAGGCGCGCTTTGACGAGGAAGCCAATATCCGCTGGGCGCGCGACCTCGAACGCGCCGGCGTGCAGGTGGTGTTCGGCTTCATCGAACTGAAGACGCATGCGAAGATGTCGATGGTGGTGCGCCGCGAGGAAGGCAAGCTCAGAACCTACTGCCATCTCGGCACCGGCAACTATCATCCGGTCACGGCGAAGATCTATACGGACCTGTCCTTCTTCACCTGCAATCCTAAGATTGCCCATGACATGGCCAATATCTTTAATTTCATCACCGGCTACGGCGAGCCGGAAGCCGGCATGAAGCTTGCGATTTCGCCGCACACGCTGCGTCCGCGCATCCTGCAGCATATCGGCGAGGAAATCGCCCATGCCGAGGCCGGTCATCCGGCGTCGATCTGGATGAAGATGAATTCGCTGGTCGATCCGGAAATCATCGATGCGCTCTACACGGCCAGCCGCGCCGGCGTCGAAATCGATTTGGTCGTTCGCGGCATCTGCTGTTTGCGGCCGCAGGTGCCCGGCCTGTCCGATAATATCCGCGTCAAATCGATCGTCGGACGTTTCCTTGAACATTCGCGCATCTTCTGCTTCGGCAATGGTCACGGGCTTCCCTCCGAGCACGCGCTCGTCTATATCGGGTCGGCGGACTTGATGCCGCGCAATCTGGACCGGCGGGTGGAGACCCTTGTGCCTCTCATCAACCGGACTGTGCATGAACAGGTGCTGTCGCAGATCATGCTGGGCAATCTCATCGATAACCAGCAGAGCTACGAGATCCTTCCGGACGGAACGTCGCGGCGCATGGACGTCGCCCGCGATTCAGAGCCGTTCAATGCTCAGGTCTATTTCATGACCAATCCCAGCCTGTCCGGGCGGGGAGAGGCCTTGAAATCCAGCACCCCGAAGGTAATCGCCGGCTGGGACAGCGGCCGCAGAAGATAAACTGGATTTGCATGGTAGAATCTGAAGCCCAGGGGCGTTTGCCTGGAATTGCCCCGGTCTCCGTCGTAGATATTGGGTCGAACTCGATTCGGCTTGTCATCTATGAGGGGCTGAGTCGCTCTCCTGCCGTGCTGTTCAACGAAAAGGTCATGTGCGGGCTCGGCAAGGGCATCGACGCGACCGGTCGCATGGATGCCGAGAGTGTCGAGCGGGCGCTGAAATCGCTGCACCGGTTCAAGGCCTTGTCCACGCAGGCGCGCGCCTCCACGGTCTTCGTGCTTGCGACGGCGGCTGCCCGCGATGCATCGAATGGCCCGGATTTCATCCGCCGGGCGGAAATTATCCTCGGCCAGAAAATCCGCGTGCTGACCGGCGAGGAGGAAGCCCATTTCTCAGCGCTCGGCATCATCAGCGGCTATCACGACCCCGACGGTGTCGTCGGTGACCTCGGCGGCGGTTCGCTGGAACTCGTCGATGTCGTCGGCACCAAGGTCGGCAAGGGCATTACCCTGCCGCTCGGCGGGATCCGGCTGTCGGAGCATGCCGAAGGATCGATCGTGAAGGCGCGCAGCCATGTGCGGCGCTACATGAAGGGCGCGCAGGTTCTGCAGAATGTTGCCGGTCGCACCTTCTACGCCGTCGGCGGCACCTGGCGCTCGATCGCCAAGCTGCATATGGAGACGCGCAATTATCCGCTCCACATGATGCAGGGTTATGAAATCTCCCTCGAAGAGGCGATGGCTTTCCTGCCCGAGGTGATCGAGCCGAAGGACACCAAGTCCCCGGCCTATGCGACCATTTCGAAGACCCGCCGCGCACTCTTGCCCTTCGGCGCCGTTGCGATGCAGGAAGCGATCGCGCAGATGAAGCCGGCGCGTATTTCCTTTTCAGCCCTCGGCGTTCGCGAGGGCTATCTGTTTTCGCTGCTGTCGGAAACCGTGCGCGGCCATGATCCGCTGCTGACGGCGGCCGGCGAAATTGCCATTCTTCGCGCCCGTTCGCCCGAGCATGCCCGCGAGCTCGCCGATTGGAGCGGCAAGATGGTGCCGCATTTCGGCATCACCGAAACCGAGGAGGAGGGGCGCTACCGTCAGGCCGCCTGTCTGCTCGCCGATATCAGCTGGCGCGCCCATCCGGATTATCGTGGCCTGCAGGCGCTCAACATTATTGCCCACAGCACGTTCTCCGGCATCACCCATGCCGGCCGCGCCTTTATCGCGCTTGCCAACTACTATCGTTTCGAGGGTTTCGCCGACAACGGTGCCACCGAGCCGCTCGCGGCCATCGCTACGCCGCGCCTGCTGGAACTCGCCAAGCTGTTGGGTGGATTGCTGAGGGTCGTCTATCTCTTCTCGGCTTCGATGCCGGGTATCGTCCGCAATCTCGATATCCGCCGCTCCAACGCCCCGGACCTCGATCTCGAATTCGTCGTGCCCTCCGCCTACTCGGAATTCACCGGCGAACGCGTCGACGGCCGGCTGCAGCAGCTTGCCAGGCTGACAGGCAAGCGGATCGCGTTCCGGTTCGAATAGAACGTCGAAAACGTCAAATACTATTTTCCCACGTCGGGCAGTGCCTTGCGGACGCCGCAGCACTGATATAACTTAAGGCTTCAAATCATTTAAGGCCCCGTAATTCACGTTACGGGGCCGTCGTGTTTTGGCGCCGGTTACTTGGCGTTCAGGAATTCGCCGACTTCGAGCAGGACGAATTCGTTGTCGTCGGCCTTGTCGATCGAGCGGCCGGCCGAGAAGGGCAGGTTGTTGTCATTGCCGACGACGATGTGTGTGTCGTCGACGCGATCGACATTTTCGATGGTGACGAAAGGCATGTCGTAAAAGCCTTCGCCGCCGCCCTGGCGCTTCCTGTTGTCCGGATCGGCGATTTTCAGGAGATCGATATAGCCGATCTTGCGGACCGCCCTGCCGGCGTTTTCGTCGGTCATCTCGATCTTGTAGACGCGCTTCACCTTGGCGCCGACGGCAAAGCAGTCCGGCTTCGGTTCCTTCGGATTGGCGCAGGCCTTGTCGGCCGTGCCGGCACCGTTGTCGCGCTCGATCACCAGAGCCGTCTTCTCGTCCAGCATGTTGAAGTCGCCGATCGCCTCGCCGCCTTCGGCGAGCGGATAGAGCCAGCTGCGGCCGGTCCAGGTTTTCGACGCAACGTCAAGCTCGACGATACGGAGGGCCGGGCGGCCTTCGCCCCGCTCGACGTTCTCGCCGTCGGTCCAGATGGGACCTTCGAGCAAGCCGTAGAGCTTGCCTCCGTCCTTGGACAGGGCGAGGCCCTCATACCCGCCGGAACGCTTGATGTTGAAGACCGGCATCGGCTTCGACGGATCGGCCTGGACGGCGAGCGTCGGATTGTCGGGCGACGTCACCGGCTTGCCGTCGACCGTCGTCGAAACGACCTCCGTCAGCTCGCCCTCGAGATCGAACTTGAGAATGTAGGGACCGAACTCCTCGCCGACCCAGAAGCCGTCGGCAACCGGCTGGATGGATTCGACGTCGAAATCGGCGCCGGTCAGGTAGCGCTTGGCAGCGCCTTCCATAACGATCGGGAAGGGCGCCTTCTTGTCGGGATCGGTGAGGAACACCGTCTTCAGAGCCTCGATCTTGCCGGCGTCCCAGTCGATCTCGATGTTGTGCAGCATCAGCATCGTGTCGGAGGAGTTCAGCTTGTTGCCGAAGCCGTTGTCCGAAAGGCTCCAGAAGGTGCCGTCCGGCATCGTCTTGATACCGGAGAAACCCTGCATCGGCTGACCGTCGAAAGGCAGCGACAGGCCGGTCAAACGCACGCCGTCCTTGCCGGGCACGGTGCCGAGCGCCTCGGTGCGCTTTCGGTCCGGCGTCGTGAACTTGCCGGAGGTCTTCAGATAATCGGCCGCATCGGCGGGGGCGGCGATGATGGTGTTGGCCGGCAACACGGCATGCGCCGCAAGCGTGGCTGGGAAGACCGTGTCTTCGGCAAGGGCGGCGGTGGTCAAAAGGCCGAGTGCCACGGAAGCGAAAAGAGCGTGTTTCATCATGTCCCCTACGAGCGGTTTGAATAAGGGGATTCGCTTAGCAGGCGATTGATGTCGGCGAATTGACACCTGGATGAAGCTTTGGTGACGGCGGCCAGGACCGCCCGGCTATTCGGCCGGAATTCGCAGGTCGAATGTCTCGGCGACCTCGACTTTCGCCTTTGGTCTCAACGCCATGACGCCGAGCGTCTGGCCGCGTCCCTTGACGGCATGGACGCCCAGATCCTCGATCCCGAATCTGTCAGGCAACTTGATCCGCTCGGCAAGCTCGGCCGAGATCAACACCGGCCTGTTCAGCGTCTTGGCTAGAGATTCCAGCCGCGCCGTGGTGTTCACCGTGTCGCCGAAATAGGCGATCTTGTGGTGGTGGACTCCGATTTCCGCCGTGATGATCGATCCGCCGTGCAGGGCGGCCCGCAGCCGTGGCACCTGGCCGAACCTCTGGCGCCAGGCCTCCGCATTGGTTTCGATATCGTCGATGATGTCGAAGATGCAGCGAATGCAGCGCGCATGTTTGACACCCTTTTCCAGCGGCCAGGTGACGATCGCGGCATCGCCGATATAATCGTCGATCGCTCCCTTGTGGCGCCGTACCGGCTCGGCAAAGGCGGCGAACAGCGCTTTCAGGAATTGCTGCGCGCGCAGATCCCCATGCTTTTCGGCAAAGGATGTCGAATCGGCGAGATCGATGAACAGGAAGACGCGCTCCTCCTTTACCGGTGTGCGATAGCGGCTGATCAGCATGCTCGTAAACACATCGTGGCCGAGCAGATCGCGGACGCGCAGAATGAAGACGATCAGGGCGCAGACGGCGAGCGCATAGAGGAACACGTGGAACGGCATGACGATGGCCTCGGCCAGCGATTTCGAGTTGAGGAGGTCCAGCGGCCACAGCAACAGGGCGGCCAGCGCATAGCCGGCGCTCATCAGAACTTCATAGATCACCAGCGCTGAAACGATGAAGACGGGCGTCGGGAGCCGCTCGATCCACCGGCGCAGCGGGCGAAACAGCAAGCGCCGCTCGAAGGCAATGAGAGGTACGCCCATGAACAACGCGAAAATCGCGCCGATGATCACCGGTTCGCCGGGATAGACGACAAGTCCGTAGAGCACGCCGCTCAATGCCATGCCGAGCGTGATCATAAGCCAGTTCTCGGTAGGAGATATTTCTCTCATGACATCCGCTTCGCTATGGTACGGCGTGCATTGTTCCCCTTAAACAACCCGGGTCAAGCGATTTCGCGTATGCGCCTTGTCGCACCTATCACCCGCCCGAAAGGCTCGCCCAGTGGCCGGGCGTCAGCCGTGGGCGTCCTTGAAGTGCCGGGTGAAGTGCGCCTGGTCCGAAAAGCCGGTCTCGATCGCGATGTTTTCAAGGCTTCAGTCACTGCCCATCATGCCACGACTCTTGTCAGCCTTCGCATGACGGATAGCCCTGCGGGCTGGTGCTAGGCTCGCGCGGAACTGCCGGGCAAGAGTCGGCATAGCGCCTCACGCCGACTGGAAAGTTGTCGACAAGATCACCAAGGGTTCCAGGATTCACCCTGACGGATCGCAGCCTAAAGCTCGACGGCCTCGATCTTGCGGTCGATGAAACGCAGTGCGACTTCGCCGTTGATCAGCTTCAAAGCGGTGTCGCCGAACAACTCGCGACGCCAGCCCTTAAGCGCTCCGACATCGGCGTTCGGACCTTCCGAGGCGATGCGTTCGAGGTCGTCGCTGTTGGCGATGATCTTGGCGGCGACACCCTGCTTTTCAGCGATGAGCTTGAGCAGAACCTTGAGCATTTCGCTGGCGGCAGCGGCCCCTTCCGGCGATTGGTTCTGACGCGGCAGCTTCGGCATCTCGGACTTCGGCAGTTCGAGCGCCGCGTTGACGGCCTCGATGATCGCCGTGCCGGCTGCGGAGCGCTCCCACCCCTTGGGGATGGTGCGCAGGCGCGACAGTGCTTCGGCGTCCTTCGGCTGCTGCTGGGCGATCTCGTATAGGCCGTCATCCTTGAGGATACGGCCGCGCGGAACATTGCGGTTGCGCGCCTCGCGCTCGCGCCAGGCGGCGACTTTTTGCAAAACGGCCAATTCCTGCGGCTTCTTCAGCCGCATCTTCAGCCGCTGCCAGGCGTCGTCCGGGTGGATGTCGTAGGTTTCCTTGGCCTCGAGGATCGCCATCTCTTCGGTCAGCCACAGCGAGCGACCTTCGCGCTCGAGCTCTTCCTTTAGATGCAGGTAGACCTCGCGCAGGTGGGTGACGTCGGCCAGCGCATAGTCAAGCTGCTTGTCCGACAGCGGCCGGCGGCTCCAGTCGGTGAAGCGCGAGGACTTGTCGATATGGACGCCCTTGATCCGGCTGACGAGCTGGTCGTAGGAAACGCTGTCGCCGAAGCCGCACACCATGGCGGCGACCTGGGTGTCGAAGATCGGATGCGGAATGAGCTTGCCGAGGTTGTAGATGATTTCGATGTCCTGGCGCGCGGCATGGAAGACCTTGATCACGCTGGTATTGGCCATCAGTTCGAAGAATGGCGCAAGATCGATGTCCTTCGCCATCGGATCGACGATGACGGCCATGTCCGGTCCGGCCATCTGGATGAGGCACAGCTGCGGCCAGAAGGTCGTTTCGCGGAGAAATTCCGTGTCGATTGTCAGGTATTGCCCCTGCGCCAGCGTTTCGCAGGCGGCGGCGAGTTCGGCGGTTGTCTCAATCATCAAACTTCAATCACTGTGGCGGAAATGCGGCTATAAACTCACCCGATGTATCGCTTCGCGCCATCTGTCACAATGGAAAAAGCTCAGGCGATGCGGAAATATCCCGACATTCCGGTCTTCTGGTGTTCGATGATATGGCAATGCAGCAGCCAGTCTCCAGGGTTGTCGGCGACGAGGCCGAGTTCGGCCTGCTCGTCCGGAAGCAGAAGGATCGTATCGGTCGGCGGCGGCAGCATCGTGCGCTTGTTGGAATTGATGATCCGGAAGCTGAGGCCATGCAGGTGGATCGGGTGCGCGTGCGGTGTGCGGTTGCGCACCTGCAGCACATAGCTCCTGCCAAGCTTCAGTTCCGAAAGCGGCGCCACCGGATCGGGCGTGTCGCCGGGCCACGGCACCTTGTTGATCGCCCAGAAGGTATAGCCAAGCGTGCCGCAGATGCCTGGGGCCGGCGCATGCTCTGCCGTCGCTGTGAAATCGAGCGGGATACGCTCTGCGACGGAAAGATCGGCTTCTTGCACCGAGTTGGCCGGCAGCGGTTTCACGTCGCGGAGGTCGCGCTTCAGCGATGGTCCGGTTGCCCGCAATGTTGCGATGGTCCACGGAGAAGAGCCGCGGAAATTGCCAAGCCTGACCAACGTGCCCTCCATGTCCGGCATGCGCAGGATGAGGTCGACGCGCTGGCCCGGGCCGAAATCCAGCCGGTCGATGGGGAAGGGCATCACGACCGGATTGCCGTCGAGTGCGATGACCATCGCCGCCGCACCTTCCGTTCCCAATGTATAGATGCGCGTGACATCGGTCGCTGCCAGCCGGACACGCACAAGGCCACCGGCCGGTGCATCGTAGATGGGCTCCTGCTGCCAATTGGCCGTGCGGATCGTGCCATAGGTGCCTCCGCGCGCGGCGTCGCGGGGCTTGAACGGTGCGAGGAATGTACCGTCTTTACCCAATCGCCAGTCGCGCAGGTTGATCACCACCTCCGCATCGAAGACCGGATCTGCCGGGTCCTCGACGACGATAACGCCGGTGAGGCCGTGGCCCATCTGGGTCAGCGTGTTGCAATGGGGGTGGTACCAGAAGGTGCCGGCATCCGGCGGCGTGAACGCATAGTAGAAGCTGTCGCCCGGATAGACGTAGGGTTGCGTCATTTCCGGCACGCCGTCCATGGCGTTGACGATGCGCAAGCCGTGCCAATGGATCGTCGTCGGCTCATCAAGCCCGTTCAGCAACCGGGCGGCAAAGGTTTCGCCTTTCCTCATCCGGATCACTGGCGGCATGCCTGTCGCGGCAGCGTCGACCGTCCCGTAGGTCATTAGCTTCGGCGTGACGGCGTCGTTCGCGAGCTTTGCGTCAATGAACTGCGCCTTCAGCAGAAGCGGCGAGGGGGCGGCACGGCTTCGGGCGGCGAGGCCGGCGCCGAGCGAGAAGCAGGCCGCGGTGACGGCCGATCCCTTCAGAAGCGTACGGCGGCTGATGGCTGACATAAGGAATGGTTCCGGCAATTGAGATGCCTGCGCTTCTTAAACTTGACGGCACCCTTCAGCAATTGGAAAGCGACGGCATCTTGCCGCAACGTTACACGTCCTTCTTTTCCTCGGGTGCTGCCGCGAGCTTGTTAAAGAAGGAGGAGGTGCGCAACAGGTTGCGGAAGCGCATCCGCCGCGCGCCGGCCGGCACGGCGCCGCGCGCCGTCATACGCTGCAGCGTGTAGAGCATGAAGGCGGCAAGCACCGCAGCCGTATAGATGAACAATGCCTGCGGTCCGAAGATATCCAGCATGAACGAGGCAAACAGCGGGCCGACGACGGCGCCGCACGACCAGAAGAATAGCATGCCCGCCGACACCAGCGCATGCTGGCCCTCGGCGGCGTGGTCGTTGGCATGGGCCGAACAGAGCGAATAGAGCGGCATGGCGAAGGCGCCGAAGACGAAGATGCCGATGAAGTTCAGCCATTCGTCGCTGCCGGCGAAGAAGGCGAGGTAGAGACCGGCAACTAGCGAGCCAAAGGTGGCGAAGAGAATGATCAGCCGCCGGTCGAGCCGGTCGGAATAGAGCCCGAGCGGATATTGCAGCACGACGCCGCCGATGATGCCGACGCTCATGAAGGTGGCAATCGCGGTGATCGACAGGCCGATACCGTCCGCATAGATCGGTCCGAGCGACCGAAATGTCGAGTTCGTCAGCCCGACGACGATGCAGCCGACGGTGGCGAGCGGCGAGATGTTCCAGAGCGCCTTGATGTCGAACTTGATGGCCGCCGGTGCGCCGGGGCTGGAGCGGTCGGCAAAGGCGATCGGCACCAGCGACAGCGTCAGCGCCATCGAGACGATGGCAAAAAGCTGAAAGCCTTCGATGCCGACGGTCGGGATCAGATATTGCGCTGCCGTCACCGAGCCGAGATCGACCAGACGGTAGATCGACAGCGTCCGGGCGCGGTTGGAATTGGTCACCCGCGCATTGAGCCAGCTTTCGACGGTGGCGAACAGGCTGGCAAAACAGATGCCGGCAACCAGCCGCATCAGGAACCAGAACCAAGGATCGATCAACAGCACCATGGCAATCGAGGCTGCGGACGCAATGGCCGCCATCGCCGAAAACGTCCGGATATGGCCGATCGAGCGCAGGATTCGCGTTACATAGATGCAGCCGATGGCAAAGCCGATATTGTAGCCCGTGCCGACAAGACCGATCAGCGAGGTCGAAAACCCCTCCTGAAGCGCCCGCAATGAAATATACGTCCCCTGAAGCCCGTTACCGCCGATCAGTATGCCGGCGGTGATCAGGAGGGGGATGAGCGGGCGAATCTGGGACATGAAGAAATCATCCGGACGGACGCGACTCTATGCCTGCGTGCCGAGGATCATCCTTAAACGGCCCCCGCGGTCAAAAACAGTCACGATAATTGATGGTCCGTTCAGCTTCCCGTATGGATGGGCGGTTTCAACGATCGATCGGCGCCGAACAGCAGCCGTATCCTCCCGGCAACCCCGGTCATCGGTGCCCCGGCCTTGACAAATCGGCCTCACCATGCGCTTTTCCGCCCGATTTTGACGCTGCCGCAGCGCGCTTTCGCGTGGCTGCGCGCCACCCTTGGTTCCAGGATAATATGATGCACCCTTACCGCAGCCACACTTGTGCCGCTCTTAGCAAATCCGATGTTGGCCAGACCGTCCGTCTGTCCGGCTGGGTTCACCGCGTCCGCGACCATGGCGGCCTGCTGTTCATCGACCTTCGCGATCACTACGGCATGACCCAGATCGTCGTCGATCCCGACAGCCCGGCCTTCAAGGCGGCGGAAACCGTGCGCGGCGAGTGGGTCATCCGTATCGACGGCCTCGTCAAGGCGCGTTCGGACGAAACCGTCAACAAGCATATGGCAACCGGCGAGATCGAACTCTATGCGCAGGAGATCGAAGTCCTCTCCGCCGCCAAGGAGTTGCCGCTGCCGGTCTTCGGCGAGCCTGAATACCCCGAGGACGTCCGCCTGAAATACCGGTTCCTCGACCTGCGCCGCGAGACGCTGCACAGGAACATCGTCAAGCGCACCCAGATCATCGCCGACATGCGCCGCCGCATGTCCGAGATCGGCTTTGCCGAATATTCGACGCCGATCCTGACGGCGTCCTCGCCGGAAGGCGCGCGCGACTTCCTGGTGCCGAGCCGCATCCATGAAGGCAAGTTCTTCGCCCTGCCGCAGGCGCCGCAGCAGTACAAGCAGCTCCTGATGGTCGCCGGCTTCGACCGTTATTTCCAGATCGCGCCGTGCTTCCGCGACGAAGACCCGCGCGCCGACCGCCTGCCGGGTGAATTCTACCAGCTCGACCTGGAAATGAGCTTCGTCACCCAGGAAGACGTTTGGAACACGATGGAGCCGGTCCTGCGCGGCGTCTTCGAGCAGTTCGCCGAAGGCAAGCCGGTGACGCAGCAATTCCGCCGCATTCCCCACGAGACGGCGGTCCGCACCTACGGTTCCGACAAGCCGGACCTCAGGAACCCGATCGAGATGCAGGCCGTTACCGAGCATTTCGCCGGCTCCGGCTTCAAGGTCTTCGCCAACATGATCGCCTCGAACCCGAAGGTCGAAGTCTGGGCGATCCCGGCCAAGACCGGCGGCTCCAGAGCTTTCTGCGACCGCATGAACGCCTGGGCGCAATCGACCGGCCAGCCGGGCCTCGGCTATATCTTCTGGCGCAAGGAAGGCGAGAAGCTCGAAGGCGCCGGGCCGCTCGCCAAGAACATCGGCGAGGAGCGCACCGACGCAATCCGCACGCAGCTCGGCCTTGGCGACGGCGATGCCTGCTTCTTCGTTGCCGGCGACCCGGCCAAGTTCTACAAGTTTGCCGGCGAAGCCCGCACCCGCGCCGGCGAGGAACTGAACCTCGTCGACCGCGACCGCTTCGAACTGTGCTGGATTATCGACTTCCCCTTCTACGAATGGCTGGAAGACGAAAAGAAGATCGACTTCGCCCACAACCCCTTCTCGATGCCGCAAGGCGGTCTGGAAGCATTGAACACGCAGGATCCGCTGTCGCTCAAGGCCTACCAGTACGACCTCGTCTGCAACGGCTTCGAGATTGCGTCGGGCTCGATCCGTAACCAGCTGCCGGAAGTCATGGTCAAGGCCTTCGAACTCACCGGCAAGTCGGCCGAGGAGGTCGAGGAGCAGTTCGGCGGCCTCTACCGCGCCTTCCAGTACGGCGCCCCGCCGCATGGCGGCATGGCAGCCGGCATCGACCGCGTCATCATGCTGCTCGTCGGCGCCAAGAACCTGCGCGAAGTCACGCTGTTCCCGATGAACCAGCAGGCCCAGGACCTTCTGATGGGCGCCCCGAGCCCCGCAACACCGGCGCAGTTGCGCGAACTCGCGCTGCGGGTCATCCCGACAGCGAAGAAGGACTGAGCGTCTTTTCACCGACGAATTCCTTGGAACCCGGCATGCGAATGCCGGGTTTTTTTCATCCGCAATTCGCCTGAAAAGAGCCCTCAAAGTGGCGATATTCCGCGCGCAATCCGCCTCAATGCACTCTTAACGATAGTTGGACCGGCGCGTACCCAGCCGGTTTCAGTGTCTGGGGGTTTAAAAATGAGCGAGATCGACGCAAGTCCGGACGAAGATTCCGGAGACAATGCCAAACCAGCCCGGTCCGACACGGCAGGGCAACCGGGCGGTATGAGAGCCCTCCTGTCATCGCCCGGTGTCAAGTTCATCATGATCGGCTTCATATCCATGGCGCTGCTGATCCCGACGCTGCTGGTATGGGGGCTGGTGGAGGAGCGCGGCCGCCGGGCGGAGGAAGTCTCGTCCGGCATCGCCAGGGGATGGGGTGGGCCGCAGGTGCTGAACGGTCCCTATGTTGCCGTCCCCTTCGAAGTCAATCGCAACCAGACCATCGACGGCCGTATCATTTGGCAGACGGTCACCGAATGGGCGCTGCTGATGCCGGAAACGCTGAATGTGGAGTCGAGGCTCGTCACCGAGGAGCGCAGGCGGTCGATCTACAGCCTGCCGGTGTACAATGCCAAAATTGCCGTATCGGGCCGGTTTGAACAGGGCATGGTAAAGGACCTGCGCCAAATCGAGGGCAAGCCGGACCTCGATCGCGCGATGCTGGTCATGAGCATCGCCGATATCACCGGCATCCGCTCCGACGCCGGCGTGCGGATCGACGGCGGG